>NZ_CP051680.1:5580000-5880000 GCF_012849095.1 Cohnella herbarum
CCGGTTTGGTGGCAACGGCGGAGGGGTTCCACGCGTACCCATCCCGAACACGACCGTTAAGACCTCCAGCGCCAATGGTACTTGGACCGCAGGGTCCTGGGAGAGTAGGACGTCGCCAAGCCGGGCTTTTCTTATCCTTGTCTAAAGGGTTGGAGAAGCGAGAAGGCCCAGCAGCATCGGGCGCAAATATTGGCCTTTAGCTCAGCTGGTTAGAGCGCACCCCTGATAAGGGTGAGGTCGGTGGTTCGAGTCCACTAAGGCCAACCATCTTTCTTAAATGAATACTTCCCATGGGGACTTAGCTCAGCTGGGAGAGCACCTGCCTTGCACGCAGGGGGTCAGCGGTTCGATCCCGCTAGTCTCCACCATGAGACTTTCCAATGCACATTAGCAACACGTTGTTTCACAACGTTGACTGCCCGATGCGCAGCGAGACGATCTTATGATCGCTCGACTTGTACCTTGAAAACTGGATAGCGAAGTAAAGCGCGAATTAGAAGAAGTTTAGTATCATCTCTGCCTTACTAGTGTCAACAATTGTATGCGGAGGGATATCGATTCTGTTCGACTCATGCACGAGTGTTACGGTCGCCGTCTTTGACGGAGCCTAGTAACGAACGCGCATCGGAGAAACAGAATCGATATCCCGGAGCATTGGTTAAGCTAATAAGTGCGCACGGAGGATGCCTAGGCGCCAGGAGCCGAAGAAGGACGCGACGAACAGCGATATGCTTCGGGGAGCTGTAAGTGAGCTTTGATCCGGAGATTTCCGAATGGGGAAACCCAGCTACCGTAATGGGTAGTTACCCTCGAGTGAATACATAGCTCGTTGGAGGCACACCAGGGGAACTGAAACATCTAAGTACCCTGAGGAACAGAAAACAATAGTGATTCCGTCAGTAGCGGCGAGCGAAAGCGGAGAAGCCCAAACCTAAGAGCTTGCTCTTAGGGGTTGTAGGACGTCTCACATGGAGTAAGAAAAGAGAAGATTAAGCGAAGAGGTCTGGAAAGGCCCGTCACAGAAGGTAAAAACCCTGTAGCTGAAAATCTTCTCTCTCCGAGACGGATCCTGAGTACCGCGGGACACGAGAAACCCCGTGGGAATCCGGCAGGACCATCTGCCAAGGCTAAATACTACCTGGCGACCGATAGTGAAGCAGTACCGTGAGGGAAAGGTGAAAAGCACCGCGGGAGCGGAGTGAAAAAGAACCTGAAACCGTGCGCTTACAAGAAGTCAGAGCCCGATCTAGGGGTGATGGCGTGCCTTTTGTAGAATGAACCGGCGAGTTACGTTCACGTGCAAGGTTAAGCTGATGAGGCGGAGCCGAAGGGAAACCGAGTCTGAATAGGGCGCTTAAGTACGTGGTCGTAGACCCGAAACCGTGTGATCTACCCCTGTGCAGGGTGAAGGTGAGGTAACACTCACTGGAGGCCCGAACTCGTGAGCGTTGAAAAGCTCTGGGATGACGTGGGGGTAGGGGAGAAATTCCAATCGAACTCGGAGATAGCTGGTTCTCCCCGAAATAGCTTTAGGGCTAGCCTCGAGGTGAAGCATCATGGAGGTAGAGCACTGATTGGGTGCGGGGCCCGCCAAGGGTTACCAAGTCCAGTCAAACTCCGAATGCCATGTATGTATACTCGGGAGTCAGACGGCGAGTGCTAAGATCCGTCGTCAAGAGGGAAAGAGCCCAGATCATCAGCTAAGGTCCCCAAGTGTGTGTTAAGTGGGAAAGGATGTGGAGTTGCGAAGACAACCAGGATGTTGGCTTAGAAGCAGCCACCATTTAAAGAGTGCGTAATAGCTCACTGGTCGAGTGACTCTGCGCCGAAAATGTAACGGGGCTAAACACACCACCGAAGCTATGGCAGACGCGCGCAAGCGCGCTTGGGTAGGGGAGCGTTGTATACGGGTTGAAGTCGTACCGGAAGGAACGGTGGACTGTATACAAGTGAGAATGCCGGTATGAGTAACGAAAAGACAGGTGAGAATCCTGTCCGCCGAAAGCCTAAGGGTTCCTGGGGTAGGTTCGTCCGCCCAGGGTAAGTCGGGACCTAACGCGAGGCCGAAAGGCGTAGTGGATGGACAACAGGTTGAAATTCCTGTACCACCGTAATCCGTTATGAGCAATGGGGGGACGCAGGAGGAGAACGACGCGAGCTGATGGAATAGCTCGTCCAAGCAGTGAGAGGTGTGTGTAGGCAAATCCGCACACTAATACCTCAAGCTGTGATGGGGAGGGAAAATCATAGTACCGAAGGTCATGTACCCACGCTGCCAAGAAAAGCCTCTAGCCAGGAGAAGGTGCCCGTACCGCAAACCGACACAGGTGGGCGAGATGAGAATTCTAAGGCGCGCGGAAGAACTCTCGTTAAGGAACTCGGCAAAATGACCCCGTAACTTCGGGAGAAGGGGTGCCCCGGTAGTGTGAATAGCACGAGGGGGCCGCAGTGAAGAGGCCCAAGCGACTGTTTAGCAAAAACACAGGTCTGTGCGAAGCCGTAAGGCGAAGTATACGGGCTGACGCCTGCCCGGTGCTGGAAGGTTAAGAGGAGTGGTTAGGGGTAACCCGAAGCTATGAATTGAAGCCCCAGTAAACGGCGGCCGTAACTATAACGGTCCTAAGGTAGCGAAATTCCTTGTCAGGTAAATTCTGACCCGCACGAATGGCGTAACGACTTGGGCGCTGTCTCAACGAGAGATCCGGTGAAATTTTAGTACCTGTGAAGATGCAGGTTACCCGCGACGTGACGGAAAGACCCCATGGAGCTTTACTGTAGCTTGATATTGAACTTTGGTACGGTCTGTACAGGATAGGTGGGAGCCTATGAAGCAGGAGCGCAAGCTTCTGTGGAGGCGCCGTTGGGATACCACCCTGATCGTATCGGAGTTCTAACCTACTACCGTTAACCGGTAGAGGGACCGTGTCAGGCGGACAGTTTGACTGGGGCGGTCGCCTCCTAAAGAGTAACGGAGGCGCTCTAAGGTTCCCTCAGCGCGGTTGGAAATCGCGCGCAGAGTGCAAAGGCATAAGGGAGCTTGACTGCGAGACCTACAAGTCGAGCAGGGACGAAAGTCGGACTTAGTGATCCGGTGGTACCGAATGGAAGGGCCATCGCTCAACGGATAAAAGCTACCCTGGGGATAACAGGCTTATCTCCCCCAAGAGTCCACATCGACGGGGAGGTTTGGCACCTCGATGTCGGCTCATCGCATCCTGGGGCTGAAGTAGGTCCCAAGGGTTGGGCTGTTCGCCCATTAAAGCGGTACGCGAGCTGGGTTCAGAACGTCGTGAGACAGTTCGGTCCCTATCTGTCGCGGGCGTAGGAAATTTGAGAGGGGCTGTCCTTAGTACGAGAGGACCGGGATGGACGCACCGCTGGTGTACCAGTTGTTCCGCCAGGAGCACCGCTGGGTAGCCAAGTGCGGAAGGGATAAGCGCTGAAAGCATCTAAGCGCGAAGCCTGCCTCAAGATGAGATTTCCCAATTCGTAAGACCCCTGGAAGAACACCAGGTTGATAGGCTCGGGGTGGAAGCGCAGCAATGTGTGGAGCTGACGGGTACTAATCGGTCGAGGGCTTATCCTAAACGAATGATACTAGTAATACAAATGTTACTCACCTTCTTCTGACCGCTTTACTTCGCATCCAGTTTTCAAGGCGCAAGCCCATGAGACGAAGTTTTCTTCAACAAGGAGATGACATCGTCTTTTTTGCGTTTTTATTTTACGCAAGTCGAACGTTGAGCTGCAACGAATAACATTATCTCATACTGCTATTCGTTCCTAAAGTTACCCGGAGAGCCGCATAACGTTATGCCATAACGCTATCTCTCCTCGGAAGAAGAAAAAGGATCGATTTCAAAGAAATAACGTTACGCTATATCGCTATTTGACCCCGAAGACACCCGGAGAACCGAAATAACGTTATGTCATAGCGTTATTTCACCACTTAAGAGGAAACACACCAACCCCAACAAATAACGGAACGCCGTTCCGCTATTCACCTCCAACTCACCTAGAAAGCTGCAATAAAGGAACGGGATTCCGCTATCCCGGTCGTACATGGGGAAAATGGCGCAATCCCAAAGAAATAACGGAATAACCTGCCGCTATTAGTCCGGGACTCACCCCGAGAGCCGCAACAGCGGATTCTAGTTCCGCTATTGCGCGCCACAAAGGCAAGCTCTATATTGTTAGGCAATCCCTTCGCACCGAATGATCTGATGACCCTAAAGTTTGGCGCCACATATACCCATTGTTCAGCTATCTATAGAAATTTTCCCCTGTTCTCCCATAAACTCAGTTGCCGCATATTCGCTCCCGATGCAAACAATACCGATACCTATTACTCGGGAGGTATCCATTCATGACAATTTTGCGAAGTTTAGGCAAGCAAATTTGGACGACCGCCTTAATCGCATCTTTGGTGCTCGCGATAAACGGATGTACGGATGCGGACCACTTGAAATCGAACGATAAGCGCATCGAAAATAAGATAATCCCCAAATCCTCCGACAAAATCGAACCTCGTGCTCTATCCGACAAGGATTATCGTTCCTTAAGCCAAGCGGACGACAGTCGTCCGGCTTCGGTGATGAGCATCCAAAAACCGGTACGCGCGATCTATGTGACTTCCTACGTGGCCAACGGAAGCCGAATGGGCCAGTTGATCGACCTAGTCAATCAGACGGAGTTGAACGCGATGGTACTGGATATTAACAGCGGGATCTCCCTCTCCTCCCCCGTGCTTACCGGGAAGAAAAAATCCTATGTTATGCCGGTGCTGTCGAACAAGAAGTCGGCGCTGCGTTTTCGCGAAGTCGTCAAGCAATTAAAAAAACAAAATATCTATCTCATCGCAAGAATCGTTACGTTCAAGAATCCAACTTTGGTTTACGCAAAACCCGAATGGGCGCTGAAAAAGAAAAACGGTAAAGTCTGGACGGACCGCAATGGAACGCCGTGGATCGATCCCTATCGTGAGGAGGCTTGGGAGTATCCGCTCGCCTTGGCGGAGATGGCGGCAAAGATCGGGTTCGATGAAATTCAATACGATTATGTGAGGTTCCCGGAAAACGGTTCGAAAGTCGATCGCGAAGTTGCGTACGCTAATAAGTCAGGTTGGACGAAAAGCGAGGCGATTCACAAGTTCCTGCACCGAGCGAATCTGAGAGCCCATAAGCATGGCGTGAAAGTCTCCGCGGACGTGTTCGGTATGGTTGGTTCCTCGGATGACGATATGGGAATCGGTCAGAAATGGGACTCGATCGTGACGGAGGTTGATGTCATCTCTCCGATGATCTATCCGTCGCACTATTCGGAGGGAATGTGGGGAGTCAATCATCCGGATCTGCGGCCTGGAGCCATTGTTGCCCGAGCTCTGAAAGATACAGTAAAGCATAATCAGAAATTGAACGAGCAAGGAATCGCGACCGCGAAGGTTCGTCCTTGGCTGCAAGGCTTCACGGCAGGTTGGGTACATCCTCATCAGAAATACGGGGAAGCTCAAATTCGCGAGCAAATAGTAGCCGCGCGCAAGGCCGGA
The DNA here is from genome assembly GCF_012849095.1 of Cohnella herbarum. Classification (NCBI taxonomy): domain Bacteria; kingdom Bacillati; phylum Bacillota; class Bacilli; order Caryophanales; family Paenibacillaceae; genus Cohnella; species Cohnella herbarum. The sequence continues at coordinate 5,585,546 of NZ_CP051680.1, forward strand.
TTTAACTCCTACATGATTTGGAATTCGGCAAACCGCTACCCCAAATTTACTACCTGAGATGGATAGTATTGGATTGAAGAATGCTTATGTGATGCGGTTTCCGACGCTTTCGAATGTGCTTGACAGCCTATGATGCCTCTGCTAAGATTGACGATAATCAATCGGAGACAATAGCTGGTGAAGCAACCGGCAAAGGGGGTAATTAGCTGTGTGGCAAACGAAATTCGCCAAAGAAGGACTTACATTTGATGATGTACTACTCATTCCGCGTAAATCTTCAACTCTTCCTCGGGACGTAGACGTCTCAACTGTACTAAGTCCTTCGGTAAAGCTCAACATACCGTTGATCAGCGCGGGGATGGACACGGTCACGGAATCGGCTTTGGCGATCGCAATCGCTCGCGAGGGCGGAATCGGTATCATTCACAAGAACATGTCCATTACGCAGCAAGCGGAAGAGGTGGATCGCGTTAAGCGCTCCGAGAGCGGAGTTATTACGAATCCTTTTTCCCTGACGCCGGATCATCACGTATACGATGCCGAAGAGCTTATGGGCAAATACCGGATTTCCGGTGTTCCTATCGTTAATAACGAAGGCAAGCTAGTCGGGATTCTGACTAACCGGGATTTGCGCTTCGTGCATGATTATTCGATCAAAATCAAAGACGTTATGACGCATGAGAACTTAGTTACGGCGCCAGTCGGAACGACTTTGCAGCAAGCGGAAGGCATTCTGCAGCAGCACAAAATCGAGAAATTGCCTCTCGTGGATGACACGAACACGCTTAAAGGTCTCATAACGATTAAAGATATCGAGAAAGCTATTCAATTCCCTAACGCTGCCAAAGACAGCCATGGACGTCTGCTTGTCGGCGCCGCGGTAGGGGTTTCTAAAGATACGTTCGAGCGTGCCGAAGCTTTGGTACAATCGAGCATTGACGTACTCGTCGTCGATTCGGCTCACGGACACCATATCGACATCGTATCGATGGTTCGCAAGCTTCGCGAGAAATACCCTCAACTGACAATCATCGCCGGTAACGTGGCAACGGGAGAAGCGACACGCGATCTCATCGAAGCCGGGGCTTCCGTCGTGAAGGTCGGTATCGGACCGGGGTCGATTTGTACGACGCGGATTATCGCAGGTATCGGGGTACCGCAAATTACGGCGATATACGATTGCGCAACGGTGGCAAGGGAATATAATATTCCGATTATCGCGGACGGCGGCATTAAGTATTCCGGGGAAGTTACGAAAGCGATCGCGGCCGGAGCAAGCTGCGTAATGCTCGGGAGCTTATTCGCGGGTACCGAAGAAAGCCCCGGCGAATCGGAAATTTACCAAGGGCGTCGTTATAAATCCTATCGCGGCATGGGTTCCATCGGCGCGATGAAGGAAGGCAGCAAAGACCGTTACTTCCAAGAAAACGAGAGCAAGCTCGTTCCGGAAGGCATCGAAGGTCGCGTTGCTTACAAAGGGCCGCTTAAAGACACGATTCATCAGTTGTTAGGCGGTCTGCGTTCGGGTATGGGCTATTGCGGAACGACTTCGATCGAAGAATTGAAGAACGATACGCAATTCGTGAAGATTACGGGAGCCGGCCTGCGCGAGAGCCATCCGCATGACGTGCAGATTACCAAAGAAGCACCTAATTACTCCTTTTAGATCCTGCTTGGGTTAAACTTATAGAGGAGCCGAGGGACAGGAATTTCATCTGACCTCGGCTTTTTCCTTTGTATGTCGTATGTTACAATAAGACGGAAGTATTTTATCGGAAAAGGGGAGAATGTGTTGAATCGTCATCATCTATTGCTATTACCTAAATCATTCTTTACGAAGCGGTTCGTCGCCGTCCTCGTTCTCGTTAGTTTTCTGTTCCTGTTCGGTCTGTCTTCTATCGCTTCCGCGGCGGATGAGGTTCCAGGAGCTCCCCAATTGGATGCTAAATCTGCGGTTCTAATGGATGCGGAAAGCGGGCAAGTCTTGTACCAACTCAATGGAGACGATGCTAAGCCGCCTGCCAGCATGTCGAAAATGATGACGGAATATCTGGTTTCCAAAGCCGTCAAACAAGGCAAGCTATCTTGGGATGAAACCGTGAGCATTTCTGAGACTGCCGCTAGCCAAAAAGGTAGCCGTATATTCCTTGCCCAAGGCGATAAACATACGATTAAAGAACTCTACATTGCAATGGCGGTCGGTTCCGCGAACGATGCGACGGCTCAATTGGCCGTATCCGTAGCCGGAAGCGAAGAAAATTTTGCGAAGCTCATGAACGAAACCGCAGTAGAGTTGGGAATGAAGAACTCTCATTTTATTAACTCGACGGGTCTTGATCGCGCGGATATGCCGGAAAAATTCCGTCCTTCCTCCATCGAAGGGGAAACGATGATGTCCGCCAAGGACTCGGCTATTCTGGCTTACCACATTCTGAAAGAAGAGCCTGAATTTCTGGAAACGGCGAAGATCCCGTCTTACAAGTTCCGCGAGCGCGACAAAACGCCGATCACGAACTGGAACTGGATGCTGGAAAGCAACGTCAACGTGCCTAACTTCAAGAAATTCGCTTATAAAGGCGTCGACGGTTTGAAAACCGGTCATACTTCTAACGCGGGCAACTGCTTTACGGGTACCGCTTTGCAGAACGGCACTCGGCTTATTGCCGTCGTAATGGGTGTTCCGGGCGGCACGAATGACGGTAAACGCTTCTTGGAAACGGCGAAGCTGTTCGACTACGGTTTCAAAAGTTTCGAGAAGAAAACGATTCTGGAAGCGAAATCCGTCGTGCCTGAGTACGAGACCTTGAAAGTCAAGAAGGGCAAGTCGAAGAAGCTGCCGGTCGTAACGGCAACGGATATTACAGTGTTGATTCCTAAAGGACAAGCGGTTGTACCGGTCGTTCAGGAAGTGAAGAGTACGCAGGATCCTCTTGTAGCTCCGATCAAGCTTGGCGATAAAGTGGGAACCGTTACTTACAAGTATAAGGACCCGTCTACGCAGGAAGATATACAAGTTTCGATCGATCTCATCGCTTCGGAGGAAGTAAATAAGGCTAGTTGGTGGAGATTAATGTTCCGCGCAATCGGTGATTTCTTCTCCGGCCTGTTCCAAGGGATCGTAGATCTTTTCTAAAACCGACTGAAATGGTTGTCTATTGTACAATCTTCATGTAAAATTTATTTTTAGAATCTGCGGGAGGCATAAAATAATGGAAACAGGAACTTCGAGAGTTAAACGCGGCATGGCCGAAATGCAAAAAGGCGGCGTCATCATGGACGTTATGAGCGCCGAGCAAGCTAAAATCGCGGAAGCTGCGGGCGCTACGGCAGTTATGGCGTTGGAAAGAGTACCATCCGATATCCGTGCAGCAGGCGGAGTGGCCCGTATGGCTAATCCTGAACTCGTAGAAGACGTTATGAAGGTCGTCAGTATTCCCGTAATGGCTAAAGCTCGGATCGGCCACTATGTGGAAGCCAAAGTATTGGAGTCCCTGGGCGTCGATTATATCGACGAGAGCGAAGTGCTCACTCCGGCGGACGAAGTGTATCACATCGACAAATCGTTGTTTACGATTCCGTTCGTATGCGGCGCGAAAGACTTGGGCGAGGCACTTCGTCGGATTCAAGAAGGAGCTTCGATGCTTCGCACGAAAGGCGAGCCGGGAACGGGCAATATCGTCGAAGCGGTACGTCATATGCGCATCATTACTGGTCAAGTGCGTAGAATTCAAAACTTGTCCAAAGACGAGCTGTTTCATGAAGCTAAAGTACTCGGCGTTAACTATGACCTATTGCTTAACGTTCATACTTCCGGACGTCTTCCGGTCGTTAACTTCGCGGCAGGCGGCGTTGCGACTCCATCCGATGCCGCGTTGATGATGCATCTGGGCGCGGACGGCGTATTCGTAGGATCCGGTATTTTCAAATCCGATAACCCTGAGAAGTTCGCTCGCGCAATCGTCGAAGCGACGACTCATTACGAGGATTACGCGTTGATCGCTCGCGTTTCCAAGGATCTGGGCGAGGCGATGAAGGGGATCGACATCTCCAAATTGCACTCCTCCGAACGGATGCAAGATCGCGGACTTTAAACGAGATCCGAGTCTAAGCGCATTCGTTTAGCTCGACCGATCGATATAGATTGCCGGTCACATGCGTTTAACCATCGAGCGGCTTCCATTCGGCATAGCATTATGCCGAAGGAAGCCGCTTGAGATTTATACTCGTACGGGGAAGAAGGAACTAAGGATGAACATCGGAGTATTGGCGCTGCAAGGGGCGGTCGCCGAACATATTCGTAGCATAGAGCTTGCCGGAGGCAAAGGTATTGCCGTTAAGAAGATTGAGCAATTAAAGGAAATCGACGGACTCGTCATTCCTGGCGGCGAGAGCACGACCATCGGCAAACTGATGCGCAAATACGGCTTTATCGACGCGATCCGGGAATACGCGGATCAAGGCAATCCCGTGTTCGGAACATGCGCGGGATTAATCGTGTTAGCCGAGCGCTTGGAAGGCGATGAAGAACCGCATTTGCGATTAATGGATATGACCGTGGCCCGGAATGCGTTCGGCCGTCAACGGGAGAGCTTCGAGACGGATCTGGACGTAAAGGGGATCGATACTCCGCTAAGGGCGGTGTTCATTCGCGCGCCGTTAATCAAAGAAGTCGGCGATCGGGTAGAAGTATTGTCGGAATATCAGGGGGAGATCGTAACGGCAAGACAAGGCAACTTGTTGGCGTCCTCATATCATCCCGAGTTGACCGATGACTACAGACTGCACGAGTTGTTCATTCGTATGGCCCAAGAAAGGGGACAAACCCATGTTGGACGTTAAACTGCTCCGCAATGATTATGATAAGGTCGCGCAAGCCCTTAGCCATCGTAATGCTTCATTAGACCTGATCGCGGCTTTTCCTCAGCTTGACGTTAGCCGCCGCGAGAAACTCACGGAGAGCGAGCAGCTTAAGAACCGTCGTAACGTCGTATCCCAGGACGTTGCGAAGCTTAAGAAGAGCGGCGAGAACGCAGACGAGCTGATCGCGGAGATGCGGAACGTGAACGACCGGATTAAGTTGCTGGACGATGAAGTACGCGAGATCGAAGCCGAAATGGATACATTGCTGCTGTCTATCCCTAACGTTCCTCATGAGAGCGTTCCTATCGGCGCTTCTGAAGAAGATAATATTGTTCTACGCAGCATAGGGGAACCGACGAAATTCGATTACGATGCGAAACCCCACTGGGAATTAGGCACGGAGCTCGGCATTCTGGATTTCGAAGCGGCCGCCAAAGTTACCGGCTCTCGTTTTGTATTTTACAAAGGGTTAGGCGCGCGCCTTGAGCGGGCTCTAATCAATCTTATGATGGATCTGCATTCCGACCAGCATGGGTATGAAGAAATTCTGCCTCCGTATATCGTTAATCGCGATAGCTTGATCGGTACGTCGCAGCTCCCGAAATTCGCGGAGGATCTGTTCAAGATCGAAGGAACGGATTATTTCCTCATTCCAACGGCCGAAGTTCCGGTAACGAACTTTCACCGAGAAGAAATTCTGCCTTCCGACGCGCTTCCTAAAGCTTTTGTAGCGTTCAGCGGCTGTTTCCGCTCCGAGGCCGGTGCTTCCGGTAGAGATACGCGGGGATTGATTCGGCAGCATCAATTCAACAAAGTAGAACTCGTTCAACTGGTTGCGCCGGATAAATCTTACGAAGTACTGGAGCAACTGACTGGCCACGCGGAGCGCGTGCTGCAATTGCTTGAATTGCCTTACCGGGTACTTGCGTTATGTACGGGAGATATGGGTTTTGCTTCCGCGAAAACCTATGACTTGGAAGTATGGCTTCCGAGCGCGGGGACGTATCGCGAGATTTCCTCTTGCACGAATTTCGAGGATTTCCAAGCGCGCAGAGCGGGCATTCGCTATCGTCCAGAGAACGGCGCGAAGCCGGAATTCGTGCACACGCTTAATGGCTCGGGCTTGGCGCTCGGTCGTACGGTTGCCGCCATCATTGAGAACTACCAGCAAGCGGACGGTACGGTTAAAGTTCCGGATGCGTTAAAACCATACATGGGCGGACTCGAATATATTGCTCCGCGCAGGGGTTGAAGTCAACCTGTCGAATGTGATATGATAACTGGGCAGTATCGGTCGAACCTTCACGGGTGAGTCGTCTGCCAGTCGTGGAGAGGTACCGAAGCGGTCATAACGGGGCGGTCTTGAAAACCGTTAGGGTGCAAGCCCACGTGGGTTCGAATCCCACCCTCTCCGCCATACGCGAAAAACAAGTCCGATTCCTGTGAAGGAATCGGTTTTTTGCGTGTGGCGGTGGGATGAGAACGGGCCGTTAAGCGAACATGCCCTAAGGCATGTTCGTAGGCCCCGGCGTGATAGTCGCAATAAGCGTAAAGGTGCTAACTAGCACCAGGAACGCAGCGACGGAGCGAATCCCACCCTCTCTGCCATACGCGAAAAACAAGTCCGATTCCTGTGAAGGAATCGGTTTTTTGCGTGTGGCGGTGGGATGAGAACGGGCCGTTAAGCGAACATGCCCTAAGGCATGTTCGTAGGCCCCGGCGTGATAGTCGCAATAAGCGTAAAGGTGCTAACTAGCACCAGGAACGCAGCGACGGAGCGAATCCCACCCTCTCTGCCATACGCGAAAAACAAGTCCGATTCCTGTGAAGGAATCGGTTTTTTGCGTGTGGCGGTGGGATGAGAACGGGCCGTTAAGCGAACATGCCCTAAGGCATGTTCGTAGGCCCCGGCGTGATAGTCGCAATAAGCGTAAGGTGCTAACTAGCACCAGGAACGCAGCGACGGAGCGAATCCCACCCTCTCCGCCATACGCGAAAAACAAGTCCGATTCCTGTGAAGGAATCGGTTTTTTGCGCAGTCGCAAATCTGTAGCCGTGTTTTCAAGGCTACGTGAGACGGAGCGAATCCCTCGCATAAGAAAACGCCAATGGGTCAACCTAACGAAGGTGGAGGTGATCACGATGGCAAATAAAGACGAATGGACCGTGCCGCAGGACGATCTAGCCGAAGCTTGGCAACAGGTGCTGCCTGAACGATTGAACGACGGCGATCAAGCCGAGGTCATCGCTAACGGAACGGATCCTCGTTCGCTTCAAGTTACGATCAAGACGGCGGGACACCAGAAGCTGGAATTCGATTTCGCCGTTCAGTACGTAGACAGCCGGGAAATCGATATTCAACTGACGGACGTAGAGAAAGACGGGCAGTCGGTCGACGAACGAACCGATATTATGCAGGATTTGATTCAGGATTATCGTCGTCACCTGCACGAAACGGCGCAAGCCTTGCATCATTTTACGCATTCGTAGAAGGAGGTAATGAAGTTGTCCGATTCCAACGGCTTTGCGGATAAAAATCTTAGCAATGCGGTGGAGGATTTGGCCGAGAATCCGGTAAATTCCCACCAAGCCCAGCAAAATCAGCAGGACAAGAACGATCGCCGCCATCAGGATGCGTTAAATCATGACAAGCCGACGGATCTGAAGCATTTCAAATCGTAAGGGGGCTTTCACGGGATGAGCAAGCCTAAGACGCAGCCGGTTCCGCAACCGGAAGAACATAGCTCGCGCCATTCGACGGTTGACCAACAGCCCGTTGAACCGCTGTCGGGCTCGAAGAAGGTCAAGAACCGGAACCATACCAGACACAACAACGCAGAAGGATAAACGGGTCCCGGCCAAGCCGGGGCTCTTTCTTTTGGCGTCTAGCCGAAGGCATCGTTGGTTTACCCCAAGTATCTACATTGGTATAATGAAAGAATACTCATAAAGGAGGACTTGTTCATGACCGATGCAAAAACCTTAGCGCCGCCCGGCCAGCCTACACCGATCCGCCATCACAAGCAAACCCCTTTCGAAATTGCACGGCGGATCATTTTAATCACCATCGGGGCCATTCTAGTCGGTGTCGCCCTGGAAATCTTCCTCGTCAACAATTCCATCATCGATGGAGGAGTTACAGGTATCTCCATTATGTCCTCATACTTATCGGGATTGCCCATCGGTATTTTCCTATTTGTCCTCAACCTTCCCTTTCTCATTCTAGGTTATCGTACGATCGGTAAGACTTTTGCTTTATCTACCCTGCTTGGCGTAATCGTATTGTCGATATCCACTACGTTACTACACCCCGTGAAGCCGTTCACGGATGATATTTTTCTAGCGGCCGTATTCGGAGGAATTTTCTTGGGAGCCGGAACGGGTATCGTTATTCGCGCGGGAGGTTCATTGGATGGAACGGAGATCGTAGCGATCATCCTAAACCGGAAATCTCCCTTTTCCGTCGGTCAAATGGTTATGTTCATTAACTTCTTCATCCTTAGCAGCGCGGGTTTCGTATACTCTTGGGATCGCGCGATGTTTTCCATGATTGCTTATTATATTGCTTTTAAGGTCATTGATCTTACGATCGAAGGTTTCGATGAATCGAAATCCTGTTGGATTATTAGCGATCATCACAAGGAAATCGGAGAGGCCATTACAGCGCGGTTAGGACGCGGAGTTACGTTGCTTCATGGCGAAGGCGGTTATACCGGGGATCAGAAAAAAGTGATTTTCTGCGTAATTACTCGTTTGGAAGAAGCGAAGCTGAAAACAATCGTGAATGAGCTTGATCCTGGAGCATTCTTGGCGGTAGGCAATATTCATGACGTCAAAGGTGGAAGATTCAAGAAGAAAGACATTCATTAACAGTAAATACGGGTATTTACGGAATTTAACAAAAATTTAACACCGAAAGTCTTTTCGCATACGCGAAATTGAGATACAATGGAATTTGCTTGATTTTTAGTTTCATTTTGAAAATTCGGAAGGGGTTATTGCATCTTGTTTAAGAGAAAATTAGGTTTCGCCATTCTAGCTGTTATGTTGACGTTTGTACTCGTGCTAAGCGGTTGTACGAAGGACAAATCGCCTAAAGACGCGCTCCAATCGTCCATGTCGAAATCATCGGATATCAAATCCTACAATTTTAAGGGTAGCATGAAGTTCGAGGACTTCAACTTCCCGGATGAAACCATGAGCGCAAGCGAGGCGGCTGCCGTAATCAATATGCTGAAAAGCGCGGAGCTGTCATGGACGGGTGGATACCGCCTGGATCCGATGCTTGCGGAAGTTAACCTTCAGCTCGCTCTGAAGGGCGATCTGGCCATTACCTTTAACGTTCCTATCGTGATGACGCAGAAGAAAGTTTGGATCAAGATTCCTAACATCCCGATGTTGCCGATTCCTGAAGACGTGATCGGTAAATTCGTCGAGCTGGATCTGGAGCAACTTGCCAAAGACGCCGGCCAACCGCTTCCAAACCTGGATGTCGCCAAATCGCAAAAGTTCTCCAACGATATCATGGGTATTGTATTTAAACACGTTGAAGAAGATCAGTACCTGAAAGAGATTAAAGTAAAAGACGCCGGATTGCCCGCGGACGTCGACGTGAATCAGGTCGTTCAATTCCATATGGACCAAACGCAACTCGAGCCGTTCTTGAATACGATCATCGAGAAAATCGCGCCCGAGATCATCGAGCTGCTCTCGAGCAATCAGGAATACCGCGATATGATGCAATTGAAACAGGAAGACCTGGACGAAGCCAAGAAAGCTCTTGCCGATGTTAAACAAGGCGATCTGGCCGATGGTCTTGCGGAAATGAAGAAAGAGCTTAAATCGCTCGATATTACTTCGAACATCGGAATCGACAAGAAGGAGTATCCGGTCTATACGGATGCTACGATCAAGGCTTCGATCGAATCCGAAGAATTGACGGGAAGCCTGGGCATCAAGGTTGTTTCCCAGACGACCGGAATTAACGAAGAAGTGAAGTTCGAGGTTGGCGAGCCGAAAGCCGAAGACATCATTACGATGGAACAACTGCAAGAGCAAATGGGCGGATTGTTCGGCGATATGGGCGGAATGGATCCCGAGTCGTTGGAAGGAACGGATTCAGGCCTGTAAGGCTAGCGAATAAAGGATTAAGAAGAGAAGCGGGGCAGAGATAAAATCTGCCTCGCTTCTTCTTGCTTCCCGCTAAGCACCGCAAGCGCCCACGTCTTCTTACTTGCGATCTCCTAAGAAAAGCGAGCTTACCCGTTTGGAGAAGTCTTCTATGCTGAAGGTGGTCGAATCGATGCGATTATACCAGTTCGATACGGTTTCCAGAATCCATGCGGGAACTCGGGAACCGGCAATCAGTGGATAAAAGCGTTTATACGACCAGACCAAGTGCTCCCAACGATGATCGTTCCCTTCTTTGCCGTATTCCGAAACATCGAGCACCTTGGCCCGTCCCTCTTGCAGGAGAATATTTTTGAGATGAATATCCCTTGGGTTCAGGTTGCGCTCTCGGACGAACTCGCGAGCGGCTTCTACGTCTTGGATCGCTTGCTCCGGAACGCGAACGCCTTGCAGAAGACAATCGTACAGGGTGATGCCTTGTTCGTAACTTAATACCAGATAATTAGATCCGGATCCGTAACAGCGAGCGAAGTAGGGGGAGCCTTCCAACCGTTCGTAAATTTCCGCCTCGGTCCTCTTTTTCTCCAATGCCTTGTCCGAATAAACTTTATAAGCGAAATCAGGCGTACCGGAGTAATAGAAGACGGCGGCATCCGTTCCGATGCCGATACAACGTAAACCTTCGGCGCCTCCGTTGACGGATACGGGTTTGTTCTGATCATAGCCAATGACCTCGATATGACTCAAGGCGTGTTCCGATTGTTTCCAATCCAACATCATGGGTACCAACTTTCCTTCCGCTGCAGACGTTATCCTTTTCTACAAGAGTTCCACAATTCCCTCTATTTGAAACGCTTGAGGCGGGATACAATTGATATTGAGAATGATTATCGGTATACTTGGAGCAAAATAAAATTAATGGTTGTGTATAGATAAATGGAGCACGAGCGATTGGATAATGGCAACAGGGACATAGGGATACATGAATATCTGTTTAGATTTCGCTCTATCGAAACCGTGAATCAAGTTCAAGTTAACCATAGTCCATTTCATCAGCAACTCGTTTTCTCTTACGTGCTTGTCGTTACGGCAGCGGGAGAAGCGCGGATGATGATAGATTCCGATCATTACGAGATGAGACGCGGGTCCGTTTGCTTGATTAAGCCTGAGCATACGCTTGGCTCCGAAGCTCTTAGCGAGGACGTTACGTTGTACCTGATCAGGTTCGATGTTTATGGTTCAGGTGAAGAGGGCAATGACTTATTGAAAGATGTAAAGAGCTTCGATCTGCCTCAAGCCGCAAGGGAACTGATGATATCGCCTCCGGACAAGCTTGTGGCGTTATGCGAGGAACTCTATCGAACCAGTCGTAGCGAAGATGAGCTTTCGCGCTTCAAATGTCAGATCGATTTTCAGAGCTTGTTATACTTTATTCAATTGAACAGCCGGATAAGACAGGTTAGCACGGACTCGGCATTGGAGCAGGTCAAGAAATACGTGGAGGAACAATACACGGAGCCTCTGACGGTTCATCAATTGGCGCATATGGCAGAGTTGAGTTCCAATTACTTCGTTGATCTATTCAAGAAGAGATTCGGGCGAAGCGTAATGGACTATGTTGCCGAGCTCCGCCTGCAAGAGGCCAAGCGTCTGTTGTCTCTAAGGGAGTGGAAGCTCCGGGACATTGCCAATCGCGTGGGTTATGGAGACGAGTTTTATTTTAGCCGTAAATTCAAGAAGCAGTATGGCATATCCCCTAAAACCTATATGAAGAGCCGTACCCGTAAGCTTATCGCTTACGAACCAGCCGTTCTTGGATACTTGATTCCGCTTCGGTTTCTACCGTACGCCGCGCCCCTTCATCCGAAATGGACGGAGTACTATTACCGAAATTATCGTAATGAAATTCCGACTCATACGCACGTAACTAATTTTCATCAGGTTTGGGAGTCGAATCTACAGCTTCTTAAGCCTCTATTAGCCGATATCGTAATCGCTTCGGATGAAATACGGGAAGAGGAGAAGCGATTATTGGCAACGATAGCCCCTCGTATTTGCTATTTATCTTCCACGCTTACTTGGCGCGAACAGCTTCGATATTTGGGAGATCAGCTTGGCGAGAAGTGGAAGGCAGAGAAGTGGTTGGAAGAGTACGATCATAAAGTAAGCTCTTGCAGGGAGCAGATTCAGATTAGCCAAGCGATTACCGGCAAACGGTTCATCTCTCTTCGAATGGCCGAGGATCGGCTCTATTTGTATTGTAATCGAGGCATGAGTCATGTGCTGAATGAGGATTTAGGGCTCCTCTCCGCGCATCGCGATGAAGTAACCCTATATGACGAGAATACTACGCTTGAAGAGCTAGCGCGGATTCGAACGGATATGATCTTTCTTCTCGTCCGTCAAGACAGCGAAACGCTTGATTCGTGGAAGAAGCTTCAGAACGATCCGGCATGGATGCGGATAGACGCTGTGAAGCGTAATCGGCTCTACATTCTTACATCGGATCCGTGGAGAGAATATTCGGCGCATGCGCAGCTTCGTATGTTAGAGCAAGCAACGCAGTTGCTATCAGAAGATCGTCCATGAATGTTCAGTATTTTGTTCATGTACAAAAGATCACTCTCTTCTTTATTATGATAATGATAATCGTTATCATAATGGGAAGTGGCGAGAGGGGTCTTAGAGCAAGATGAGGAAGACAAAGACAGTTTGGTTAGCGGGCCTAATGGCCATTGTTCTAGTCGTCATAACGGCATGCGGAGGATCGAAAGATAACGGACAGTCCAATAGCGGCGCTTCCGCAACCGTAGCGCCTTCCGAAACGGCAAGTGAATCTCCAAGCGCAGAAGCTGCCGAGACGACCGAGAATGCGGGAGAGCGCGTTATAGAATATCTTGGCGAGTCTTATACGGTACCGGCTAACGTAGAACGCATCGTCATCACGGGTGCCGTAGAAGCGATGGAAGATTCGGTCGTTCTCGATGTACACCCTGTCGGTGCGATCTCGTTCGGCGGCGAATTTCCGGAACGGTTCGTTAAGATCGTGGATCAAGCGGAATCGATCGGCGAGAAGAGAGAGCCGAATTTCGAAGCGATATTAAAGCTGAAGCCGGACGTCATACTGGGCACGACCAAGTTCGGTGAAGAGATCGTCGAGCAACTGAAGAAAATCGCGCCATTCATCGCGGTATCCCACATCGCGGCGAATTGGGAAGCGAATCTGCAACTGCTAGGCGAGCTTTCCGGCAAGAGCGAGCAAGCCGCGGCCGCAATTGCGCAATACCGCAAGGATGCCGATGAAGCTGAGCTTGAGTTTGCTACGCACCTTGCCGACCAGAAGGTGTTGGCGATTCGCATACGCGAAGGCGAACTGAACATTTATCCGAAAGCGGTATTCGTGAATCCGATTCTGTATACGGATCTTGGATTAAACGTTCCGGCCGAAGTCGAAGCGGCAACCGCGCAAGAGGTCATCTCGAACGAACAATTAGCCGTGATTAATCCGGATTATCTATTCATTCAATTTTCCAACGAAGAGAACGCGGATACGTTAACGGCTTTGGATGAATTCCTTGCTAACCCGATCGTGAAGAAGGTATCCGCGGTTAAGAATGACCGGGTATTCGTCAATGTCATCGATCCGTTGTCGGAGGGCGGCCCGGCATTGAGCCGTATCGAGTTCCTGAAAGTCGCGCAAGATCTGCTTTCCAAATAATGCGCGCATTCGATGGGAAAAGATCCGTAGGAATATTCGGACTTGGCATCTTGCTTATTGCTATAACGGCTATAGTATCGATTATGAACGGTACTAAAACGATAAGTTACGGATCAGTATGGGATGCATTTTTCTATTATGATTCGGATAATTTGGATCACGTGATCATTCGAACATCGAGAATTCCGAGGGTTATAGGAGCGCTTTTCATTGGGGCGTTCCTAGCCGTATCAGGCGCGTTAATGCAGGGGATGACAAGAAACTATCTTGCATCCCCTTCAATTATGGGCGTGACCGATGGCTCGGTCTTCGTCATCACGCTGTGCATGGTATTCCTGCCGGGGCTTTCTTCGATGTCGCTGATCATGTATTCCCTCCTTGGCTCGGCCGTTGGAGCTTGTCTCGTATTCGGGCTAGCCAGACTGCTGCCGGGAGGGTTCTCGCCGATTACGCTAGCCATTCTTGGGACGATAATCGGCACCTTCTTAGGCGGAGTTTCCGCGGCGCTTTCTACCTATTTTCAAGTGTCGCAAAATATCAGCTTCTGGTTCAATGCGAGGTTGTATCAGATGGATCCGGCGGTGATCAAGCTGTCCGTCCCGTTTGCCATCGTAGGGTTAGCAATCGCTATGATCGTATCCCGCGGCGTAACAGCTTTATCGCTAGGCGACGATATGGCCAGAGGGCTGGGCATGAACATCTTATGGATTAAAGGGTTAACGATGCTGAGCGTCGTCATACTAACGGGAATATCCGTTGCCATCGCCGGGAAAATCGCGTTCGTAGGCTTAATCGTTCCGCATATCACGCGATATCTGGTAGGTCAAGATTATAAACGGATCGTTCCCTTCGCCGCGCTTATCGGAGGGTTGTTCCTAGCTTGGTGCGACCTGATCAGCCGGTTCCTGAATCATCCGTTCGAGACGCCGATCGGCGTCGTGACGGCGCTGTTCGGGGTCCCTTTCTTCCTCTATCTCGTCAAGACGAGAGGAGGCGGGAAAGTTGACTGATTCAACGTATGCCAAGAGATTCTGGACGGTCATGCTCTTAACCTGTGCGATTGCGATCATAGCGATGTATGTGAGCTTAACGAATGGAACGTTCGATATTTCCGCGATGGATGTTATTCGCACGCTGTTTCGAGTGGATTCGATCAGGGAACACGATCTTGTCATTTTCGAGTTTCGGTTACCTCGCATTCTAATCGGCGCAATCGTCGGATTCGGGCTAGGGATTGCGGGAGCCGCTCTTCAAGGCATTACGAGAAACGCGCTTGCGGATCCGGGCATTCTCGGCATTCATGCGGCAGCGGGCACTTCCGTCGTACTGTTTATGTTTCTGTTTAACGGCGCGATCAAGGGCGCAGGCTGGTTATCGATTATAGCGATGCCTATGTTCGGTTGGATCGGCGGCATTGTTGCAGTCGTTCTGCTGTATGTGTTGGCGAGACACAACGGAGAATTCGATCCGAAGCGGCTCATCCTGGTCGGAATCGCGTTAGCTTCGGGATTCGGCTCGCTTACGCTGTATGTCTCTCTTAAGATGGATCCTACGGATTTCGAGATGGCTACCGTATGGCTATCGGGAAGCATCTATAGCGCGAATTGGAAGTATGTCGTCTCCGCGTTGCCGTGGATCGTGATTCTGACGCCGATCATTTATAGAAAGTCGGTTATTCTTGATTTGTTTCAACTCAATGAACTTAGCGTCAAAGGAATCGGAGTGCAGACGGGCAGAGAGCGTCAAATCCTGCTATTCTGTTGCGTCGGACTCGTGAGCGCTTGCGTTTCCGTATCCGGCAGCATCGGTTTTGTCGGTCTAATCGCGCCTCATATCGCGAAGAGGCTCATTGGAATCCGTTATCGATATATCGTTCCCGCCTGCGGCATGATCGGAATGGTTATGGTCGTCGTCGGCGACTTTATCGGCAAGACGGTATTCGCGCCTGCCGAGCTTCCGGTCGGAATCGTCATTTCGATCATTGGCGTGCCTTACTTTGTGTATTTGCTGTACCGCGCGAGCAGAAAGGGGCATTAATATGTATCAAACAATGAAGAGGGAATCGGTCGCGGGCTACGAGATGACGATCCTTGTTCCTCCATCCTACGAACAAACTGATAAACGTTATCCGGTCGTTTACGTTCACGATCATGGCGATGTTATTATGCAGAGCTTAAATTATATCGAGCATCTGTTCAGGTCGAACCAATTGGATGAATTGATCTTCGTAGCCATCGAGCCCCATGACCGGCGCCATGATTACACGCCTTGGCGGGCCAAGGGGATCATGCCCGATTCGCCGGATTTCGAAGGCAAAGGACTTCGGTACTTAACGGATATCGTTGAGCGCATCAAACCGTACGTCGATCAAACCTTCGCGACGTTGCCGGAGGCCGAGCATACCGGCATTGCGGGCTGTTCGTTCGGCGGCTTGATTTCGATCTATGCGATGTATCATTACGGGCATGTGTTCGGGAAATATGCTTTGCTGTCGACCTCTTTCTGGTACGAGGGGTTCATCGATTATATGGGTAAGCAGAGGATCGGGTCGAACCCGCAAATCTATCTATATGTAGGCGCATTGGAAGGGTTCTATAAGACCAACATTCAACAAGGAATGGTCGAGAAGACGAGGAAGGCGCATGCTCTTTTGTCGGAAACCGGCGCGAAGCAGGAACGGATAAGATTCGAGATGGACGCTAAGGGAACGCATGACGATTTGTTTTTTGCGCCGCGAATGATTGAAGCCCTTCTATGGCTGTTTGCGGGGCAAAGGGCGTAATCCTATAGAACGCAATGAACCTCCTGATAACAGGGGGTTTATTTGTCGTTGTGGAGCCTATTCTATCGTTTACAAAGCTGCGAAAACACAAACACGAACGTTCTCCTAATTATTAATATAAACATTCGTATTTGAGAGCATATTTTAAGAAAAAAAGCAAAAAATAAGGACTTACATTTCATATTTTTGTGTGGTAATATGGACATGTTGATATATCAACATGACTAATCGGGAGGTGGCAAAAGTTGTCGAAGATCAATCATTCCAGTTATATGCCTTTGTATGCGCAAATCATCGACTATTTAACGGAAATGATTGATTCGGGTCGTTATAAGACGGGGGAGCAGATTCCTTCCGAGATGATTCTGGCCAAAGATCTCGGGGTCAGTCGAATAACGGTTACGAATGCCATTCAACGAATGGTGCAGGAAGGTACTCTATATCGGATTCAAGGCAAAGGAACGTTCGTAGCCGAGAAGAAGAGCGTAGAGCATCGATTAACGACTTTAATCAGCTTCACGGAAGATATGGTCAGCCGAGGGTATAAAACCCGCACCGAACTGGTCAGCATCGAACTTGTCGTTCCTAGCGAGAAAATCATGCAGAACCTTGAACTTTCCGAGGGGGATCAGACTTGGAAAATCAAAAGAATTCGTTATGCGGACGAGGAACCGATGGCTATTCAGAACGCATATTTGCCGGAGAAGATTTTTCCCGACCTAGATAAAAAGGGATTGGGCAACAATTCCCTGTACGATCTGCTACGAGACGGTTACAAGGTCGAAATGTCCGAGGCGGAGGAGCATTATCGGGTTATGGTGCTTCGCAAGGAGGAAGAGGCCCGAATGCTGAACGTTACTCCGGAATTTCCGGCCCTGTTCAGCGTAAGGGTGTCAACCTTGAAGAACAAACAGAAGTTCGAGTACACCGAGTCGATTCTTCGCGGGGACAGGTACGTGCTCTCGGTAAAACTAAGTATTTGAGTTTACAAGGTCTGCAAGATCTGCAAGCTTTGCAAACAACAACGAGATTATCAGAAAAAACCAACATCAGGAGGAATACAATCATGTCATCTTTAACTTACTTCAACGAAATTCAAAGCTTGCTCGGACGTTTGGACGGACAACAGGAAAACATAAAAAAAGCCGCCGAGAAATGCGCTGAAGCGATTAAGAGCGGAAACTGGGTACGGATGTTCGGAAGCGGCCACTCCGTCATTCCGACGATGGATTGTTTCCCTCGTTACGGCGGATATGTGGGTTGGTATCCGATTATGGATCCTCGTCTAATGTGGACGACGGTCAGCGGATTCGGCGGTGCCGAGGAACTGATCTGGCTCGAGCGTCAAGAAGGCTACGCGGACATGTTCCTTCGTCATAACCAATGGAACGCCCAAGACGTATGCATCGTGTTCTCGCATGGCGGTCAGAACGCGGCTCCGGTCGAAGTTGCGCAAGCGGCTAAACGCGACGGACTCTTCGTTATCGCGGTAACGAGCATGGAAAATCACAACAACCGCGCGGCAACTCATTCCACGGGCCAGAAAATCGGAGACGTTGCCGATCTCGTTCTCGATAACTGCGTATCTCCCGAAGACGCCGTCGTTCCGATCGAAGGAGTTATCGGCAACGTAGGCGGAACTTCCACCGTGTCCGTTATTTTGCTTATCCAGTCGTTGGTTGCGGAAACGGCCGCGATCTTATCCAAACAAGGCTATTACGTTAAGCCGTTCGCGTCTCCGAACGTACAAGGCATTTCCAAAACGCACAATGACGAGGTCAATCTTGAATTCCGTGCCAGAGTCAAGGAAACGAATTCCAGAACGTAATTCATAATCCGCGGAAGGGGGAAGCTTCAATGAAGAAATCATTATTATCGTTACTTGCTTTCGCTGTTGTTTTATCGGGTTGCTCATCCGCTTCGAATAACAATAACGCTTCGCCAACGAGTAGCCAGTCACCTTCATCATCCTCTACTGCACCCGGAAAAACGACGACTCTTAAGATACTTACCCACTGGGATGCGGCTAATTCCCAAGCTTATTTAGACAAGGTCAAAGCCTATGAAGCCGTCAATCCGAACGTCAAGATCGAATTGCAAAACGTTCCTTTCGGAGAATTGCTCAAGAAGATCACCGTATCTAACATCTCCGGAGAAGGCGCGGATATCTACCATATCTATAGCGCTTGGCTGCCCGAGTTGACGAACAGCAAATCCATCGCGCCTGCCGAGGGTACGTTCCTTGCCGATATTCAAGCGGGTTATGGACAAAATATTCAAGATTCGGTTAGCAGCGGCGGAGCGATCTACGGCTATCCGACGGAATTGACGACTTATGCGTTGAACTACAACAAACGCCTGTTCGCCGAAGCTGGCATTACGGCTCCGCCGAAAACGTGGGACGAGCTGCTCGATTACGCGAAGCGATTAACGAAAATCGAGGGCGGACAAGTCGTGCAGCAAGGATTCGGCGTCATTACGGGCTGGGATTCGGGAACGGTTCATCCGTTTCTAACGTTGCTTAATTCCAACGGCGGCAATTTCATTGCGGCCGATGGCAAATCAACGGAACTAGACAACCCGCAAGCGTTGCAAACTTTCGAATTGTACAAGAAGCTGATCGACGACAAGTCGACGAACCGGGAAATGAGCCCTGCGAACGCAAGCACGACCGGCGCTTATATGAACAACTTCGAGCTTGAAAAAACGGCCATGATCATCATGGCGAACTGGTGGAAGAGCAGTCTTCAATCGACTATGGGAGATAAGTATCAGAACGTAGGAACGGCTCCGATTCCTGTCGGTCCGTCGGGTACGGATTCGGTATCCGTATTCTACTCCTGGCTCTATTCCGTAAGCTCCCACAGCAAAAACCA
The DNA here is from genome assembly GCF_012849095.1 of Cohnella herbarum. Classification (NCBI taxonomy): domain Bacteria; kingdom Bacillati; phylum Bacillota; class Bacilli; order Caryophanales; family Paenibacillaceae; genus Cohnella; species Cohnella herbarum. The sequence goes on from NZ_CP051680.1 coordinate 5,604,912, forward strand.
AGAAGAAGCTTGGAAGTTCCTGCAATGGGTAAACTCCCCGGCAGCGGAAGGCCAGTCCTCCATTCAAGGCGATTGGCTGCTTACCCAAGGCATTATTCCTAGCCGGACTAGCGATCAAGAGGCGCACAAAGCGGAGCTAGGGGACGATTTCATGAAGACGTACGTCGAGCTTCTGCAGAAAGCGAAACCTTTCCCGATCGTGAAAGGGGCATCCGAAATCACGACAGCGCTGCAAAAGAAAATCGAAGGCGTCGTATTCGGAGCCACAAGCCCGGCGGATGCGGCGAAAGGCGCCGTCTCGGAAATCAACGACATTCTGGGAAGATAAGGTGACCCAAGCGTACGGATGGTACCCCATACATTCCGTACGCTTGATCTTTTAATGCTCGGAGGGGATAAAGTGGAATTGACGATAGACAAACCTAGAAAGCCCCGGAAGAAGCTCAAGGAAACGAACGGAACGGCCGTGTTCCTGTTTCTCGGTCCGACCTTGCTCTTCTTGGCCATTTTCTTTCTCTTCCCATTAATCGCAACGATCTATTTGAGCTTTCACCAATGGGACTTGCTCGGTCCTGCTCTAGACGCGCCGTTCTCGGGATGGGACAACTACAAGATTCTGATGAGCGACGGGCGGTTTCTTAAAGCTCTGACCAATACGTTTTTATTCGTTCTGGCCAATTTGATTTTTATGCCGTTGCTAGCGCTCGGAATTGCTTATTTGTTGAACGAGGTCAAAGTCATGGCCTGGTTTTGGCGATTGCTCTTCTTCCTTCCCGTCATTACTTCGGCGGTGGCGATGTCGCTCGTATGGCAATATATTTTCGATCCGACGTACGGTCCGCTGAACGAACTGCTTAAAGCATTCGGACTGGCGCCTCAAGGCTGGATCATGAGTACGAAGCTGTCGCTTATTTCGGTCGTCATCGTGTCCTTGTGGCAAGGAATCGGATACCACGCCATTATTTATTTGGCAGGCTTGCAAGGCATTTCCGAGGACTATTACGAGGCGGCGAAGATCGACGGAGCGGGTGCTTGGAGAAGATTCCTCTCCATCACGATTCCGCTGCTTAAGCCTACATCGGTTTTCGTATTAGTCATGGTGGCGATTAACGCTTTCCAGGCTTTTACCCAATTTTACGTCATGACCAACGGCGGCCCGATGGATTCCAGCAACGTGCTTGGGCTGTACATTTACCAGACGGCATTCGACTTCTTGAACATGGGTAAAGCAGCTTCGATGTCCGTTATTATGTTCGTTCTCGTTATCGCATTCTCGTTCGTTCAATTCAAAATGATGCGGCAGCAGGAAGAATAGGAGGGAATCACATGAAACCGGCGCTTAAGCAAACCCTGATCTGTATTCCCTTAGCTATATTCGGCAGTTTTATGGCATTTCCGTTTATTTGGATGCTTCTATCCTCCATTAAATCGGCGGAGGAGATCATTACCGTACCGATCACATGGTTTCCCGGTCACCCTCAGTGGCACAACTACAAAGATATTTGGTCGGTTATTCCGCTTGGGAACATGTACGTGAATAGCCTGATTGTAACCGTGCTCATTGTCATCGGGGTGCTTCTTACGAGCTCGATGGCGGGATTCGCTCTGGCGAAATACCGGTTTAAGGGCAGGGAAGTCGTGTTCATGCTTATCCTGTCTACGATGATGATTCCGTTCTTCGTTCTATTCATTCCGCTATTTTTCATTATTAAAGAATTCGGGTGGATTAATTCCTACGCGGGTTTAATCGTGCCGAATATCGTGACGGCTTTCGGTATTTTCCTAATGCGGCAATTTACTTCCGGCATACCGGATGAGATGATACAGGCTGCCCGAATCGACGGGGCTTCAGAGTGGAGAGTGTATTGGAAAATGATTCTCCCTTTGCAGAAGCAGGCGCTTGCCGCTCTGGCCATTTTCTCGTTTGTCTACCAGTGGGACAGCTTCTTGTGGCCGCTAGTCGTCGTCAGCGATGAAGGAATGAATACTCTTCCGCTTGGAATCAACATGTTGCGGAACGCGTATAGCTCGCAAGCCAACATGAACATGATGATGACCGGATCGACGATTATCGTCGTACCTTCGCTGCTCGTGTTCGTCCTGCTGCAACGTTATTTCATCAAAGGAATTACGATGACGGGAATGAAGGGATAATCATGGAACTGTACAGATCGGGTATTGGGATCGACATCGGCGGAACGAAAATATTGGCCGCTCTCGCGACCGAGCAGGGCGACATCGTGGAAGAGATGAAACTCGATACGGCAAAAACGCGCAGCGGCTTGCTCAGCCAGTTGGATGACGTAGTCGGAAGATTTACGGATTTGGCTTTTAAGCGAGGAGTAGGTACTCCCCAGGGGATCGGAATCGGGTTTCCGGGGAAGGTATCGGAGCAAATCGTAAATTGGGTGCCCAATCTTCCCGAGTTAAACGGTTTGGATTTGGGGACGTATGCCAATGAAAGATGGGCAATCCCTGCGCGCTTGCAGAACGATGGACAATTGGCGCTTTACGGCGAACAGTGGCTGGGAGCGGCTCAAAGATGCCAGAACGTGCTTATGTTTACGCTTGGCACCGGGATCGGCGGCGGCATCATGGTGGATGGCAAAGTTCTGAGGGGCGTTCACGGAACGGCGGGTTCCATGGGCTGGCTTACGATGGATTTGAACGATGCGGGCGATCCGGAGCAAGGGTGGATGGAGAGAATGGTTTCCGGCACAGGGATTAACCGGCGCGCTTCCATGCTGTCCACGCCGCTGAGCAGTAGGGAATTGTTCGACAAAGCCGCTGCCGGAGACGCGGAAGCGATGGAGTTGGTTCATCAAATCGGATATTGCATCGGCGGAGCGGTTGGCAATCTGGCGAGCGTATTCGACCCGGAGGTGGTGTTGATCGGAGGCGGGGTTTCGTTGCAGTTGGATCGGATGATGCCTTCCATCCGCAACGCGATCAAACGCTTCGGATCTCCCTCGACTCGGGATGTCCCCATTGCGGCAGCTAAGTTGCTAGAGAAAGCGGGCTTATTAGGTGCCGTAAGATTGGCCTTTCTATAACGATTGGCTTGGCTTTCAATGAAGAGTACGCTTCACCGAAAGGAACGAACGAGATGCAGAGCGAAGTGAAGGGATATTTCTTGACTCCGGATGGACAGGTGAAGAAGGGTATCGCGTCCATCTCGGAAGGGAAGATCGTCCGCTGTGAATTCGATATCGATTCGAATCAGGCGGAGCGGGAAGACGAAGGCGTTATCGTTCCCGGATTTATCGACGTTCATGTCCATGGAGGCGGCGGGTCCGACGTAATGGACGCCACTCCCGAGGCTTTGGATAAAATATCGGCTACTCACGGGGCCAAAGGCACGACGGCCTGGTTAGCGACTACGGTTACGCAATCGACGATGAATACGGATCGCGCGATCGACGCGGTTGTGGCATATATGAAATCCGATCGTAACGGCAAAGCCGGCGCGCAAGTCGTCGGCATTCATTTAGAAGGTCCGTTCCTTAATCCTAAGCTTCGGGGGGCGCATCGCGAAGACTTCGTCTGTTTGCCGGACAAGGCTCAATTCATCCAATGGTGCGAACGAGCGGAAGGCACTATTAAGATGATTACGCTCGCTCCGGAATTGGAAGGGGCGGAAGAGTTGATTCGGGAAGCCGTGCGGCGAGGAATCGTCGTATCCGCCGGTCATAGCGACGCCACTTGGGCGGATATGGAGAAAGCGACGGCTCTCGGAGTATCGCACGTTACGCATTTATTTAACGCGATGCGTCCGCTCCATCATCGAGAGCCTGGAATCATTGCTTATACGTTGCAGCATTCTGCCTTAACGGCGGATATTATCGTAGACGGGATTCACTTGCATCGGGGGATTGTGGATTTGGCATTGGCTAACAAAGGAGCCGATAAGCTGCTCTTGATTACCGATGCGATGCGAGCGGCTTGTATAGGCGACGGCGAATACGGAATCGATGGATTCCAAGTCACGGTTCGCAACGGAGAAGCAAGAATCCATGACGGCACGTTGGCGGGCAGCTTGTTGACCTTGGACGAAGCCTTCCGGCGCATGGTACAGTTGCATGACGTATCCATGGCGGATGCATCGCGAATGGCATCGACTAATCCGGCCAAGCTTCTGCAGCTAGAGGCGATACGAGGCTCGGTCGCCGAGGGGATGAAAGCGGACTTGGTTTGTTTGCGGAGAGACGGGGCGGTAAGTTGGACCATGGTTAACGGGCGATTCGTTTATCGTAGTCCCGAATGAGTGTTGCGAATGGAAGCCATCCCTTGGGATTTTCGAGAAAACAACGTGATTTGGGGCTTTAGTCTGTTTTAAGGGCACCTGAGTGAAATGCACATATTAGGTATGCGTTAAAAATAACCGTGCTGATGCACGGTTATTCGAGTTTTTATTAATGGCGGCCCAAGGATTCATCCTTGTCTCGGGAATTCAGTCCCCCCGCAATCCCAGATGACGGCTGAAGCCGGTTATGTCTGGCTGCATATGCTAATCAGCGCGCTATTTGTCTTCAAACTTCCATCTAACGGAAGCAGCCGTCGCTATTTTGCCCATAAAGGGGCTTTTCAAAATCTAACGGATATGAGCGCTCTTATTGTAGTGTTTTTTAGTGAAAACTTGCCATTTGGGCAGGAATAGAGGCGTTCAGCGCCGTTAGATGTTTAAAACATGTGTTTTCGAGTAAATAGCGGTTGTGGCAGCCGTTAAAAAACCCACTCACGAATCCAACCTCGCGAGAGCACTAAATTTAGCGTACATCGCTAAGATTTTCGCTTGTGCAGGGATACCTCGTTCCACTATAATAAGAACAAATGTTCTTATTTTTGGAGGGATTAAGGATGAACAAGATTCCCGGATTAGACTTCGAAAATTTTATCGGTCGGAAAGTCGATCTCATCTATGTCGATACTCGCGGTAAATTCTCTCAACGCCGCGTAGATCTTTATGCGATTCGTAACGGAAAGGCTCGCGTATTCGACTTCAATAAGCGCGGATTTCGAACGCTCGCCATTGAGCGAATCCTGGCGATCCAGGCGGTTAAACCCGTCGCAGTTGGGTAAGGGTTCGGATGCCTCCGTTCGGACCGCTTCCTGGCTAACGTTAATCGAGCTAACCGCATTTTATCCATCAAGCAGGCTGCTCGGCGGCCTTATCATTTGCTTCCTCCGGAGACGATTCCGCCCCTTGCCATAACAGTTGCATTTCTGCGCTGGTCGCAAGCAGCTCCGAGAGAGTCCCTTCAGCCTCTATCCGGCCATCCTTCAAGACGATAATATGATCTGCGCGAGCAAGCGCCGCTCGGCGATGAGATACCGCGATACAGGTAATATCCCGTTCTTGGAATAGTCGCTCCCATAGCACTTTTTCCGTCTCGACATCGAGAGCGCTGGACAGATCGTCGAAGATGAACAAATCGGATTGCGTCAACAACATCCGCGCCGTTGCGGCGCGTTGAACCTGTCCGCCGGACAACATCACGCCTCGAGGACCGACGAACGTCTCGAGTCCGTTTTCCAGCGTCTGAAGATCCTGTTCCATTACGGCCAACCGGATAACCCGGTCGAAATCGTCATCCGACGTGCTCTTACCCTGCGTAATGTTCTCGCGAAGCGAGTCGCTGAACAACCGGGGTACTTGCGGCGTGTAGGAAGTTCTTGGCGGCTTAAGAAAGTTGGCGGGATCCTCCACTAAGCGTCCGTTCCATTCAATCGTCCCGTCCGTCTTCGGGAGCAGTCCTAGAAGCGTTCGCACCAATGACGATTTGCCCGAGCCGATCCTTCCCGTGATGACCAGAAACTCGCCGCGTTCCAACCGGAAGCTGATGTCTCTTATTCCATTCTCGGACTTCGGATATTTGTACGCGAGCCCGCGTACTTCCAGGCTTCGCAGGCGGTCACCCTCGTTAGCGTCCGGTTCAGTGACATTGGGAGGATCGCCGTACAGATAAATCTTGCTGTGTTCCGCGACTCTGTCTTCCTCGCCGGGACGAAACAGAATCCTCATCCGATTGAGAGCGACCCGTAATCGCTTATGCTGGAAAACCATGTAGCCGAACAAGGAAATGCTGAACGAGAAAGTAGTCAGGTAAGAGGTGAAGAGCGCGAAATCGCCGACGGTGAATCGGCCAGCCTTCATCTCAGATGCGCACATTAAGAGTATGACGCCCGTACAGATGCTGAGCACATGCTGGTTCAGCGATTTCATCCACTGCTTGAACAGATTGTCGCGAAGCGCCGCCTTCCGCCGGTTTTCGTTCAGCGTCAGGAATCGGTTCAGCACATGTTCTTCCGCTTGCCCCAGCTTAACGGCTTGAGCGGCTCCGAACGTCTCGGCGATGAAGCCGGTAATGCGGCCGGTCGCTTCCCTGTTTAACTGGGAGTATTTTCTCGCGCGGTTACCGGACAAATTGTTTAGCAGAGTGACGACCATGAGCGGAAGAATGGCCACGCACGTGATTAGCCAGTTAATTCGGGCCATCACCACTACGCAGGTGACGGCATATATCACCCGACCCCAGAAGTCGACCCAAGACTCCACGTAATCGACCACCTCGTCCACGTCTTCCCGGAAGCGGGTCATGGCTTCGCCGGGGGACGCGGGCAAGTTGCGGCCGGGCCATCGCATAATTCCTTCCAGCAAATTATTGCGCAGAACGGCTTGCAGATGGTAGATGTAGGTTACCCATTTGTAAAAGGCAACGTAGAACATGCCTACTCTCGTAAATCTGATAAGGCCGACAACAATAAGCGGAAACGCGAGCCATAGGAAATCGTGGGATTGGCCCGTGGCTCGGTCGAAGAACCATTTCATGCCTAGTCCTATACCAACGGGTAAGGCATGAAAGATACCCCATAATAATCCGTTGATGATATATAGGGAGGGGTTGTATCGAAATAAGCGCCCCAAGAACCGGGTGACGGTCATGCTAATTCCTCCTGTCGGTCGGTTTGCAGCAACCGAAAGTATTCCGATGACGGGTTGTGCGCTAACGCTTCCCTCATCCCGAATTCTATCAAGCGTCCTTCGCGAAGGACCATAATCTTATCGACGTTGTCGAGCGTAGATATACGGTGAGCAATTATAATTCCGGTGCAGCGCTCCAGCAATTGATCCACGGCCGTCTGCAGGGTGGCCTCCGTCGCGGCATCGAGCCTCGAGGACGGTTCGTCAAGAATGACCAAACTCGGCTTGGTCAAGAAAACCCGCGTCAATGCGAACAATTGTGCTTCACCGGCGGAAAGGGACGCACCTCCGGCCGATAGATGGGTATCCAGACCGTGCGGCATCGCGTCGATCCAAGGCCGAAGCCCGAGCCGTTCGGTCGTCTCGAAGACTTCTTCGTCAGACAGGTCGGGATTGAAAAGCGTCAAATTATCTCTGAGCGTGCCGTCGAACAATTGAACGTCCTGGGTAACCATGCCCACCCTTCGGTAGAGCGCCTCCAGTCGCAATGAACGGATATCCACGCCTCCGACCCGAATAGCGCCATTATCAATGTTGTACAGTCGGAGCAGCAGACGGCTGATGCTGGATTTGCCGCTTCCTGTGCGCCCTACAACCCCGAGGCGCTCCCCGGGCTTGAGTTCAAAGCTGATGTCGTGCAGCACCCGTAGATCCTCGTTGTAGCTGAAGTTCACTTGTTCGAAACATACGGAGAGCGGGCCTTCAGGGAGTTCATCTTCATCTCCCTCTTTAATCTCGCTTTGCAAAGAGAGTAGCTCCCGGGAACGGAGCATGCCTGATTTCGCCTTCTGGAATTCCTGCATCTGGTTGCCGAGTTGTTCGATCGGATCGTTCAGCATTTGCGTGTATTGGAAGAAGAGGAATAGCGTGCCGAGCGTAATCTGGCCGTGCAAATATAGTCGAACGCTTATTAGAAGCACTGCCGTGACCGAGATCGTGAATAAGACGACCGTGACGTTCCACGGCGTGACGCGGAGCATCCATGCTTTGAGGCCGCTTCTGAAGACGGATCGCATCGCCCGATGATAACGATTCATCAAGCGCGGAACGCCCCCGTTGGCTTGGACGTCTTCGATACCCGATATTCTTTCCTCGATTAGGCCGAACAAGGAAGCGTTTGCTTGACGCTCCGCCTGGGAAGCCTTCACGCCTAAGTTGCGGATGGCGAACATGACTCCGACGGACAGGCAGGTGAACGCAGTCATGGTTGCGGCGATCGGTAAGCTGTAGATGAACATATACCCAAGAATACCCGTGAGTAGCACGAAGCTTCCTACGATCTGCACGATGAACATCCCGAAGAAATTCGACATGTGAGTGACGTCCCCGTCGATTCGTTCGATCATTTCGCCAGGCGTTTTCCTATTGTGGAATCTCATATCCAGCCGCAAAGTGTGCTTGAGCAGACTGGCCCGAATCCGATTGGTCGAGCGCCAAGCCACGTCGTTCCCGAGATAGTCGAGCGATACCGTGAAGAGCTGGTTCAGAACGGCGACGCCGAGGTATAGACCCGCTAGCGCCAGCAGGCTGGAGATCGTTCCAGAGCCGGTCGCCTGATCGATAAAGCGCTGCACGATCTGCGGATTGATGAGTTGTAAAGCGATCGAAATCAGCAGGATGAACAACAAGAGGGTCAATCGCCACTTAACGGGGCGAAGATATTGGAGAAGCCAGGACATAGAGAGCGATTGTTTAGGCGGCATGGCGGGGCCCCTTTCTAAGTAAAAGCAACGCAGGCATGACCGTCGCGACCGTAAGGGCGGGAACCCTGGAGAAGGAAACAGAAAACCCCAGGCGTAACCGCCCGGGGTTGAGGTATACATGAGGACAATTAATGCATACGCACGACGGGATCAGCCGATCGATACAAGGCTATGAAGTTGGATTGTTGAGCGTTGATCTGGTTTTGCATCGGTGGCGACCTCCCTTTTCTTGATTAAATGAATACGAAGACTATATCACGGGCCAACGAAAAGCGTCAACCAATAAATGTTATCTGAAGAACATTTTTACTAGAGCAAACCATAAAAAAGAACCGCGCATCGGCACGGTTCTTCAACATTTTATAAATGGCGGCCCCGAGAGGACTTGAACCTCCGACCTGCGGTTTAGGAAACCGTCGCTCTATCCGCTGAGCTACGGAGCCACAGCAATAGTCATTATAACACGAATCCTCCTTAGAACCAAAACAAAATTGTGCCATTTTATACAAAGCCGTGCACTCGAATACTAAAATATGAATCCCCACCGATGCCATGATCAAGCCGCGAAAATCGCGGCTTTTAGCTTGAACGATTTTATTGCAGCAACGAATCGATGACGAAAGCGATGCGCAAACGCAAGGAATCGCTCGGGTCGCGTAGATGCCGATTCGTCAGCTGCTCGCATTTATCCAAGCGGTAAATGACGGTATTGCGATGGATATAGAGCTGTTTGGCCGTTTCGGCAATTTGACATTGATTGTCCAAATAGACCCGCAGCGTTTTCATTAGGTCCTCTTTTTCTTTATCCTCTTTTTTCAACAACTCCTTAAAACTGTCCCGCCAAAATTCAATTAAATCTTCGTTGTTAATTAAGCGAAGCAAATCTACCGTTTCTTTGGCCCGATAGGACTGAACAAACATCCGCATGTTTGCCAGAAAACCGGACTGTAAGGCATCGAATGCCTGAGAATAAGTCAATGGAATATCTATTAATTGCTCGACGGGCGTACCGACTCCAAAAGAAACCGGAATGGATAAACGCTGGTAAAGCTGCTCTTGCGCAGTGGAGATCCGTTTGAGCAACGCTTCCTCGCTCGATTCTGTTCGTTGTGAAGAAAAGAGCAGCACAATGAGATCATTCTTCGTGAACATTACAAAGGGAAGACCTAACTTGGTAAATTCGTACTTTAATTGAGCATACAAATAATCTCGCTTAGCATAGATGTCTTCTGCAGAACGGTGCTCTATACGATAAGGAAAATGGTCCGTAGTCTGATCTTCTTTGGCCACAACGCAGATATAGGGGGATGAATTTAGAAGTCCGTAATTTTTCCCCCTATTGATAATTTCTTGATCCGATGCGACGCGGCCTTCGATCAAATCGGAGAAAAACTCATTCTTGTACCGACGAGACCTCTCCTTGACAGCTTGCCTCTTCATCATTTCAAATCCGATGATGTTAGCAACTTGCTCGACGACGAGCCTCGGGAGCGGGATACTTTTCAACAAAGGATTCAATACGAGCAGACTTCCTTGATGGCGGTCCGTGTTGATGGGGTAAGCGATGATCTCAATTGGCCTCATTGGCGTAGGGTCTAGCAGACAGAACTGTCTGACGACCGGATCCAGGTCCGGATGCTCCAGATAAAAACGAAGAATAGTCGGTATTATCATCTGATAGGGCGGGTGCCCAAAATGTACGGAATAGGAAAGCGGTTCCGGTTTTCGATCCAGCAGAAGGACTGGGCATTCCAATAAGGTTGCAAGCGAATCGATAATCTCTGTAAGCCCCTTGCCATTCATCGCCATCCGAGAAAAGGACTGATGCATCTCTAAAGCAAACCGCAGCTCCTCTGTTTTCTTCTCGAGGACAAAGCTTAGGGATTGGCCCAACATCTCTCCGAGTGCCTGGTCAAGAGGCAGTTCAATAATCGGGAAGCTTAACCGATCGGCTAACTTCAATACATTAATAGGGATCTCGGAAAGAAATCTTTTTGTTTTAATACCCAGTCCTGCGCATCCATTGCCAGCCATAAGGCTAACGAGGGTCTCCAGAGCTTCCGGCTGGTCTTTCACGGCAAAAGCAGTCGTTAAGAGAAGTTCTTCCGGCTTTAGAAAATCGATAATATCTGGCGCATCCATCATATTCACTGAGGTCACGGTATTTGAGGAGCCCTTGTGGCCCGCAACCATTTTCGCTTCATGAAAAACCGGAATTTGGAGCAAATCGTCTAATGTCATTGATATCACCCACGTTATATAATATGACACGGAAGATGCGAACAGCAGATCCGATTGTACACTCCGACTATGAAACCTGCCTTTTTTTGGTCATTATAACCGATGACAAACCGGAAGTTGATACTTATTATATAGTCAATGACATATTAATGATATCAAACTTAACACAATGAGGAGAGAAGAACAATGAAGAAAATGGGATCTGTTGTAATACTTGCGATGTTGTTATTGTTGGTGTCCGCATGTGGGTCAAAGGAAGCGACAAGTACGCCTGAAGCATCGACTGCCTCGCAGAGCGCTAAGGAAAGCACAGAAGCCAGCACGCAGGGCGGCACTGTAGACGAGATAAAAAAACGCGGCAAATTGAATATTGGCACATCCGGTACGTTCAGACCGATGACCTTCATGGATGAGAAGGGAGAGCTTGTAGGCGTTGACATTGAAATTGGGCAGAAGATTGCAGAAAAACTCGGAGTAGAGCTTGAATGGTCAGTGGGCAATTTAGCCGGACTCATCCCTGCAATGCTTGCGGATAAATCAGACTTGGTGATGTTCAGTACGACGATGAATCCGGATCGTCTGGAAGTCATCGATTTCTCTGAAGAATATACCTCTCTAGGGACGGTGGCAGTGGTGAAAGAAAGCAATACCACAGTGAAGGATGTAACGGAGCTCGACGGGCTAATCATCGGTGTAATTGGCGGTTCGGGTGCACAATCAACTGCAGAGGGTATTGGCGGCTACAAGGAAATGAAACAATACCCGGGCCATGGCGAAGCAATCGCCGACTTGAAGTTAGGCCGGATCGACGTCTATGTAGCGGGAAGCATTGCAGCATACGATTTTATCAAACATGACACGGGCGGCGAGAAGCTGAAGGTTGTCGGACAGCACTATAACGAGTTGGATATCGGCGTAGGCATCCGCAAGAATGAACCTGAGCTGAAGGCTGTTGTAGACTCAGTCATTCAAGAGATGAAGCAGGACGGATCCCTGCAGCAATTGCTGGATAAATGGATTAGCAAGTGAGCGACCTTTATTGAAAAGAGTGTGAGGAATATGAACTGGGACATCATCTCCAATTATTGGCCGATTTATTTGAGCGGTGCAATTACGACCCTGAAAATATCGCTCTCAGTTATATTTTGTGCAACTGTACTGGGCTACTTCATTGCTCTTATGAGATTATCGAGTTCTCGATTGTTAAGAGGCGTAACTTTCACCTACGTTTGGGTTTTCCGTGGTGTGCCCATTATGCTTGTTCTGTTTTGGTTCTATTACGCAACGCCGTTCGGATTGGAATTATCCGCTTTTGCAGCAGCGCTCTGCGCATGTTCAATTGCTTCGGCAGCCTTCAAATCGGAAATTATCCGGGCAGGCTTAATGTCTGTAGATAAAGGACAATTGGAGGCTGCGGATTCGGTTGGAATGAATCCCTTGCAAAGAATGATCCGGATTACGATTCCTCAAGCCGTTCGGTTAATTATCCCTCCCTATATTAATAACAGTGTCATTATTCTGAAGGAATCGGCTCAAGTATCGATCATCACAGTGCCTGACTTGATGCTTGGCGCCCAACGGGCATACAATTCAACCTTTAGTGTTGCGGAAACATTAGGGGTTGCCGGAGTCCTCTACCTGACCATGACGAGCTGTATTATGCTGTTTCAAGCATTCATCGAGAAGAAATTGAGAATGAACTAAGGAGGCTGAAACGATGATCCGGATTCATAACTTGAACAAAAAGTTTAAGGAGAAGTCCGTACTGCGTAATATTGATCTCCACATCAAGGAAGGAGAGGTTGTCTCCATCATTGGCCCAAGCGGCGCTGGCAAAAGCACGTTGCTGCGGTGCATCAACATGCTTGAGGTTCCAACGGAAGGTCAAATTTACGCTAATGACAGGCTTGTGCATTACAAGAATAATTCACAGGGGAAATTAACCTTTTTCTCGAAGATGAAGCTCACTTGGCTGCGAAAGCAGGTCGGAATGGTGTTCCAGCAATTTAATCTGTGGCCAAATAAGACGATACTGCAAAATATCATTGAAGGTCCGTGTATCGTAAATAAGGTGCCTCGTGAGCAGGCGGAAGCAAAAGCTAGGCAATTGCTTCAGAAAGTCGGCTTGGAGGATAAAATCAACGAATATCCGACCAGCTTGTCTGGCGGTCAGCAACAACGGGTGGCGATTGCCAGGGCGTTGGCCATGGAGCCCAAAATCATCTTATTCGACGAACCCACTTCAGCGCTCGACCCTGAATTGGTACATGAGGTCCTTGAAATTATGGTGAAGCTGGCGAGAGAAGGGATGACCATGGTCGTCGTTACGCATGAGATGAATTTTGCGCGCAATGTATCGACCCGCTTATTGTTTATGGAGGACGGCATGATCACGGGTGATGGAACGCCAGACGATTTGTTCGGCAATCCTTCGCCAAGAATGCTGAAGTTTATGCGCAACCTGGAGCAGTTCAATGTCGAGGAAAAAACGGAGTTGCAAGAAGATCGCACTTACGCCGCACATGCTGGCATCGCACATGGATTTTAACAGATAGAGGAGACATTTCATGAACACCTATACCCTCCATGAATTAAACCAAATGGGTCAGAATGAATTTGTTGAAGCGCTTGGATCGATCTTTGAATATTCCCCCTGGGTTGCAGAACGAGCATGGGCGGCTCAGCCATTCGTAAATAAAGCGAAATTGCACCAAAGCATGATCGCTGTCGTCGAGCAGATTTCTAATGATGAGAAAATAGCGCTGTTCAGGCAGCATCCCGACCTGGCTAGCCGGCTGCAGATGACTGAGTTTTCGGTGAAAGAGCAGCAGGGAGCAGGGTTGACCAGCTTGTCCCCTGAAGAGTATTCCGAATTCCGTGCTTGCAATGAGGCTTATGTGAACAAATTCGGATTTCCCTTCATCATAGCTGTCAAAGGGAAATCCAAAGAGATCATTCTGGAAGCAATGAGGAGTAGAGTCCATTGTGAGCCTGATCGGGAAATACAACAAGCTCTGCAAGAAATTGCGAACATTACCCGCTTTCGGATTGAGGACAAAATACTCGATCATGAAGAAGTCTAGAGCCGCATGGGAACGAGGTTATCGTTATGCCGCTTTTCTGATAGGAGGTGGTTAAGCATTAGGGCTGGATGGATGACGATGAATCACGTTATTTAAGGGGTTCCGCATCTGAGTACCGAAGCAAAGAGGAGTTGACAATGATGGAGCAGATGTTGCTGACTGACAGCGTTCGGCGGGAAAGATTGCTGAACGAATTCCAGATGGACATAAGCAATCTGCTGGACTGGTTGGCTACTTATACGATAGAGAAACAACCGGGAATAACCCGACTGCTTTACTCCAAGGAATGGTTCAACGCCCAGAAAGCATTGGAAGCTCGAATGGAAGAGAGGGGATTAACACCATCATTTGATGAAGTTGGCAACTTATTTGGAACTATCCAAGGGGGTCATTCGGATTTGCCTTCCATACTTGTAGGATCTCATATCGATACGGTAGCGCAAGGGGGAAAGTATGATGGCGCATATGGCATCGTTGCTGGACTCATAGCTGTAGATTATTTGCAACGCACATACGGCCAACCGAAGTGTACCCTTGAAGTTGTATCGTTATGCGAGGAAGAGGGAAGCCGATTTCCTATTGCCTATTGGGGTTCGGGAAGCATTGCAGGAGAGCGTAATTTCCAGCAAATCAAAAGTTTGAGAGACAGAGAGGGCATCTTATTCGTAGACGCCATGCATGACTGTGGTTTCGGGGAATGCAGTGCGCGTGAAGCGGTACGCAAAGATATCGGCACTTTCGTGGAACTGCATATTGAGCAGGGCGGCGTATTGGAAGAAGAAGGGCTGTCGATCGGTATTGTTGAAGCAATTGCGGGTCAGATCAGGTTAAAATTCGAAATCATTGGCGAACCGAACCATGCTGGCACGACCCCCATGTACATGAGGCGCGATGCGCTTGAAGGGGCTAGCGCGATGATTCGTTGGCTCCGTGATGCTGCGGTTCAGAAAGGACCGCCTCTTGTAGCGACAGTCGGAAGTCTGGATGTTAGTCCGAATGTTTCGAACGTTGTGCCAGGCCAGGCGATATTTACCGTCGATATACGCCATTCTGATGAGGTAGCGCTAGAGCAATTTCGCAGTGAAGTGATTACTCAATTCACATCGATTGCTGCTCAAAGAGGATTAGGCATTCAATATGTGGACTGGTTCAACGAGAAACCCGTTCCAATGGACGAAAATTTGAATCGGCAACTGGTCCAAATTTGCGATGAAATGGATATCAAATATCGACAAATGGTAAGCGGGGCCGGGCATGATGCTCAGATGTTCAAACTGGTGTGCCCAACAGCGCTAGTGTTTGTACCAAGCCAAGGAGGCATTTCACATTCGCCGGAGGAATATTCGGACGCGAGGGAATTGGCGGTTGGCGTACTTTTACTGGTCCAATTATTGTATAAATTAGGTTATGCTGAGGTGGAGAAAACATGAATTTCAGGGACTTGTCGCCGTCGCCTCGAACCCTTATGACTCCTGGGCCAGTCGAAGTCGATCCGCGAGTGCTGCGGGCAATGTCCACCCCGATACTTGGACAATTTGACCCGGAATTCACGGACTTGATGAACGAGACGATGACGATGTTAAGAGAGATATTCATGACGAAGAACCAATGGGCCTATACGGTCGACGGTACTTCTCGCTCGGGTTTAGAAGCGGTGCTCGTCAGTCTGATCGAATCGGGGGATAAAGTACTCGTTCCTCTATACGGACGATTCGGTCATTTACTCGTTGAAATTGTTAGACGATGCGGAGCCGAGGTTGTCACTCTTGAGAAGGACTGGGGAACAGTGTTCGCCGTTGAAGAGATTGCCGCCGCCATAAGGCAGCATCGGCCTCAGCTTGTGGCCATTGTCCATGGCGAAACCTCGACCGGATGTATGCAGCCTCTTGATGGCATCGGATTGGCCTGCCGCGAGATCGATGCGCTGCTTGTTGTCGACGTGGTAGCCACAATCGGCGGAGTGGAAGTAGCAACGGACAAATGGCTAATGGATGCCGTGATCGGCGGCACTCAAAAATGTCTGTCCGTTCCTGCAGGTCTTTCGTTGGTATCCTATAATGAACGTGTTGAATCGAAACTGCTGAAGCGAAAGCGCATTGAGCAAGGGTTGCTAAGTGATAGTTCCGCTGTAAGCTCATCTTTCCATGATCTGCTCGGAAGTCCGATCAGGAGCAATTATCTCGATCTATGCCAACTGCAGGATTATTGGGGTCCGGCGAGGCTAAACCATCATACCGAGGCTACGTCTATGCTTTATGCCCTTCGTGAGGGACTTCGCCTAGTGCTGCAAGAAGGGTTACAGGATCGTTTCGAAAGACACAAGCGGCATGAAGCGGCACTTATGAATGGCATTGCAGCAATGGGTTTGACCTTGTACGGTGATCCTTCATGCAAGATGCCGGTAGTTACGTGCGTCAATATACCGGATGGTGTCAATGGAGAATCCGTGAGGGCTGTCCTGCTTAGCGAGTTTGGGATAGAAATTGCCAGCTCCTTCGGTCCGTTGAAGGGGCGCATATGGAGAATCGGTACGATGGGGTATAGCTGCAGCAAACGAAATGTGCTGCTTACACTTGGCGCCCTCGAAGCAGTACTCACCCTGCACGGCGTTAAAGTGGATGCAGGCGCCGCAGTGCAGGCGGCAATGAATACCTACAATAAAGAAGCACTGTGGTCCTAGTGGGGGCTACGGTGCTTTTCGTTTTATCCGAATTGGAGCAAACAATAGAACTCCGGCAAACATTATGGTAACATCAAAGTGAAATTTTCGACGGATCAGAAAGTATAGCCGGTTTACTTGGAAGGAAGAGGGGGTGGGCGTTAGCAATGGCGACTAACATACGAGACGTGGCCAAGGCGGCCGGCGTATCGGTGGCGACGGTATCCAAAGTATTGAACGGATACACGACCGTCAACGAGAATACCAAAGAAAGAGTGCTGCAATTCGTGAAGGAAATGCAATTTCGTCCGAATTCCGCGGCACGTTCGTTGGTAGGGCGACGCTCGATGACGATCGGGATTTTCCTGACGACGGGGCTGGCTCACCCGTTCTTCACGCAGATCCTTGCCGGAATGGAGCAAGCGTTGAAATCCAAGGGTTATGATCTTATCTACTTAGCTCAGCTATCATGGAATAGGGAATATAGTTTCGTTCGTCACTGCCAGAGCCGTAATGTCGAAGGAGTCGTCGTATTCGGCTTCCAGCACGAGGATATGAATTTCGATGAACTTGTCGAGTCGGACATTCCCACGTTGTTCATCGATCTGGATGTTCATGAAGGGCGCGCCGGGTATATCAGCTCGGATAATCAAGCGGGCACGCAACAAGCGGTAAGCTATTTGGCCGGGTTAAACCACCGCCGGATATCGTTCTTATCCGGGAATAAGGATTCTTACGTGAGCCGTCACCGGCAGAAAGGTTACCGCGCCGGACTAACGGCTGCCGGTCTTCCCTACCGCGAGGAATACGTAGCGGAAGGCGATTTCACGCGAGAGACGGGATATGTCGCGATGGGTAAGCTCCTTGCGTTAACCGAGCGGCCGACGGCGGTCGTCTGTTGCTCGGATATGAGCGCGGTCGGCGCGATGGAAGCCATTCATGACGCAGGGTTGTCCGTCCCGGAGGATATCTCGGTCATCGGTTTCGATGATATTGAAATCGCGAGATATGTCAGTCCTGCCCTGACGACGGTACGTCAGGATATGATTACGATCGGCAGACGATCGATCGAGCTTCTGGACGACCTCATTCTGGACAAGAAGCTCCCGCCTCCGGAAGCGATCGTGCCGACGGAGCTTATCGTTCGCGGATCGTGCGGCCCGGCTAACGGATAACGGTTAATGTTTGATGAAAAGAGAAAACCCGCACAACCGCCAATGTGGCATGGTCGTGCGGGTTTTGTAGCTACTGGGTCACGCTTCTTCCCGTAATTCCTCGAGAAGGTTCGCTTTCTCCATACGTCTTAGCGGACTTTGAACGGAGAGTAATCCTACGATCAGCGCGGCACCGCAAGCGATTAAGGAAGCTCCCCAAGGGAATTCGAAGGGGAAGCCTTGAACGGTGTTCAACTGCTTGTAGAGAATATAACTGAAGCCTACCCCCAACAAGATTCCCCAAAAACTTCCGATGACTCCGAACCACATGCCTTCGGCGGACGCCATTCGTCGAATCTGCCCCATGGTCATGCCTACGGCTTGCAGCAGCCCGATCTCCTTGCGTCTGAGCAGCAAGTTCGTCTGGACAGTGTTAATAATATTCAAGCTTCCGATTACCCCCACTATGATCAAGAAGCCGTAGACGAAGATTTGCATCTGCAAGTTGAAGTTACGCGTATCCTTCTGAGACTCGGCATAGTCTACCAAGTTGATTCCGGGTTTGTCTCGCACGATCTCTTGAAGCTTCGACCGGACGGGTTCCACATCGGCGCCGTCCTTT
This sequence comes from Cohnella herbarum, assembly GCF_012849095.1. NCBI lineage: Bacteria > Bacillati > Bacillota > Bacilli > Caryophanales > Paenibacillaceae > Cohnella > Cohnella herbarum. The sequence goes on from NZ_CP051680.1 coordinate 5,623,356, forward strand.
AGAGCCACTTCCAGTCCGATTCTCGACGTATCGTATTCGGATGGAGGATATATCGCCGGTGCGGCTTTAAGCAAATTAGCGAAACCGGATTCTGAAGCAATGACCGTTAACGAGCTTCCCTGGTAAGCGGAATCGAATGGAACTTGAGTCAGGATCCCCGCCACCGTTACTTCCCGTACCAGCTTTTCCTGCGATCCATTTTCATTATTCAGCCAAAGAGTCAGCTTATCTCCGACCTTGTAGTGGGTTAGCGGCATCAAAACCCTCTTATTGTCGTTGTCATAGGGTTTAATGGTTTGAACCAGCAGAACGCCGTCGCTTCCGGCTGGTTGACCTTCGAGGTCTGCCGTTCCCGCTTGCACGTATTTTGCCGCTTCTTCTAGCCTTTGCTCATCGTAAAGGAATACGCGAGTCGAAATGGAGTTCATTGATGCCCCGTTCCATTTTGTTTGTTCAGGTGCTATAGGCGTTTTCTTGCTAACGTCCGAGTTGAAATCCTCGGCCGATACCAAGGTTCTAGCGGCGAGACTCGAATACTTTCCATAGACGTCATCTACTCCCGGCAATAGGCCGATCTCCCTTATCATATCGTCAGAGAATAGATCGCCCGTGGGAGCCGTAGAGATTCGGTTAAGCTGGAACGCCATACGGTCATCCTCGTTCGTGGTGGTCGTCATGTTAAGCGATTGCTGGGTAAAATAATGGAATACGATAAACAGCGTGATACTAATGACGATAGAGAAGGTCGTAATTCGGAATTTGGTCCGATTGCGCCTAATATTATTGGAGGCCATCTGCCCTTCGATCCCCAGCAGGTTCAGAAGGGACGGAATTCGCATCCGTCGGTAGGATTCCCGAACGATGCTTCCGGCGCCTTTGGCCGCTTCGACCGGAGATACGCTCGATGCTTTGCGTGCCGGCAGCCAGGCGGCCAAATAGACGGCGACGAATCCGACGACGAAGCTTCCTCCCATGATCCACCAATGGAACGTTAATTCGAAATTTTCCATCATCATAACCTTAAGTCCGCCTTGGTCCATGAGCCACAGAACGAACCATAATCCGCACCATCCCACCAGCAAGCCTAAGGGGACGCCAATGGCCGACAGAACCGTCGCTTCGCGAAACACCAGATTACGAATTTGTCCGGGCGTCGCACCTAAAGTGCGCAACAGACCGAACTGCCGGATTCTCTCCAATACGGCGATGTGAAAAGCGTTATAAATGACGGCTACGGTGGAGAGTACGACGAGTGCGATCAAAGTTCCGAAAATAATTTGTAGAGCCCGATTAAGGCCTTTGTCCGCGGATTCTCCCAGCAGCGCCAATAGCTGACCGTTAGTAAATAGGCTCGGATTAAGTTTGGTAAAAGCATCGACCTGTCCGTTAATATCTACGCCCGGCTTCAAAGTGAGAACGAGCATCGTGTCGGAATCGACGGTTATTCCCTTGACGTCAGCGAAAGTGTAAGCCTTCGATTGCCCGTCGATCTGACTCTGCTTCTCATTGTTCAGAACGCCCACGATTCGGTAGGAACGAGGTTTCCCGTCCGGTCCGTTTAATTGGGTCGAGCCGTTCAGCTTAGGCGCGCCGGGTAGTCGCTCTAGGAGCCACTGTTCGACGAGTAGCTCGTCTTCCGATAAGGGCAACCGACCTTCATGGAGGTGAATCGGCAGTAATTCAAAGCCGGTTGCGTTGATGCTTCCGACGTTAACGGAATAGATGCCCTGAAGGGTGGTTTTGTGACCGGCCCTGTAGACGCCTAGTCGGTCAACAAGCACGTGCTTGTTGAGTGTCTCGTACAATTCGGGAGTCGGACTGTTATAGCCGAAGTAGAAAGAGCCATCGTTATATTCGGTATCTTTGATCAAGTTGTCCTTTAGAGCCTGTCCCATCGTCCCGAGAGCGCTAATCAGCGCCACCGATAAAATGATGCCTACGATCGTCAGAATCGATTTTCTTCGTTGCTGCTTCAGATAGCGCCCGGCCATGGCGCCATAGCTTCTCATACGCCCCTCCGTTGGCTGCTCGTATCGCTGACGAGCCGACCGTCTTGCAAACTGAGGACGCGATCCGCTTCCGCCGCTACGTTCATGTCGTGCGTAATGACGACGACCGTCTGATGATACTGATTCACCGCGAGTTTCAGTAGCTCCAGAACTTCCCTGCCGTTCGCGCTGTCCAAGTTACCCGTAGGTTCATCGGCAAGCACGATGGCAGGGCGGTAAGCAAGCGCGCGTCCGATTGCCACTCTCTGCTGCTGACCGCCGGACAGCTCGGAAGGCAGATGTTTCCGTCGATCGTGCAGACCAAGCGTCTGGATGAGATCGTTAATATAAGCTTTGTCCGGCTGCCGGTGGTCGAGCAGGAGCGGCAATTGAATATTTTCTTCGACGTTGAGGACGGGAATGAGATTATACGATTGAAAAATAAACCCGATTTTCCTGCGGCGGAATACGGCGCGCTCCTTCTCCTTCAGTCCGTACAGATTATCTCCGTCGATATGGACATAACCTCCGCTTGGTTTATCGAGTCCGCCCAACATATGAAGCAGGGTGCTTTTGCCGGAGCCGCTTGCCCCGACGACCGCGACGAATTCTCCCTGTTGAATGGAGAAAGAGACTTCGTGGAGCGCGTTTACCTGTGTCGTTCCTTTACCGTAAGATTTGCTTAATCCGTCGACTTCAATGACGTTCATATGAGATTCATCCCTTCGAATATGGGTTTCGTTTTGTCAGAGGCCGAAGCGATTCGGTTAGACTCTGCGTGCGGCAACGAACCCAGTATATCGCGGCAACCTTACAGGACTTAGGATCGTAGGCTTACAGTTCCGTAAGCTTCAAGGGTTTATCCGGCAATGGATGAAGGGGCAACGACAAGTAGAAGATCGTACCTCCGGCGGGATTCGGGGCAGCGGATAACAGACCTCCGTGTTTCTCGACGATCGATTTCGCCAGCGGCAATCCGAGTCCGACTCCGCTGCCTTCCGAAGAGCTTCGGTAAAATTTCCGGAAAATATGCGGTAAGTGCCGCGGCTCTATGCCGCGCCCTTGATCCTTCACGTGCATTCGCACGAACGCCGGAGTGATCTCCCAACCGATCGCGACGGTGCTGCCGGAAGGACTGTGCTCCACGGCGTTCTTGATCAGATTCGCTATAGCCTCCATTAGCCAATGGGAATCATGGGGAAGAACGAAGCCGACGTCGGACTTCTCCACGGTTATCGACACTCCCTTATTTTCCGCGTATCCGGCAATCGACTGTACCGCGCGGTTTACGGTTTCCGCAAGGCGATCGTTTCTTAGGTTCAATTCGAGCGCATCTGCTTCTAAGCGGGCGAGCTTAAGCAAGGAAAGAGTGAGCCATTCCATACGATCCAATTCCTGTTTGCACGTTCTTAAGAACTCGGCGGAATGAACGGCATCGACCTGACCTTCCTGCAATAAATCGATGTAGATCATTAAGGAAGTTAGCGGCGTTTTCAACTGGTGGGAAATATCCGCAATCGTATCCTTCAGGAACGATTTGTCGCGATGAAGCTGTTCGATCGTTTCGCGAAGCCGGATCGTGAGCTCTTGCGCTCCATTGGCAAGCAGTCCGATGTCCCCCTCGTCGTAGATCCGGTAAACCATGGGGCGGTTATGCTTAACGGTATCTTCTAACGAGATGGCTAAACTCCTGATCTCGCCGAATTGCCTGTGATATTCCCGGAACAACAGCACGGCAAGGTAGATTATGGACGCAACGGTCGCGCCGAAGAGAACCCAGAACGTCCTCGACTGGTAATGACCGACGATCGGAAGCCAAGAGGTCTCTAACGCTGCGGCCTTCAATCCGCTATTCTCCAAGAGCTTCCGGCCTGCGGCTACGGATTCCGGGGAAGGGGATTCGACCCCGGCTAACTGACGGATCCAAATCTCGGCCAGCTCCGGACTTACTTCGGATAGGTTTCCAAGCATCGCAGCTTCTCTATCCAGCCAATCTTGCTTGAGCTTAACTGTGGAATAGTGACTGTAGAGCGCGATGAATATAACGGCGAATAGAAAGAAAACGGCTAGGATGACGGACAGATGACGCACGGATGGATTTCGCCACAACCGCGCTAGTCCTAATCTGTTCCCCTCTAACCGTTCCATCGATATCCGGCTCCTCTTACGGTAAGAATATATTGCGGATTTTGCGGATCCTCCTCGATCTTCTCCCTTAGCCTACGGACATTGACGGCAACCGTATTGTCATCCAGCACCTCTGCCCCGTCTGGCCATACTTGCAGTATGATTTGGTCTTTGGACAAGACGGAGCGGGGATGATTCATGAACAGGGAGAGCAATCTAAATTCAGTGATGCTTAAAGGGATTTCGCGACCGCTCTTCTCTAAGCGCATTTCCTCGATATTTAAGCCAAGTTCTCCCGATATGAGATTCGTTTTGTCCTCTGTCCGGCTAATGGGATTGCGGCGTCGGAGCACGGCATGAACCCTGGAGAGGAACTCCCTCAGTCGAAAAGGTTTCGTAATGTAATCGTCGCCGCCGAGGTCGAGCCCGCGGACAATGTCGAATTCTTGGTCGCTCGCCGTCAAGAAAATAATCGGGGTGTCGCGATGCTCCCGAATTTCCGCGCAGAAGTCGAATCCGTTCCCGTCGGGAAGCTGCACATCCAGCAGAATAAGGTGGATTTCGTTGTCTTGGAGCGCTTCTCTCGCTGCTTGCAGATGTTGAGCGCCAACGACTTGGAAGCCTTCCTGTTGGAGCGTAAACTGAATTCCCCTGTGTAGGGAATCGTCATCTTCGACCAATAGAATTCGCGTATTCAAGGAAATAAGCACCTCCCGTTCATTAATAATTGAATTTTAGGGCCATTTAACTAGGCACATAGTCCTTATTTTGTCGGAAAATAATTTGAAAAATTAGGAACAAGCTCGACACATTTCTACATAAATATGGATAAAATTGTCCTATAATGAGAATAGTTCGATTATCCTATCGTTGTATGACAAAGTGTGACGAAATCATTTTCGTAAGAAAGGAGCGGTCAGATGACTCACTTGGAGACTACCCAATTAATAAGGCGCCTCCAGTTGCTTCAACGTCGTCTGTGTGAAATGGCTAACGACTTAGGCAATCTGACCGATCCCGAAATCGTAGCGGTCAGTGAGGAAGCGGATCGTCTCATCATTCAGTTGCAACGTCTGCGCAAGGAGGAAGCGGAGTACCGAAAGACGGTTCATCGAAGCAACGTAACCGTCTTAGCGGGCTCGCAGCCTACGGAAGAAGTCAGTGAGCAGGGAAGAACATTCCTTGTGAAGCACTCCTGACGTCCAAGGAGCTACGTGGTTGAATCTTGAGTCTTGAAGTAAATCCATTAATGTGCCGACACAGCCTGCTTTGGGATCGGATGCACCGTAAACTACGCGCTCGACGCGTGACTGCAAAATAGCACCCGCGCACATCGGGCAGGGTTCTAGCGTTACGTATAAGGTACAGCCTAACAATCTCCACGCTTGCAGAGCTTCGCTAGCGTGCTTGATCGCGATCAGTTCGGCGTGAGCCGTAGGATCGCGATCTTTCTCTCGTAAATTATAGCCGGCCCCAACGATCGTACCGTCGCGAACGATGACGGCGCCGATTGGAACCTCTCCTAACGATTCGGCGATGCGGGCTTGGTAAATGGCCTCTTGCATCCACCTTTCGTCTTCTTCAATTGACATCATTTCTACTCCTTACCAGCGAACGTATATTCGTTGTTAACATGCTGTGCATGATTTTGTGGATAACTCGGGGGTTGTCCACAGAGTTATGCACATTTTTTGTTTTGTCGTGGGTACAACTTAATTTAATTGTATCAGGTTGGTAAATAAGGTCAAACGGAGTGAACTCTTGAATAGAGTAGAGAGATGGGGTGGGACAAACTGGGAGCCAAAGGGGATATTTAAATGGAAAAGGTCGAATCGGTATTTCGCAAGCATCCGGAGTTGGAACCGACGGGTAAGCTCTCGCTGTTGGGAAAAGCAAGTTGCTCGGCGGAGATGATGGACGCTTACCTGAGAAGACGTAGTCTGAATGCTCCTCCGATTGCCGATATGTACTTGAGATTAGGAGAGCGGTACGGGATTAGGGGCGATGCCGCCTTCTGTCAGATGATATCCGATACGAGGGGGTGGACCTTGGAAATCTCGGGCCCATCGTGGTTTCCTCGTACGCTAGCTCAATGGTCGGAGGAGACTTCGGTAGAAGCGCATATGCAAATTCTGTATTCGTTTGCCACGGAATATCCGCTACCAATGGAAGAGAATGCGGTTCAACGTCAGATTACGCTGATAGGCCAATCCGGCTGGCGGGGGAGGGTTCATTGCTGGGAGGATCTGAACGGCAAATGGTCGGACCCGGGCAATCATCGTTACGGTCAGGGTATCTCTGCGGTATGGCGAAGCATGCTGGAGTGGACGCGAAGAGGAGACGTTGACCGAGATCGGGAGCGGGATCAACCGCAGAGACAGATAAGGCTGCGTTCGGGCACGCTCAAAGAGAGGACGATAGGAAGCGTAGATTGGTCTTCCTTCAGCAGCGAGCAAATGAGATGGCTTCAGGAGCAGAGGTTGTTACCGACGCCTGCGCCTCATCCCGATCGAAAGGTCACTTGGGCCGAGCTTGCCGCATTGCTCCAGCATTGGGAAAAGCGGTCGTCTACTGCTACAATAGAAGAAGAAAAAGTATCCTCATAGAAAGAGGGATGAACAATGGCGTCCCCATCCAAAACCGCGATCGTAGCGGGTTCGACAGGACTTATAGGTTCTCATATCCTTAGCCAGTTGCTTGCGGATGCGAGATACGGGAAGGTAATTGCCCTTTCCAGGAAAGCTCTTCCGATTAGCCATCCCAAGCTGCAGATCGTAGCGGTTACCCTTGATTCGTTATCGGATGTTGCTCCGACCTTAATAGCGGATGACTGGTTCTGCGCGCTTGGTACGACCATTAGGCAAGCGGGGTCGCAAGAAGCTTTCCGTAAGGTGGATTACGATTATCCGTTGGCGCTTGGGAAGCAGGCTGCGGCTTCGGGTGCCGAGCAGTTCTTGCTTGTATCGGCTATCGGCGCTTCCTCGGCTTCTTCGATCTTCTATAGCCGGGTTAAAGGAGAGGTCGAACGAGACCTATGCCAGCTAGGACTTCCCAAGCTGCATGTCTTCCGTCCGTCGTTGCTTCTGGGAGAAAGAACGGAGCATCGGAGAGTCGAGAAATTATGGGGCGTGTTGATGAAAGGGTTGAATCCCCTGCTACTCGGTCGTTTTCGGAAGTATAGGGCCATACAAGCGGCTGACGTTGCGACTGCGATGATTCGGGCGGCCAATCGTCCTGGAAAACCTGGAGTACACCTCTACGAAGGAAAACAAATGTTCGAATAATTGATTTATAATTGAACATTCATTTGTTTAAGTCGTTGCCTCAACTCCGAAATGTAGGTTTCTGCGATATAGCAGCGCTTCGTCATGTCTTTCGGCTGTTCGTGGAAGTATAAGATTCCCCACTCCCAATCTATTCTTTTAATTTTATGCAAATTAACGATATAAGCTTTGTCCATTCTCTCGAAGTGATTACAAGAAGTGCGCAGCAAAGCAATCAGTACTTTCATTCCATTCCATGGAAGAAGGTATGTAGAGGTGAGCGTATGCCCCACTATTTTTTTCTTCACAAGCTCGAAATAGCAAAATTCATCGATGTTTACCGAAATCAGTTGCCTGTTATGTTCATCATCATATGTAACGTTGATCGTGCCGTTCCAAGTCATAGGCATAACCCCATAGTGTGAAATGGTTAGTCACAAATGATTCTGCCATTAAGGAAGATCTGGCGAATGAATCACTTTCCGGATGAAGAATAGAAGAGACGTTGCAATCGCGCAACGTCACTAGCTGGATAGCTGGCTGATCCGGCGTTTCACTTCGCCGAGCTTGAGCCTAGCGATGTAACAATACTTTGATTTGTAATCAGGTGCATCGATGAAGTAGGCTTTGCACCATTCTGTATCGATCTTCCTGACTTTGGTCAAGTTAACGAGGAAAATACGATCCGTTCTGTAAAATTGCGGAGCCGTAGTTTGCAGCGCCTGCATCAGACGATCTAAGGTATCCCATCCGGCGTAATACTCTTGCTCTAACGTATGGGCCTTGATCTGGCTTTGGCTCTGATCGACGCAGAAGTACAGGATTTCGTCCGCGTTAATGGAAATAAATCCTGCACTCCCGTCCGCCTTCTCAGTCAAACTAAACGTACCGTCCCAGTTCATTGCTTAATCTCAGCTCCGCTTTAACAGTTCTTGAGGGACTTTTGGTTGGTGGGCCCAAATAAAACAAGCGGTCAATACAAAAACGGATGCAAGTGCAGCTAACAATGTCGTTACTAAATGAAGTGATTTTTTTCTCAAGTTTTTTCACCTCCTATTCTGATCAAAGATAGGACTTGAAGTAAAAATGATATAGCTATTATGTCTGACTGGATGAAAAAGTTGGAAGCAATCAGGATGGCAGAGACAACCTTCAATAAAGGGTAGTATCGTCTGGGAATCCTTGATTGATTTTCAATGTTACTCGGAGCATATAGTAAAGCCAGTAGAAGGCAGAAAATTGTTAATCCGATGTTGAGAGTTGTAGATAAATTAATATATGGAATGAGATTGGCGGTTATGGAAGTGATTAACATGCAGGCCATGCTAGAATTGAGGTGGTAACCTCCAGAAATCGCCCTTAATGCGGCGAAGGAGATCAAAGCCAAAGCTGTACCTGCAATATGATTCAATACGAAGGAAAGAGACAAGGCGAGAATAATCGTGCCGATCACATTAATGACCGCTGCGATTGAAAATTTTAGTACCTCTAAACTTGCGGGGTGCTCTGGGTTTGCTTCTTTTAGTTTAGTTGCAAGTTTGAGAGAGAGCGGCTCAATCATAGTTCGGTACGCTCCTTCCGGATGGTCAAATACATTAAAAAGGAAAACAAGAGAGTTTCGACTATGATCCCGTAAAAAAGATCTTTTTGGAGAAATAAGAAGGCGAATGCCCCATACGTTATGAACATGACGACTAACATCAAAGCATTGTCGCCTTTCCAACGGAATCTGTCGAAAGAAAACGTGAATCCGTATCCTTTTCTGTAGAAGTAAACACTTATTCCAAATAAAATGAGCGCAGTTGCTACTTGTAGAATATAAGCATCAAGATGATAGTTCTCGACGGATTCAAGAGTGATGAACCCAAGAGAGATGAGAGACAGCATTAGCGTAGTTTGAATGATAAAAAATATGATAATAGTCGTGCCGGATACGATGATTGCCCAAATCGGAGGCACCTTTAAGACGGAGAATCCGAAATAGGAGTAGAATATCATTGTGAATATTGGGAAGTATGATGCCAAATCTAATTCTACTCGTGATGCATAGGATACAATAGAGAAGAGTACACAGGAAAGTATGATTTCCTTGAGATAAGGTTTATAACCAAATCGGAAAAAACAGAGCATAAGTACGCAGTATGACATAGCTTCAATCGTAGAAAAGACCACATACCATATGAAATCCATTGAGATTCTCCCAATCAAAGGTGTAATCGTAAATCACATGTGTTACGGTATTGGAGAGTGGTATTGAACTACAATATGCGACATTTAAAAGCAGGATTCGCGAGGAAGATGTTGAACTTACAGTAATAATAATTACTAATTCACCGTTTATTTGAAAATACCTGCTGATTTCGGACGGTTTCTCTAAATTATTCCAATCGTTTAACGTTATTAGTAACTTACCGGAAGGGTAATCCCTATGAAAAAAGCAATTGCCTCAAGGAACCGGTATTTGCTAGACAAGATCATGGTCAAATATATCTGTTTAAGCTGCGGAATAGCGGATGAATTCCCTCTAGGCGTAGTCCGCGATTTTGATCATATGGGCGGGAAGGCCTCTTCTCCGCCTATCTTCTGCTGCCAACAATGCGGAGGAGATTTGTACCCGGAAAATTATAAAGGGGTCAACGGAGTCGAGTACAAAATATCGAATTTATGCGCGAGTCCAACAGAAGACTAGTAGAAAAAGACACATCCAATTCAGTCTTGGATGTGTCTTTCGTCAAATAGGACTCTATTTTTTACCCTCATTGGCAATCGCGGAAAGAGTAATATCATTGCTGCTATCCGCCGGCTCTAAATAATTACGCAGGATCGATACTTCTACCCGACGATTCGTTGCGCGGCCCTTATCCGTATCGTTGCTCTCGAGAGGACGGAATTCGCCGTATCCGATCGCGCTGAAGCGCTTCGGATCGAATGCGGAATTCTCGAGCAGGATTTTCATGAAATTGATTGCCCGTTTGGAGCTGAGCTCCCAGTTGGAAGGAAACTCGTTGGTGTTAATCGGTTGGTTGTCCGTATGTCCGGTAACCAAGATTTCGTAGTCCGGATATTGCTGCAGCATCTGTCCGATGGCCGAAGCAAGCTTCTGGGATTCGGCTTTCACATTCGCGCTTCCCGAAGGGAACAACGCATTATCCCGGATCGTAATGAGGAGCTGGGATTGGTTCAACTGCGTCTCGAGCTGAGAGGAAAGTCCGTTCTTCTGAATATATTTATTGAAGTCCTTCTGAAGCTGCTCAAGATTTTGTTGCTCTTGTTGTTTAAGTTCTTCTCTGGACTTGTCTTTTCTTCCATCGTTGGCGCGAGGAAGGTCTTGATTGGTATCGCGCTTGTGTTGATCGTCTTGAGTAATCGCGCCGTTATCCAGAATGCCAAGCCCGGAGCTGAAAGCCGTCTTGAAGGCGCGACTCATTTCCTCGAATTTGGACGTGTTGGCCGCGCTTGCCGCATATAATACGATAAACAGGGCCAACAGCAACGTCATGAGATCGGAATAAGGAAGAAGCCATGATTCGTCCGCATGTTCCTCATGCGGCTCATGCCGTTTTCTGCTCACGTTGCGTTTCCTCCTTCTCGGCGAACGCTAACCGCTCTGTCGGGGTCAGGAACACAAGAAGTTTCTGTTGAATGGCAATCGTCGATACCCCGGATTGAATCGAAAGCAACCCTTCGACCATCATAAGCTTAAGATCGATTTCTCGCTTGGAGAGGCGCTTTAATTTGTTGGAAATCGGATGCCATAGAACGTAACCCGTGAAGATACCTAGAAGCGTCGCGATAAATGCGGCTGCTACGGCATGGGCAAGCTTTTCCATTTCCGACAGGTTACCCAGAGCGGCGATAAGTCCGATAACGGCTCCGAGAACCCCCAACGTCGGTGCGTACATCCCCGCTTGGGAGAAGATTTGCGCGCCGCCGCGGTGACGTTCCTCGGTTGCCGAAATATCCTCGAGCAGAACGTCGCGAACGAAGTCTTGATCGTTACCGTCGATAATCATCCGCATACCGGTTTTGAGGAACGTATCCTCGATTTCGTCCACGCGGGCTTCGAGAGCAAGCAAACCTTCACGGCGGGTAATGGTTGCCCATTCCATGAACATGCCGATGAGCTGCTGGCGCGGAAGAAGCTTAGGTTCTGCGAAGATGAGTTTGAATAACTTAGGTACTTTGGCTAGGTCCGACATGGGAAAAGCCATGAATACGGAAGCGGCGGTTCCGACGAGAATGATGACGTAAGCAGCCGGATTGTTCACTAGACTAATAAGTGGGGCTTTCTTCAAGTACATACCGAAGACAAGCGCAACAAACCCTAAAACTAAACCAATAATCGTTGAATTTTTCATCGTACACCCCGGCATATGGAAGAATGATATGTACGCGACAGGAGATTACCCTCACAACCGACACGATAATAGGTTTATCGACAGAACGTAGCCAAAGCTTTAGAGGATATCGGTGTTTTTCGTAAATTCATTGGTGTAGAATCGTGTAATAAGCATGTGCTGCGGTAAAAGACAGGGATATCCGAGAGAGAGAGTAGCCATCAAAGGAGGCGAAAGGAAATGGGCAAACACCCGCTGCTATCGGAGAAAGAGCTGGAGGAAGGCCTATCCGGACTTACGGGCTGGAAGGTCGAGGAGGAAGGCAAGTGGATTGCGCGTAAACGATTGTTCCCCTCCTTCATGGAGGCAATCGCGTTCGTGAATCAAGTAGCGGCGATCGCGGAAGACAGGAATCATCATCCGTTCATCGGAATCGACTACAGGCGAGTGACGATTCGGCTAACGACGTGGCATTCCGGCGGACTAACGGCGCTTGATATCGAATCCGCGAAGGACTACGATCGGCTGCCGTAAGTCAAACGTCGATATCGTTGAAAAAAGCCGCGAAGCTGTCCCGGCGATGTGCCCGGGAGTCGCTTCGCGGCCATTGTGATATTCAAGGCTAGTCGTCTCTGGAAACTTTGGGAAAGAGCGCAAGCGCGTATAGCGCGGCGATTCCCACGACGGTATACACGATCCGTGAGCCTACCTCATCCGCACCTCCGAAAATTTCGCTGACGACGTCGTACTCGAACAAGCCGACGGAAAGCCAGTTCAATCCACCTAGGATTACGAGAATCAGACTGATGACGTTTAGCGCCTTCATTCAGTTACAGCCTCCTTAATGGGGTTGTGACACCCTTTTCTGGAGATTCAGCAATGTATGCCATTCGCTATCCATTACTGAATCTTCTCCGACATAAACGTTCCCTCGCCATCCTTAGGACGGCGCTAGCCGTTTATGCTTGGTGAAACTGCCTGACGGGAGCATGCGGATTCTTGGTTGTTCACTATAGTTGTATGAATGGGTTTTAACGGTTATGCCATACCATGCATAACACGTTAACGGTTCCGTGCGAAGCTCTGCGTTCGTATTCGTCCGTGATGGTAAAGCCGGCTTTCTCATAAACTCTTATGGCTCGTTTATTCCACCGCTCGACCTCGAGATCGATCTCGGCGTCGGGTTGCCGGCGTTGCGCCTCTTTTACGACCATCGCGGCCAGAATCGTACCCCACCCCCGATCGCAACAATCCGGGCGCAAGCCCATCCCGATCCGCAACGTCCGATCCATGGGGAACAATTGTACATAGCCGACCAGTTGCCCGTTGTGCGCTGTTCTAACAGCCAAGTATTGCTCCTCCCGAATCCGGGGATCTCCGAACTCAAGGCCGTCCTTCGCCATCGATTCCCAATTCGGCCATCGGAACAATTCGTAAGGAGAGGGATAACGCCATTCGCAGATCGTTTGGCCATCTTGCTCGGTTAAGGGCTCTAATCGTAAGAGGATATCCGTAGGAATGGGATCACTCCTTTCCGTGTCATAAATCGTTAATGCTTCTATTATAATAGTTGGGAAGAAAACGAGATATCTTTTGCGCGGCTTAGTTTGTTCTATAGCACAGAGGGGGAGGTCGAATAGAAGGAAAAGATGTTGTATTTTGTAAAAAAATGAATTGAAAATATTGGATATTACATATAGAATGAGAGTGCTTTAACAACCAACCAATATGAGACGAAAAGGTGGAAAAGACATTGCCGACAAGCGCGGAGATTCGGGCCAGGGCGAGAGCGAGCCTCGCGGGTAACTGGACAAGTGCGGTTCTTCACTTTTTACTGTATTACGTAGTTATTTGGGCATTAGGCCTACTAGCGTATATCCCGATTATCGGTTGGATCGCGATCATACTGGTAACGGGTGCATTGACTTACGGGCTCTTCAGCTTCTATTTGACGATGTCGCGTAATCAAGCGCCGTCAACCGGGGAATTGTTCAGCGGTTTCGAAAAGTTTGTTCCTACTTTTATCCTCTACATTGTAATGTGTATTTTCATCTTTTTATGGTCATTGCTGCTTATCGTCCCAGGGATTATTGCCGCAATCCGTTATTCTCAAGCCTATTACATCTTGAGAGACAACCCGAATATAGGCGCGCTTGAGGCGATTCAAAGAAGCAAAGAGTTGATGGAAGGTAACAAAGGCAGATATTTCGTTCTGTATCTTTCCTTTATTGGTTGGTATATTCTGGGTATCATCTCGTGCGGAATCGGTCTCTTATGGGTCGCTCCTTACTTTTATACGGCGCTGGGTCATTTCCACGATGATCTGAGGGGCAGGTATATGTCTTACTCGTCGCCACCTCCCCCGCCTAGCCCATATGGAGGCCAACAGTTTAATTAAGTTTGAATGGATGACAAGCAAAAACAATAGTTCGAGATAAGCCGGGCCCTTAGGGGTCCGGTTTTATACATGTCGGGCGAGAACGCTCGAGACAATTGCGTCTCCATTGAAAGACGTGGAGCCGTTTGACTTGTGTCATGGTATGATAAGAGGGTTGAAATTAAGTGTCGTAAAGGGAGTAAATGAAATGGCTCGGTTAGTCTTCTTAGGTTGTATTGCATATTTGGTCGTCGGAATCGGGCAATTGGTCGTCGGAACGATCATGGAGCCGATGGTTGAGGCATACGGAATTAAATACGGGGACGGCGGGCAATTGGTCATGAACCAATTTCTCGGAGGAATGGTCGGCATTATGCTGTCGCCCTGGTTGATGGGACGAATCGGGAAGAAGGCTTTGCTGCTTACGGCGCTAGCTTTGATGACCGCGGCTCAGGTGGTTTATTCCTTTCAGCCTTCTTGGGATGTCATGTTGGCGATTGGGCCGGTGGCAGGCTTCGGCTTCGGGACGACGGAAGCCGTCGTGGGATCCTTCATCATCGGATCGGCAATGGGCAACGCTAACGTGGCGATGAGCCGGGTGGAAATTTTCTTCGGAGTCGGCGCATTGCTCATGCCGTTCGCTGGCGCGGCCTTAATCGCTTTCGGGCATTGGGATTCGGCTTTTCTGGTTGTCGGCGGAATGGCTGCGGTGTCGTTATTGATGTGGGCGCTGTATTGGCCGAAAATACTGGATCGTCCTATAGAGAACGCATCGCATGTTGAAGGCGGTTTAATGAAGATGCCGAACCGCGGGAAGGCGATCGCCGTTCTGGCGGCATGCTCTGTTTTCTTTGCCGTTTATGTCGGGCTCGAGATGAGTTTTATTCATTATTTGCCTTCGTTGCTCGTCATTAACAATGGACTGTCGGATTCGACGGCATCTCTATCGCTGAGCTTATTCTGGGGCGCGATGGCGCTGGGGCGAGTCGTATCGGGACAAGCGGCGGATCGTTGGGGCGGTGCCGCGTATATGCTGTTCACTTGCATCGCGGCGGCGGTTGTCTTCGTTCTGATGGGCGGTCTGGAAAATACGTGGGCGACGTTCATACTGACTTTCTTGGCGGGACTTGCGATGTCCGGAATGTTCGCGATTGCGCTAGTATTCACCAACCGTGCCGTTCCCGGCATGACGGAGCGGACGACGAGCTTGTTAATGGCGTTCGGAGGCATCGGCGGCGCGTTGATGCCGAAGCTGACGGGTTGGTTTCTGGACGAGAACGGCGCGGATTCGACTCGCTGGTTATTCGCCGGATTCGCGATTCTGATGCTCGCCGTTATCGTATGGGCATTGTTGTCGGCGAAATCGTTGGAGCGCGCTCGTTCCTTGGAGTTGCGGGTATAAAGTTGTAAACCTAGGATGCTAAATTTACCAATATAAAGGTGGTTAAACGAATATGAAGCATATCGTTCCGGTAAAGTGGTTATTGGCTCGTCTATACGAGTCCGACGTCGTTATCGTGGATTGCCGATTCCAACTGGGGAAGCCGGAGTCCGGCAGAGAAGCTTATGAGGAAAGCCACATTCCAGGCGCCGTTTATTTGGATCTGGAGAAGGATCTTTCCGCACCGGTCGGCGAACATGGCGGTCGTCATCCCTTGCCGGATGCGGCGGAGTTGACAGTTAAACTAGGGAAAGTCGGTATCAGCAACGACACTCGCGTTGTCGCTTACGACGATCAAGGCGGAGCGATGGCGTCGCGGTTATGGTGGCTGTTGAAATATCTTGGCCACGAGAACGTTTTTGTCATGGATGGCGGCTTCACGGCATGGAAGAATGCCGGATGCCCGGTGTCGGCCGAGCAGAAGGTTCTTATACCTGCTCGTTTTGTGGCGACCGTACAGCATAATCTGCTGGTGGAGGTCGACGAAGTTCGCGAATCGCTCGGCACGGGACGTTACGTGCTGGTCGATTCGCGCGAAGCCCCGCGCTATCGCGGCGAGGCGGAGCCAATCGATCGGGTGGCCGGGCATATCCCGGGCGCGAGGAATTTGTTCTGGGCCGAGGGCCGGCAGGCCGACGGCACGTGGAAGTCCGCGGAGGAGCAGCGCGAGCGGTTCGCGGACGCGGGGTTGTCGCAGGACGACGAGATCGTCGTATACTGCGGCTCGGGGGTGACCGCGACTCCCAACGTGTTGGCGTTGGGGGAAGCGGGGTTTACCCGCGTGAAGTTGTACGCGGGGAGCTGGAGCGATTGGATTAGCTGGCAAGATAACCCCATAGCGGTCGGAGACGAAGAAGCACGGAATGACGGATAATAGTATTCCTAGAGCAAATACAGAGCATGGCGGACTAATCGCTGTCGCTCTGTATTTTTTATAGTCAAAGTCAACATGGAGTCAACCATAGTTTTCTAAAGATTCTTAATGCATATAATAAATAAGTTTATTATATTTTTCCAAATTTCTTTAAGAAGAGGCTCCAATGGTGAGTAGTATCGTTCCATCTGAACTAATCAACAAGTATTAGACTCTTTAATTCTAGTCAACTGAGAATCAACATAAGACAGTGGGTTATCTCTAGCTAAGTGCGCCATATTAATAACTTCTATACTTCTGCAAAAAATTCCAATATGTGATAATATTCAAGCTAAGTCGTTACAAAAAATAGGAGAGCTATTATGATACACTACTATAATCCAATTAGAGAAATGAATGAAATTAGAAATCAACTTTCGTTTCCCAAGAGAATAGGATTCCTTTTTGGGGCTGGCAGTTCAATGGCACTTGGGCTTCCAGGCATTTGGAGCCTAACTGAATTGGCAATCTCAAAGTTAACGGAAGAACAAAGACAACAGGTAAATCTTATTGAGGATGAACTAATTAGTGAAGGCAATAGGAAACCTACAATAGAGCACATTTTGAACAAAATCAGATTAATTAGACAAATAACAAAGGAACTGGATTCAAAATCATATGTTGAAATTAAAGGTTCCGATGCTAAAAGGCTTGATCTAGAAGTGTGTAATAATATATATCATGTTTTGAATGAAAAAGAAAACTCAGTTGTAGGCTCTGAGGATAGCAAATTACAATCTATAGAAAGATTCTTCGCTTGGCTTAATTCAAGGAGTAGAGATTACGGGAAAGAAATATTTACTTTGAATTACGATATGATATTTGAACGTTGTCTTGAGAATTTACAGCTCCCATATTTTGATGGATTTGTTGGTGCGTATGAGCCGTTTTTTTTGTCCAGAAAGTGTTGAAAAAGTGGGGGTTAGAGAAAGTTTGCCCTTATCGTGGATTAGAGTTTGGAAACTTCACGGATCATTAGGTTGGTTTTGGAAAAAAGGTCCGTCGACAACAAGTGGAAAGGTTATTCGACTTGGGGCTCAATCTAAGAAAGATAATTTAGATGAACTGGTTATTTATCCATCAAGAGAGAAATATGAGTCCTCTAGAAAACAGCCATTCATAACATATTTTGACAGATTAAAAAGTTACTTAAGAGATGGAGAAGGTATCTTTATTATTAGCGGTTATTCATTCGGAGACGAGCATGTGAATGATGTCATTTTTGATGGGCTGCGACAAAACAATAGGCTTCATGTCATTGCTTTTATGTATGATAATCCAGAATTGATTGCCCTGGAACAGGATTTAAAACAGTTTTTAAACATATCAATATTGTCACCTAATCATGCGATTATTGGCGGCAAGTTGGGAGACTGGAAGATAGATCCGCAAGTAAAAGAAGACAAGAAGCACGAGATTGTAAACTTCTGGGATTTGGATAACGATGAATTAAAGATTGGAAATTTCTTAAACTTTATTGACTTTATTACTGATTATAAAAAAGTACCTTCAAAGGTAGAGGTAACAGATGAAGACTGACGTTACATATCTAGGCACTGTAATAAATGTAGATAGTACCTCTATTGAAGTAGAAGTGTCTGAAGATATTCCATCTTCTGCACCAATAATAAATGGAAGACTGTATAGGATTGGACAAATAGGTACACTCGTAAAAATACCAGTAGGTAACATTAAACTCTATGGGATAGTTGCATCTGTGAGTAATTTGCCAAATCAACTAAATAACATTGATGGGGCAGTTCCGGATAAGGGTTCTCGATATTTACAAGTTCAACTTGTTGGGGAGCAGATTGGTGAGTCGAAATTTGAAAGGGGGATCGGTTCTTTTCCAACGATAAATGACGAAGTTCATTTGGTTACAGAAGACGATCTAAAGCAGATTTATGGGGACCAAGCTAAGGGCTTGATAGAAATAGGGAAGCATTCTTCTAGTGAGAATCTTTCTGTCTATTTAGATTTAAATAATTTTGTCTTGAGGCACGGTGCTGTTCTGGGTTCAACAGGTAGTGGTAAATCAAACACTGTTGCTCATATTATTAATGAAATTTTGTGCTCATTTGATGGGTCAAGGATAGTTTTAATAGACATTCATGGTGAATATTCCACTGCTTTTTCAAATAAATGTAAAGTGTATAAAATAAACGATACAGTCAATCCATTACATGTGCCATATTGGACATTAAATTTCGACGAACTATCGTTTTTTTTGGTTGGGAGACCTAACGGACAAGAACGTCCCGAAGATAAAAGATTACGGGAGGAAATACTTAAACATAAAAAAGAAAGCGCGGATAAGCTAAAATCAGGAAATGTTAAAACGGATTTCATCACCGCTGACTCACCTATACCATTTGATATTAAAAAAATGTGGCATGATTTTAACCGAGAAGTCTATGGTACTTTCTCAAAGGCAGGAGCAATAGAACAAAATAGAGATACTGAAGAGCTAGAAAATGAAGGCGATTTTAAAAATCTAATTCCTGCGAAGTTTAAGCCTTATTCTGTGAGTAGTGCGGCCCCATATAAATCAAAGAATGAAACTATGTATTCTTATGAGCAAAAAATTCATTCAAGATTAAAAGATTCTAGATATAAATTTATGTTTAATCCTGACGAATACAATGATATAGATTCGAGTAAAGATTTGGATTCATTAATTCGTAACTGGATAGAACACGATGAGAGGCTATCCATACTAGATTTAAGTGGAGTGCCTTTTGAGTTAATTGATATTACAGTTGGAATTGTTACTAGATTAATATATGACAGCATGTACTGGGGAAAAAACGAAAGTTATACAGGGCGAAACAGACCACTTCTTATGGTTTTTGAAGAGGCACATTCATATCTTCCTCGAAATGAGGGGAATAGTCATATTTATGGCTATGCAAGAAAAGCGGTTGAAAAAATATTTAAAGAGGGTAGAAAATTTGGGTTAGGAGCGTTAGTTGTAACACAGAGACCATCAGAAATATCAGAGACAATACTTGCGCAAGTTGGCACTTTTATAGCACTAAGACTAACAAATAGCTCAGACAAATCTACTGTAAAATCAGCAGCACCAAACAATATGACAAGTTTAATTGATTTATTATCTTCATTAAGGAGAGGAGAAGCAATTATTGTAGGAGAGTCGATTGAAATCCCATCTCGTGTTCGTATTAAAGAATACACACCAAGACCGAGTAGCAATGATCCCGATTTATGTAATAAGTGGGGGCAGTCTTTCGCATCGAATGAAAATAATTATAAAGAAGTTATTACAGCAATGAGGGAACAAAAACATATTATAAAGGGGAGTTAAAAATGGAGAGAGAGCCAGTAAATTCAAGTATGATTGTATCAATTGGCTATGATTACAATTCCGCAATTCTTGAAATTGAGTTTAAGAGTAATCATCAGGTCTGGAACTACTATGATGTACCATCCTATGTATATGAACAAATTATTAGTTCTGAATCGTGTGGCAAGTACTTTTTGGCAAATGTTCGAGGTGGATATAGAGAGGGGAGAGTTGCTTAGTTTAATTGTAGCATTACAGCTTAAGTCAAATAGGTATTTAGAGGTGGGCTAAATATGAAAGTTTTAGCGGATGGTTCTTTATCAGCAGAAAACTGGTTGGATATACACGAAGAGTTATTTAGTTTTTTGCAATATTCCGGAAATGATAGGTATCGTTCCTGTTTTGCATACCGTGGGGTAGATGTTTCAAAATTTCATTTAGAGACTAGTCTAATGCGAATACAAAACACAAGTATGGAGTTCGCGGTTAATATAACAACAAAAATGTATCTAATAACACCATAAAATTATTGTAAAACGATAAATATATGTTAAGATGAAACTAATTCATTATAAGTGAGGGGCTTTCTTATGAAACGAGGTACAACATTCTTTTTGAAGGTAGTTATTTTGCTGCTTGGAATTGCGGTTCTTGCTTTGTGCGTCTTTTTGGTGCCTGAGATCGCGAATTACGCAGTGGAATTGTATCCGGATAGGGCGTATTTGAAATCTCTTATATACATCGAGTTGTATGCATCGGCAATTCCTTTTTACATTGCTCTGTATCAAGCGCTTCAACTTCTAAGCTACATCGACAAGAACAAAGCGTTCTCGGAATTATCCGTTCGGGCTCTAAAGAACATCAAAAAATGCGCGATCGCAATCAGCGGTTTGTATGCGTTAGGCATGCCGCTCTTCTATCTCGTGGCGGATAAAGACGATGCCCCGGGGATCATCGTAATCGGTATGGTTGTGATTTTTGCCTCGATGGTCATTGCCGTTTTTGCCGCCGTTCTTCAGAAGCTATTAAAAGAAGCTATCGATATCAAATCGGAAAATGACTTGACGGTCTGAGGTGACTATTATGGCGATCATAATCAATGTTGACGTAATGCTGGCTAAACGGAAAATGAGCGTAACGGAGCTTTCGGAGAGGGTCGGAATAACGATGGCTAACCTTTCCATACTGAAGAACGGGAAGGCAAAAGCGATTCGATTATCAACATTAGAGGCAATCTGTAAGCATTTAGAATGTCAGCCGGGAGATATTCTAGAATACAAAAGCGATGAAACCCAAGCATAGGGGAGATAACGATGAATAATAACAATCTCATTACCGAGAACATGGATAATCCCCGCGAGCTGGAGAGAATGTTTAGAACGCAACCCGAAGTCTTCAAGAAGTCATTCTCCTACGCTTGGGAACAAAACCCCGATTCGCAGGTTCTTGCCGTTTGGCAGGAAAGACTTCATTTCAAGGAGACGGAAAATACGGAAAAGAGTTCTTTGCTCTGGAAGAACTTCTTATTCATGGGGATTTTAGCGATCTTGGCCGGGATTAGCACGAGGCTCCTTTTTCATTTTACAGAACAGGAAGCGATAGCCCCCATTAACCTTGTCTTCGGCATACTTCCCTTTATGGCTATCTATTTTGTATACAATAACCCTTCCAATAGAAAAGTGATCTACACCCTTTCATCGTTATTCTTGATCTCCGGAATTTATCTGAATGTACTCCCGCTAGAGAATAAAGACAGCATTATCATGGCTTATCTTCACCTTCCCGTTTTCCTCTGGGTAGTCATGGGGCTAGCGTTTACTGGAAATCAACACGGCAAAG
Organism: Cohnella herbarum; assembly: GCF_012849095.1. Taxonomy (NCBI): domain Bacteria; kingdom Bacillati; phylum Bacillota; class Bacilli; order Caryophanales; family Paenibacillaceae; genus Cohnella; species Cohnella herbarum. The sequence goes on from NZ_CP051680.1 coordinate 5,644,945, forward strand.
GCAGCGCAAGATTAGCCTATCTTAAATTTAACGGGGAATTTACCATCCTATACGCTTGTATGGCCATAAGCGGAATGGTGCTAACCGTAATTACCATGCAGTTATTTAGATTCATCGGTACGAACATATCGGAATTCTATTTTAGCAACGTCGTTTTATTCGGTGCTGCCGCCCTGTCGATCGTAGCTGCCTATTTGGTAACAAGGGACATTAAGCTTGCCAAGAATATAGCGCCATACATCGCGAAGATTTTCAGTCCGCTTGTACTGGCAACCCTATTGGTCTACTTTATAGCGGTGATTTGGATCGGAAAAAGTCCCTTCTTGGACCGCGATTTCCTACTCGTTTTCAACGGAGTGCTCCTTAGCGTACTGGCCGTCACCATCTTCTCCATTACCGAACGCGGCACGGGCGAGAAAAAGAACGTTTCCGATTATATCAATTTTGCCCTCATCGCCCTTGCTCTTATGATTGACGCCGTAGCTTTATCGGCCATCATGTTCAGGGTTTCTTCTTATGGGATTACGCCCAACAGACTTGCTGTCTTAGGCGTAAATCTGTTGATCTTTGCCAATCTCGTTTGGATTATATTTTCCTATGTGCGTTTTCTAGGAAACAAAACCGGACCGTTAGCCATTCAAGAGGCCGTTACGAAGTATTTGCCGGTCTACGGACTGTGGGCCGCTTTCGTTACCTTTATTTTCCCTTTGATTTTCTAATGTAAAGGTGTAGTTGACTATGTCAACACGGAGGAACAACGCGACAGCGCCTAGAATTCCATAAGTATAAAGATAAAGCCGAGGCTGTGAAAGCCAGGCTTTTTTTACGTACCGTTGAAAAAAAAGGGAACTTTGCGTCGTCGCGCTCGTTGTTTGGTCAGAGGAGGTTGCCGGAGTGGATTACGAGTATATCAAGCAAATGAACGAAGGGATCGACCGCAACGCCTTGCTCGACGAACTGATGATGACGTACGGCAAGGATGTGTGGAACTACGCGTTCTTCTTGACGCGTCGCCGGGAACTGGCCGAGGATATCGCCCAGGAAACGTTCATAAAAGCCTACCACGCGATTTATTCGTTCCGAAGCGGGACGACGATGAAGGCGTGGCTACTCACGATCGCTCGCAACACGGCGAGGGACTACTTCAAATCCGCGTGGTTTCGCCGCGTCCAACTGGTCTGGGAGGAGTACGAGACGAGCGTGTTCGAGCCTTCCGCGGAGACGCAATGGTTCGTGTCGCTCGAGCAACGCGAAGTGTGGAATGCCGTGCTGAGCTTGCCGCAGAAGCTGCGGGAGGCACTGCTGCTGTACGCGCATCACCATCTTACGCTGAAAGAGATCGCGGAATTGTTGCAGATTAGCGAAGGGACGGTTAAGTCGCGCATTTTCCGCGCGCGGGCCGCTATTAGCCGCAAGCTGGGCAAGCCTGCGGCTTTCGAAGGAGGAAAGCGTCCATGAATGATTCCGAATGGGAGAAGCACCTCGAAGAGCTTCCGCTCGGCAGCGGCGGTTTCTCCCCGAAGTCCATGAAGCAAATCAAGGAGAGGATACGATTGAACGGCAAACGCAGAAGCCCCATCCGAGGCATAACGATCGCGGCGGGTTGCACGCTGATGGCGGCCGTCGTCTGGGCGGTCGGGGATTACCGCCAGGCGCTCTTTCCGAGCTCGGGGGCGGCGGAAACTGACGAGCAAGAGTTTCGGCTGAGCGTGCAGTATGGGGACAAAACGAGCTTTATGGCGCGGTTTGGCGCGACGTATATGCTCGATCACCCGAAAGCGTCGTTCGAGGTCGCCGTACCGAGCGAGGAGTACGGAAAGAAGCAAGACTTGGCCTCCTACAAGAAATGGGTGAGCGAATCCAATGCGGACGTTCTCCGAGTTCCGCTCGCTTTCGTCGACGACCTCGCCGCGGACGGGGTGATCGTTCCGCTTGACGATCTGATTAAACAGGAAAAGCTGGATCTCAAAGTGCTCTATCCGTCCGCGGTCGATCTGGTCAAGGAAGCGGGCAACGGGCGGATGTACGGCATCATCGATGATCTCGATATGAATATGCTGATCTACAACCGGTCGCTGTTCCAGAGCAAAGGCGTACCGCTCCCGGAGAAAGGTGCGACGTGGGACGACATTGTCCGCTTAGCCGCGCGGTTCGAAGGCGCGCGCGACCAGGGCAAGCCGGCGTATGGCTTCTCGTATGGATCTGCTCCGGATCCGTTTCGAATGATCTTTGACATTGGGCAGTCGCAGGGATTGTCGATCGTGGATGCGAAGGGTCAACCGCAAGTAAACAGCGACTCCTGGAAGGTCATCTGGAGCCAAGTATCGGAAGGCATTCGCAAAGGTTGGATCAGTGATGAATCGCCGGATAATTCCGAAGAGTCCGACCCGTTAAAGGCGGCGATAGACGGCAATCCGTTCTATAACGGCCGCTCCGCGATGACGTTGCAGCCGTACCTTTCGTGGTACGTCATGAACGAAGCGATCCAGCAAGGCTTGTTACAGGACGAATGGGATGCGATTCCGTTGAGCGCGCCTACCACGCCGGGCAAGATTAGCTCGCTGACCGACTGCACGGTCTATGCCATTAACGCGAAGTCTGCCAACCAACCGCAGGCGATGAAATTCATCCATTATCTTGCAAGCCAGGATCGTTCGACTAAGGCTGTCGAGACGGGCGGGCCGCAAATGCTACTCGCGGCGGTGCCGGGCGTGAAGTTAGGGGAAAGTTCTCCAATCGGTCGCTATTACGAGTCCGAGCTGGACGTGTCCGCCGTGCTGCGGCAAGCAGAGCGTAGTCAACTGCCCGCGTATGGCCGCGTGATGAGCGTGCTGTCGGCGAAAGCGAACGCTGCGATTCGGGACATTGCGGGCGGACAGTCGACGGTCGACGAAGCGTTGGCGCGGCTGCAAGCGGATGCGGAACAGGCTGCGACCGTCGGGGTCTCGGAGGCGAGCCGATGAGGGCGGCTGTCTTACGAGCGCGAGGGCGCTTCCTTGCCATGGTGCTGGCGGTTTGCATGCTCGCGGCGTCTAGCGGTTGCACCGGAAAGTCTAAACCTCCGGTAGAGCCAACCGAGCTGACGATCGCGTGCATCAACCAGATGACCTTCGATGCATTCCACCGCAGCGCCTTACAGTCCGTTTATCCGAATACGACATTCAAGATCGTACCGATGGACGATCCGATTTATTACAACCCAAATCTCGATATCCGAATCGCACTCAATAAAATGTTCGAGACGAAGAAGCCGGACCTCGTCATCCTGTATGTCCCGCAATACAGATACGCCGCGGATGCGGGATTGCTACGCGACCTCGAGAGCATGGCGTCGATGAACAAGTTCGACCTTGGCACGCTGTACGAGGGGATGCTCGACAGGGTACGGAACAATGAGGAAGGCAAGCTGTATGGGCTTTCGCCTACCTTTTACTCCTCTGCGGTCTATTACAATAAAACGCTGTTCCAAAGCTATGGCGTGCCGCTGCCGGATCAGGATATGACTTGGGACGAGATCCTGCGGCTTGCAGGGTTGTTCGTAAATCAGCCAGGGGGCGAGGACGGCGTCAGAGGCCTCAGCATGACCTCGTTGACCAAACCGTTCGATCTCATGACCCGAATCGCCCGGACCGAAGGGATTGAGATGTACGACAAAGCCGCCAACCGCCTCACATTCGACAGCGAAGCGTGGCATGCCCTTATCTCTAAGGTCATAGCCGCCTATGAGCACGGTACATTCAATGCCGAACCCTACAAGGCAAAGGGCAACATTGTAAGTCAGGACGAGATGCGTCAGCGCGACCTGTTCGCTCAAGGCAAGGCGGCGCTTACGATCGAAAGCGAGTTTTATGTGACGCAGCTGAAGCGGCAGTACGTAAAGTTCGATTGGGGCCTGCTGCCTGGACCGGTCCAATCGCGGGACCGGAGCCGGGGCGGGGATATTTCGACGGACTCCATCTATGCGATTCCGGCAAAGTCGGGTCATCCCAAGGAAGCTTGGAAGCTCATCGAGGCAGTCATGTCGGAGAAAATGAGCAGCATCTATGCAGAAAGGGAATTCGGCCTGCCCGTTCAGGTAAACGGTAGAATGGCGAAAGATCCGATGTACGAGGTATTCTACCGGCTGCGGCCGGTACCGCAGCAGGCGGAGTACTCGCTTGGCGTCAACGAGAAAAACGAACTGTTGCAGATCATCGACGACGAGACCGACGCGGCGATCGCGGGCCGCAGATCGGTCGACGACGCCGTCGCGGCAATTCAGGAAGCAGGCTCGCGGCTGCTGCCGGATCGCTAAAGACAGAAATAGAGAGGAACAGGTTTGAGGACTGCAACAGGCTGTCGTTGAGCGGAAAAGCGCGCCATCCCCCGTCGGATGAGCGCGCTTTTTGTTTGTATTTTCAGGATTGCTCCGCTTGATGTTAGATGCCGATAAGTCCATAGGACGCCAAAGGCGTTTTTGCTTGGTTAATCGCGTTATTGCGTCATCTTTTTTGATCTTCGCCCGATCGTTGGCATTCTTTGTGACATAATTCGACAATTTTTTCAATATTTTTTTGCTATAGTAGTTCTATCGTACATAAATCTATTTGCCTATGTATGAATTCATCGGACCGGGGAGCGTCGTGGAATATGAGAAAAGGGGCAAGGATATTTTCGGCTGTACTATTAATGGTTACATTAGCTTTCCCTTATCTAGCCTATGCGGAAGAAAATATCGGGTTTAAAGACGTCGGTGGTACTTATTGGGCGCAGGATGAAATTAATAGCATGGCTAAGCTGGGGCTGGTGAAAGGCTACTCCGACAATACGTTTAAACCGAACAAGCCGGTTACGCGAGAAGAATTTGCCGCGCTTATCGCGCGCGCGTTTTATTTGGACTTGCTGGAGGACGACAAGTCGCCTACGTTCATGGATGTCACGAACACAAGATGGTCGTTCTCGGCTGTAGAAGCTTCTAAAGAATTCCTAACGGGTTATTACCCTCCGTCAGGCAAAGCATTCTTCGATCCGACCGGCAAAGCGACGAGGGAGGATGTTGCGGTTGCGCTCGTCAAGACGCTCAACTATCAACCGGACGATTTGAAGGATGAACGGGTGCTTGACCGCTTTTACGACGAGAATGAGATCTCTCCAAACATGAGTTCGTATGTGGCGTTGGCGGTAGAGAATAAGCTGATCAACGGCTATTCCGACTGGACGTTCAGGCCGGACCAGGCGGTTACGCGGGCGGAGGCTGCCGCTCTTCTTTACCGCGCCATTAAAGGCGCCGCAGGCGATAGTCAGCAGGCCCTCACTTTAAACGTTGAAGTACCGGACACGACGCCGACGCCGACGTTCTACATTACCGGCGATGTAACGAAGGGCGCAACGGTGTTTATTAATAATGAGGAAGCGGAAGTCGTACAAGGACAGTTCCGCGTCGGTTTTCGGTTGAAAGAAGAAGGAACTTACACATATACCGTAACTGCGCGACTTGCCGGCGGCAAGACTCAGTCCGTAACGAAGACGGTTAAGTACGAGAAGGGAGCGCCTACTCTTGAGGTAAAGGGCGTGCCCGAGACAACGGACAAACAAATGATCACTGTCACTTGGACGGTCAAAGACGGCAACGATCCGTCTCCGGTCGTCTACGTAAATGGCGAGAAGCAGTACTCCAGCTCCGCAAAAGCTATTATTTATCTAGAAGAAGGTAATAACGATATTACCGTCGTTGCCGAGAACAGTTCCGGGAAATCGACCAAAGTGGTAAAGCGTGTTGTTTTTCAGAGCGGCGGCCCTGTGCTGAACGTACTTAACGTTCCGGAGACAACGGATAAGGAGCTATTGAAAGTAAGCTGGACAGTACAAGACAAGAATGACAACGCTCCGAAAGTGTATTTGAACGGAGAACAGCAATATGGAACGACAACGCATGTAAATCTGAAGGAAGGCACGAATACGTTAACTTTTAAAGCCGTGAATAGCATAGGCAAAACAACGGAAGTGACGAAGACGGTCGTTTTGAACGGAGGAGCGCCGGTCCTGACGGTAGACCCGGTTGCGGAATCGACGAATAAAAATACCATTAAAATAAGTTGGAACGTCCAGGATAAGAACGACAATAGCCCGAAAGTATACATCAACGGTGAGCAGGCTTACAACAGCGGTACAACCGTGTCTTTGAAGCCGGGACCGAACGCAATCACTGTCAAAGTGGTAAACAAATTGGGGAAATCAACGGAAAAGTCGTTTAACGTTACGTTCTCGAGCGACGGGCCGACATTGGTGGTAAATCCGATTCCGCAGACGACGGACAAGAAAACGGTACAAGTAAGCTGGAGCGTGTCCGACAACAACGACAATTACCCGAAAGTATACTTGAACGACGAACAAGCGTATGGCAGCAGCATGAGTGTTTCTCTAGTTGCGGGAGCCAACACGATTAAAATCAAAGCCGTTAACAGTTTCGGAGCGACTAAGGAAGAAACGCATACGATCGTGTTCGAGCCGCCGGGGCCTAGATTAGTGCTAGGATACGCTCCGGAGACGACATCATCGGAGACGATCACACTTACTTGGACGGTCAGCGACGAGAATGACAGCTATCCCAAAGTGTTTGTAAACGACAAGCAGGTCAATTACAACAGCATGAACGTGATTCTAAGCCCTGGTCCCAACACATTCCGAATCGTTGCGAGCAATAGCCTAGGCAAAACGACGGAAGTCGTTTACACGGTCACATATTCTCCGACCCCGTAAGTTTAATAAAAGTAAAAGTCCCTCATGGAAATGGGGGACTTTTACTTTTGGGGCGCAACGTAGACGGTCGTCTGGTGATAAGAATTTCGTGGCAGTTGTTGAATGTTATGGACCCGGGCCCTTGTGCAAGGCGGCTTCTAAGAACTACCGGTAAAAAATAATAAATTTCCAAATAGAGGTAATTCAAATGGTTCCGTCGTATACTTCGTATGATTGGGAAAATGAAGCTAAATGCGGAAGTTTAGAGGAGGAATAAATCATGTCTTCTGCTAGTCTGTATCGCTGCTGTGGCATTATACTGATTCTGGGCGTCGTGATTAAACTAGTATCCACCATCTTCCCCTTTCTTGTTAGCGTCAACATCAAGACATCGTCGACAGACCTGCAGGACCCGCTTGTTGCAACTTACTACAGCCTGACTTTTATCGCGTTTTCGCTCACCATTATCGGTCTTCCTGCAATGTACTTACGCCAATCTGCAAAATGGGGAAAATTGGGCTTAACAGGCTTATTATTCTACATTTTTGGAAACTTGCTGGATATTGCGATTATCGCGACCTTTACTACGGTCATGCCGTTGCTTTCCAAGGAAGCGCCTGCCCTTATTGACGAAATATTAAATTCGGAATTTGCTATTTTCCCGCTCGGCAGTTTTCTTCTTTGTTTAATCGGCGCGATCTTATTTGGAATCGCCATCCTTAGAGCCAAAGTCTTCCCGGTCTATATCGCAGCACTGTTCATGGCTTCGCCGATTCTATATTTGATGAGTTCTTTTGTCGGCAATGATACAGCGGGTGCGATATTCAACCTGTTAACCGCTGTTTCACTCGGAATCGCGCTCGGCAAAGTCGGTGTAAGTCTAGCGACAGGGCGTCATGAGGTAGCCTCGGGGAATTCTGTATCCAGTGCTGGCTGAGATAAAGACTGTAACCGCAGCGATTGGATTAGCTATGGGGAGTCTCCACACAACCTCCACTTTTCAACGTTGGATCATTCCAAGCATTGGGGTTCGTCTCGAATAACCCTACTAAGCTACAGGAACGCAAAAACCCACCTTGACCAAAGAACCTTGGGGTGGGTTTCTGCTTTCCTAATGTAATTATTTGCAATGTAGGTTATATGAGCAGTGAGACGATATTACTTCGTTCCGGTGACAGCGGCTTTCACGTCGTCAATGACGTAGCCCTCGGCGATAGGACCGGAAGACATCCAAGTTCTTGCCGACACTTTGAACACGCGGTTGTTCTTGACGGCGGGTAGCGACTTCCAGATTTTCAGCTTTTCGACCTCGTCCGAAGCTGCTGTTTCCTTCGCGAAATCCTCGGCCGAGCTGATCGATCCGCCATAGATGGCAAACACGTAATCCGCGTTAATCGACGGGAGCTTTTCCAACGATGTATTGATCCCCCAGTCTTCCTTCGATGCTTTCTGGAGCTCGGCGATGCTCGCATCCGGACGAAGTCCAAGTTCGTCGTAGATCAGCGGCGCGAAGCTCGGGAAGAACACCTGCAGCTCCTTATCCGATGGGCGAAGGAAAACGGCGGAATTGGACGAACCGGCTGCCGCCACGATTGCATCTTTGGCTTGCGTCAGCTTGTCGTTATAGGTCGCGATAACTTCCTGCGCCTTGTCTTGCAGTCCTAGCGCTTGTCCGAGCAGGACTATGTTGCTTTTCCAATCGTCCGGCGTGAAAGCGATCGTCGGCGCGATTTTGCTCAGTTCGTCGTAACCTTGCTGGTCCGAGAAATACCCTTGCAGAACGATCAAATCCGGCTTCGATGCCAATATGGCTTCGAGGTTCGGCTTCAGATTCGGGCTGTCGGACAGCTGAATGTTTAGTGCCTCCAACCGGTCGTACAAGTAATAGCCTTCGAATCCGTAGGCATACACTAGCGGAGCGCCTAGCGACAGCGCGATATCCTCGAGTCCGACGACGGCGACGCGTTGCGGATGCAGAGGCACTTCCGTTTCTCCGAAGTGATGCTTGATCGTCAGTGCCTGCGGTTCTTCGCTTGATGCGGGAGCACTAGGACTTGAACTCGGGCTAGGACTCGGACTTTGACTTGCTCCCACGCTCGACGTATTTGTATTCTCGTTATTGCCGCAGGCGCTTACCATTAGTGCCACCAGCAAGACGACGATCAGTCCCGCGATCCCCCGGAACTTCTTTCGAACGTTAACGCCGCGATGACCTGCATGAGCGTCTCTCTCTGTTTGAAACACGGTTATCCCTCCGGATTGATACTGATAATCATTATCACTATAACATTATAAAAAGAATTTCCTTCTGAGGGAATACGATATGATGCCGATTTTACCGTCCTAGGGAGCACGAAATGACATAATCAGGTCTTGCAGCAATTGCTCCTGTCGATTCGCCGTATACTCCAATATCGGCTCTTGCAGCCAGTTGCGATCGAAACCAAGGCAAACATTGCGATTGCGCACCGCCCTCAGTCGTCCCCATTCTTCAGTGTGCTGCAGCCGTTCCCATTCCGTCTGCGACTGACGATCCTTCATGACCGTGACCAGCAGCGCATCCGCATCGAACGCCTTTAACCCGCTCGCCGTCACGAATTCAGTGAACGGAATATGTTCGACCCCCGCAGCGTAATGAATCTGCAGATCGTCGTACAGCACCGTTCCAGCTCGTTTGCCCCATACCTGCATCCCTCGGGCAGAGATATTCAGAATCAGCAGTCGACCCTGTCGAAGCGAGGGGGGAACGATCCTTCGCGCCTCGGCGGCCTGCTCCTCGTACCGGATAAGCCATCTTTCCCCTTCCTTCTCTCTCTCCATGAAACGGGCCGTCTGGATCAAGTGCGCCTTCCAACTTTCTTCATGCCATTTCAGGAATAAAGTCGGCGCGATCGTCTTCAGCTTCTCCTTTTCTTCTTCGACGATCATCTCGTCGAGAGCGACGATGCGATCCGGTCGCGCGCGTAGCAGCGCCTTTCGATTGAAATCGTAGTCGTGGCTGAGCGGTACTTTGACGTCGAAGCGATATTTGCGCCGGTAATCGTCCGACCAGCTCTGATCGATCGGCGCCGCGTATGGAATGATCCCGAGCGTCAGCAGTTGGCCGATGTTGGGCCAGCTGTATGCGGCCGTCCTGCACTTCCGGCTGGCGATGTAGCTTCGCGGCGATATGCCGACCTGCTTCTTGAATTGGCTACTGAAGTATAATGGGTCCTTGTAGCCGACCGCTTCCGCCACTCCCCGAAGCGACGTCCCCGCTTCCATGAGCTGCTTGGCCTCGTTCGTTCGCAATTCGGTCAAGTATTCTATAGCGCTCTGACCGAATCGTTCCTTGAACGATCTCATGAAATAATAACGGCTCATACCGACCTTTCCGGCCAAATCGTCCACGGTGATCGTTTCCCGGTAATGATGTTTGAGATAGGCATACGCTCGTTCCAACGCTTCCCCATGATCCCCCTGCTTCTTGAACAGCAAATGCAACAACTCCAAGAACCCGGCTTGTCCGGCTAGGCGTTCGACCGGGGCGGCGATACGCCATCCCTCGACCGTCTTCTCGCATAGCGTCAACAGTCGCGAGTCGGCCGGTGCGCTGCTCTTCCTGCGTTCGACGAGCCATGCCGCCGATCGCCGGACGTCTTCCTCGGAGCCGAGCACATCGAATAGAAAGCGATACTGGAGATATTGGCCGTCGAACTCGTACTGTGTCTCCACCCTCTGTCCTGGCGTAATGAAATAGGCCGCGTTCGCATGCAAGGGATAGAGCATCCCGTCAATTACGATCTGGCCGCAGGATTGGCCCGGTACGATGAGCATATAGGCCGGGGCCGATGGGTAGACGATCCGGAACGCCTTGTTCTCCCGTAGACGGATGCTTTCCTTAAGCTGAAACCAGACGTTCCCGAGCGTATCTCCGTCCGACATCTCGGCTACTTGCTCGCAATCGTGCGCCATGGGGGTGCCCCTCTCGTTATCTTCTGCCTAGATCGTAATTGATAATTATTCTCATTGTCAATCGGGAGTGGCTGAAGATTGCGGATATTCATTAATACTTCATTAATAATTGGCAATGTGAACGATGATAGGATGATAAAAGACATGCGGTAAGTAATTGATCATAAAACTAGAAGGTAGGTTGAGTAACGTTCATGAACAACAAATCGCTTTACAAGTCTATTTTATTGGCTCTTAGTTTAACTTTAGCCGTGCCATATGGCGGCAACATAATTTCAGCGAAGACGGCAGCCGACTTCACCGACCTAAAGGATTTGGACGCAGCGACGAAGGCCAAGTTCGATGCGTTGATGTCAGCAGGTATCTTTGACGGTGTATCCGATAGTATTTTCGGATTGAAAGAAGAGATGAATCGCGCCCAATTCGCGAAGGTGGCAGCGTTGATTTTTGGATTGAAAGTCGACACGAATCTCAAGGAATCATCCTTTCAAGACGTAAAGTCCGACACTCCCGGGCTCGGCGATGCGTTACCCTATATCGAAGCGATGAAGGCTGCAGGAATAACCGATGGCTATGGTGAAGGTACATTCAACCCTGCGGGCAAGGTGACCAAGGAGCAATTAGCCACGTTTTTAGTTCGAGGATTTGGCTTGAATAAGGGAGCGGCGACCCCAGGCTCAAGTTCTGCCCCAGTTGTTGTCGATCCGACTGTTTCCAATTGGGCTAAAGATTACGTCGCAATGGCTCTCGAGCTTAATTTACTAAATAACGCTCCGGGTGGTACTTTCGGCGGGAATACGCCAGCAGATCGAGAAGAGCTCGCTGTTGGATCCTACGCATCCGCCAAAAAGTTCGAAGAGTCCCAACCTCTGCATGTGTCAGGAGCGCTCTTCGAGGCGGGCGACAAGTTGAATCTAAAGTTGACTGTACGGATCGACCCAAAGTCCTTCGACCTGTCGCAGATAAAAATCGGCGGCGTGCCGCTAGATCCGAAGCTAGACAGCTTCGAGCTGTCCGAGGACGGGAAGACGATCATTATCAAGTTGCATAAGGCTATACAATTCGATGATCCGTCCAAAATGCCATTAATTGATATCGGCAACGTGTTGACGCTATTTGGAAACCCTGTGAAAAACGATGAGAGTAACCCGATTCCGGTTACGGCAACCGAATCGCTAGTTACCAAACCTGACCCGAGCCCAACTCCGAGCCCAACTCCGAGCCCAACTCCGAGCCCAACTCCGAGCCCAACTCCGAGCCCAACTCCGAGCCCAACTCCGAGTCCAACGCCGAGCCCAACGCCGAGCCCAAGCCCGGAACCAAGCCCGAATCCGAACAACCCGAACCCGAACAACCCGAACGCTGGCATCTAATCCGGCAATTGATGTCGTGAAGGTGGGTAAACGGTAGCTGGAGCGATTGGATTAGCTTTGAGGGGATTCCTGTTGCGGTGGGGAAGAGGAAGAACGGAAAGACATTTTATAGTTTGGAGATTCTAAATGCAGAGCAAGGCGAATACAACGCCATTGCTCTGTATTTTGCATTTGAGTCAAGTAGACTCGACTCCCGTCTCTATCAGAAAGTCATCTAAATTATCATAATACGTGTATAGCTCTATCATTAGTTTCATATTTGATTTTTCAGATTCCGTTACGACATGGTCTCGATGCCCTTGGCTTCCGTCAAACCTCATTTTAACTGATTTCCCATTTGCTACTTTCTGCATTTGATCTATCAATTCATTTTTATCAAAGCTGTGGCGAGTCACCCATTCCGCAATATTGCCGTAGTTAACCTGAGACTGTCTATCTCCGAAAGCTACCTCCCAATCAAAGAGCTCTCCATCAATATTAAAAATGATTTTATCGGTGAACACCCAATCATCTTGCTGGAATCCCGCTATTACAGTGAAGGCGGCAGAACCATCTTTCACAATCCTAATTCGAGATTCGAGATTAATTCGACCGCTAATATTTACATAAGTTGCGCTATAGCCCTTTGGAACGATAGTTGTAAGCCTGGTCATATCGTCATACTTAGAGGTTGCTTGCGCCAAAAGCTCCTTCTTTCTTTTCTCCTTGCGTATTTTCTCCTCTTCAATTGCTTTTTGTTTTAACGCCTCAACTTCAGTAATTTTTTTGATCAATTCCAGATCATCTTTAAAGTACTCCTTAGTACGCTTTAAAATTGTAATAGCATCATCGTATTGTTTACTGCTAATGTTGCGGTCAACTTGAATGCTATTTTCTTTGTATAAAGCTTGCAGGTAAGCGTCCTGTTTAGTTTTAATGGTAGCATTGTTCGGGTAGAATTCATCAAGCCTCTTGGTTTCCTTGTATGCTTCCTCGTATTTCTTTTCAACAAAAAGACGCTCCGAATTGTTTAGAACGTAATCAAGCATTTCTTTAATGCTTAATTGGATTTTATCTGCCGAAGAAGCGTAATTTTCGGTATCTTCGACGATAACTTCTTTATATTTAATAATTGCGTTTTCATATTCCTTGTTGTCTCTGAGTTTATTCGCATTCTCATAGGCATCCTTTGACTTCTTGAATTTATCCAGACGTTGTTGATTACTCTTTAAATCGTTCTTTAACGACTCGAAGGACTTTAAATCTTGAATGCGATTATTGGCCGTATTATAGTCAATTGCATTCTCGATATATTTATCGACTCGTATTTCGACCTCGGAAATCAATTTTCCGTTGATTTTTTTAATCGCTTTAACGCTACTCTTATCCGTTCCTTTAAGCAGGATGTCTTCATACACTTGATAAGCTTCATCAATTTCATCGGCGTTAACCAGATTGATAACGGATTTCACTTTGTAGTTTACAAGGTACACGTTCTGATAATAAAAGTAGCCTCCTGCACCTAATAACAAAAGGATTGCTGCGCACAATGAAAGCAACGATTTCTTGTAAATGGGAGATCCCACTCCTTCTAATAACTTTCATCCACTAAGTCTTTAAGACTATTCAGTTTACATTATTCGCCATTTTTTTCTATTTTCCTCTTTGTATGTAATAAGTCTTCAAATTTATAAGTTGTGATGAAACCACATCGGATGCGAGTTTGGGGGCTGTGACAGGTTGCCGCAAGGCGGGCTGTTGAACCTCTTAAAAATTTTCGTCTTGACTCTCCTCTTAGGGAAGGCTTTAAGCTACGAATGGAAGGGAGGAATGAGCAATGCTGTACACGGTAAAAGAAGTATCGGAACTATCCAATGTCACGATCAAAACGCTTCATTATTATCACAAGATTGGCCTCCTCATACCGAGTACGGTGAGCGATGCTGGATACCGGTTGTATGGATCGAAAGAGTTGGAACGGTTGCAAGAGATTCTTTTTTACAAAGAGTTGGAGTTTCCCTTGGATCAAATCAAGGAAATGATGGAGCATCTTTCGGATCGGCTATCCATTCTTTCGGAACAGGAGGAGCTGCTTCTTAGACGCAAACAGAGGCTGGATATCATCGTTCAAACCTTGCGTAAGTCCATTGCGCATATAAAGGGAGGGGAAACCATGGATAATCAGGAAATGTTCAAAGGCTTTGAAAACGAGGAAGATTGGAAACGTGCGCTGACCGATCAAAATCAATATTTGCAGGAAACGTATGGGATGGAGGCTCTAGAGGTTGCTCCAACAGATGTTCTGGAATTAAATGAACAAGCGGTTGAGGCCATGACGTTCATGAATAATATGGCAAGTTCATTAAGAGAAGGCATAAAGCACAACGATGAGAAAATAGGAAATTGGATTGGAAACCATCTCGAGTTTATGAATGGGCATGGGAATCCGATTTCGGCTAATGATTTTGCGGCACAGACTCGATTTTTCCTAAGTGACGACTTTCATCTTAAAATGCTCGAAGGCCAGCAAACCGGGTTGGCTTATTATCTATCGGCAGCAGCCGAGTCTTTCGCGGCAAAGAATCTAGAAGTTAACAACATAGCAACGGATGAGTATCTTTAAGCAATTGTTTTATCCGCAGTGCATAAAAAATATATAACTATACATTATCGTGTTGATACCCAGCATAAGGGCAGGGCCTAGCAAAAAGGTCCAGTCGTGTATTGCCTTTAATAAAGCGCCTGAAGCTTGAAAATAGGCGGCGTCCGAGCTGGTTGGCGTGTTCGGAACCTTTAATTAGATAATCGGGACCTTTAAGGATAGGATCATATAAACTAAGGCCAATTATCGAAGAAACGGCTGCAAGAATAAACAGTACCCCCACGATTTTTGCGGCTACTTTGTTTGAATTCATTGTTTATCTCCTCTTTTAATAAATTCAAAGTCAGTAAACGTAATGATAATCTGAGTTCTTATTCCTCCGTGTTATCCCCGTAAAAGAATACCTCTTCCAAAGGCATGCTGAAGGCATGAGCGATGCGAAAAGCCAGCTCCAACGAGGGGGAGTAGTTGCCCTTTTCCAGCGCAACTATGGTTTGTCTGGTTACGCCTACCTTGTCAGCCAATTGCTGCTGCGTCATTTCGTCATGGTTGAACCGTAATTTGCGGATGTGATTGCCGACAAGATTTTTGCCCATCTTAGACTCCTCTCCGATAGTGATAAAGTTTCGTAACGGAACCGGTAATATCGGAAATGAATCCCGAGACAATCAAGGTGACGAACATTACCTGTACCGGCTGTTCGATGGCCAACGCTCCCATCGCAAGAAGAAAGCCGAGGATAAATACGAAGAAACCGTTTCGGTTCGCCTTTAATTCGATGTGTTTATCCAGTTCGTCGGCGAATGTCGGCTCCTTCTCCCCGGTCGTGATCCGAAAAACGATGTTGAAAACGATGCTGATCACGATATGCGCGAGTATGGAAACCAAAGTCAGAACGAGGACGAAGGAGCCCCAATAGCGTAAAGCTTCCGTAGGCTCCAGTCCTTCCTCCGGATACCGCACGTACTTATACGCGCTAAAGGAAACGAAAATGAGGATGGCGCTGATGATCGATACGATGCTCTTCTTTTCTTGATAAGTCATGCCACACACCTCCAGGGTGAACTTTTAAGGTTAAGTTTGATATACATAATGTATATAAAATCATTCATAATGTCAAGTTTGCTTTACATTAACGGGTGAAATAACCTCGACATAGGCGTTGTGGTGGTGTTTCGGCCGCTCAGAGATCGTTATTAACTATTTTATGGTAATATGTTAAAAAGCATAGGTGGAGAGGAGATCAAACTACTTGAGTCTATATTCATTTATAAAAGTGGAAAAAGAGGACTTAAACTTAATAAAAACGATTGCAAAATGGTATTCAAGCGAATGGAATATCGCCGAAGAAACAACAGTTCAGCAAATCACGAATTTCCCCGCAGCAGGATTACCCTTTCAAGTCATCATGAAGGCCGACAATATTCCGGTTGCAACAGCTGGTTTATATAACCACGTGAAATTAGTAGATTTTGACTCCAGATTTTCAAAGTATGGACCCTGGTTAGCTTTAGTTTACACGACAACAGAGAATAGAAATAAAGGCTACGGCACCCTCCTTTGCAAACATATCGAAGAGATTTCATGTCATTCGGGTTTGAAAAAAATCTACTTATATACGAGTACGGCTGAAAAATTATATAGACACTTGGGTTGGGAGGAAGTGGAACGGTTAGCCATTCAAGGCAGGGAAATTGTTGTTATGAAAAAAGAATTATAAGTTTGACTCCAAGGAGCATCTATACGAGGAACTAATTGCGATCGGCGCGGAATTCTTCATTATGAAATAAAAACAGCGGCGGACTAGGACTTGAAAATAAAGTCGTAGTCCGCCGCTGTTTTTTCGTCAAACAGACGGTTTATTGCTAACTGTCGTTCCGCAACCCGAATGCCGATGCTAAGGCAATCATCACAGCGGCGGTCGCTGCCAGAAATGCATCCGAATAAGATATCGCATCCAACATGTATAGGGGATTCAAGGAATTCTCGGCATCTCGGCGAGCGGATAATAATGCGCCGATCATTCCGGCACCCGCACCTGCTCCAAGATATAATGAACCCTGGAAGATTCCCATTCCCACGCCGACTTGATCTTTCTTGAGCGAGCTTATGGCAGCATTATTAGCAAGGGAATTCGTAAGCGCGAAAGCGATCCCCACGCCCAATACGCCCACGGAAACCAAAAAGGGAGAAGCCCCGGAGGCAAAGGTCGACAAGAATAAAGTTGAAATCCCCATCACGGTCACCCCTGCAATAATCAGACGTTTCGTCCCCAATCGGTCTGAAATCCGGCCTACGAATGGCGATAGAATCGCCACGGCCGTACCTCCTGGTAATAGGATCATTCCCGCTTGTCCGGGGGACAGCCCGTTCACTTCCACGACCAGCAACGGAACGAAAACAAGCACTGAAAAGTAAGCGAACATCGAAAAAACGGCAACGATAACCGAACTTACGTAAAACCTGTTTTTAAACAAGACTGGCGGCACGAATGGATTATCAACGGTGACGATGCGCCGGATAAAACCTATCAAAGCCAATAGAGAGCCCAATAGGCTGCCTAATGAAGAGAAAGAAGCAAAACCGACAGTCTCTCCTTGCGTTACGCCAAAAAGAAGCAACCCTACCGTAAGCCCAAGCAACGTTCCTCCGGTTAGATCTATTTTGCGATGCCTTCCGGCCGCCTCAACCGCCGGTTTGATCGTCGGCAGCGCGTAGCGTGCACCGATAACGATTACGATGGACATCAAAAACGTAAACCAGAACAGAGATTGCCAGCCTAGTAATTGTCCGATCGCTCCTCCCAGAATCGGGCCTCCGGCTGTTCCGACGCCAATGCAGCCTGCTATGATGCCTAGAGCGCCTCCTCGTTTTCCAGGTGGTAAAACCTTAGAAATAGCGACGATCGAAAGGACGGGAATGGCCGACATTCCTGCGCCTTGAACCATTCGTCCCAAAACCAAAACGGGAAGGCTCGGCGCGAGGGCGCAAATCAGACTTCCTAACGACAGGATCAATACGGCGAAAGAAAACAGCTTCTTTAACTCGAAGAAATCGGACAAACGCCCATAAACGGGAACTCCGATCGCCAATAGCAGCGCTACGCCGCTCACTACCCAACTGACTTGGGCTTTCGAAGCTACGAAATGTCCGCTTATAAGCGGAAGAACGGGATTGACCATATCCACCGTTATGGCAGCCATAAGGACAGATAGAGCGAATATCATGATCATATATTTTAGCCTCCTAAAAATGGTGTGTATATTTTTAGGAGGCGAAGTCATCCGCTTTTTTCACCAGTTTTTCACCTCGTTTGTTTTTCGGTACACAAAAAGGCGCCGCAGTTGAACCGGCGCCTGTTCCCGCTTTAAATTAAAATTCGCAGAGGATTAGTTACCCTCGTTATCTCAAATTTTAATAGAAGGAGGCAAAAAGCTTCCGGTCATTTTTTCAATAAGAGTCGGTGTGGTTGAATCTTGGATTGAAAATGGGCAGACGGATCCCGTTGCAGTCGAATGTCCGGATTTTTTCATCGCTTTTTGCCTCCTATCCGCATGATTATTGTACAAATAATAATCCATGGTTTATAAGAAAGCAACCTACGACATGCCGGCTTTGTCAGTTCTTTAAAGGATTATAGAAGGGATATGCAAAAAAATAGGGAAATCAGTTAGAACGTTGTTCAAATCGGAGCGGTTATTGGCATCTAGCATAGTGAGGCGGAAGAGAGACTCGGGAGGCGAAGACGGGATGGAGTCGGGGAACACGGTCGGGTTGGACGGGATCAAGGAAGCGGCAGGTCCCGAAACCGAATCCGAACAAGCGCTGGTGATGCGGGCGCAGCTTGGCGATACGGAGGCGTTCGGCGAGTTATTCGAGCAGCATCGGGACCGCCTCCACGGCTGGGCCGAACGGATGACCGGAGATGCGTACCTGGCGGATGACATCGTGCAGGACGCATTCGTGAAGGCGTTTCTTCATCTGGGCACCTTGTCCGATACGAGCCGATTTCTCCCGTGGTTGTATCGAATCACGAGAAACCAAGCGAACATGCGCTTGCGGCGCGGGGGGCCCCATCGGAAGGAAAGTCCTTTTTCGGCTATGCATTCCGGCATGAAAGGCGGTGCCTCGGTAGATTGGGAGGATCTGGACAGCATGCTCTACCACCTTGCGCGCAAAGCGTCCGATGCCGCGATGCAGGAGCAGGATCCGGCCGAAAGCTTGCTTCGCAAAGATCTGTACGAAACGATTCATGCCTTACTTCATTGCTTGAGCGCGAAGGAGAGAGGAATATTCAAAGCCTACTTCTATCGCCAGCTCAGCCCGGAAGCCATCGCCGACATGTACGAAATGTCTATCGGCTCGGTATACACGTACATTTACCGCTCCCGTAAGAAGCTCGGCAAGGAACACGCCCGCGTCTCCTTCAGCCTGATGTCGGAGCAGAAAGGAGGTGGAGGCATGCGAACAAGCAAAGTGTTGCAGTTGCCGGATTGGACGACGCAGTCGCCCTTAAAGGCTTCTTCATTAGTCAACGCTATCGGCCGGATGTTGGCTTTACGGGAGGATAGTCGTGATCCTGCGAAACTTATGGGGATATCGACGGTTGCTTTTCGCATGAAGATTTCCAATAGAACGACCTTCGCGGACGGCGTTTACGTCTTCGATTGGAAACAAACGGTGCACGATTTTTTCGCGAAACTCGGCTACCGGATTACCGTGCTCTGCGGTCAACTATCGAATTCGCCGGTTCCCGTGCTGGGGGCGGTAGAGCGGTTCCCGGTCGTGCTTCCCATCGAAGAAGCGGTCATTCCTTTTGTCCGCAAGCATATCAACCAAGGGCAGCCGGTGCTCTACTTTGATACGAGAGTATCCAAGCCGTATGTCCACGAGTGGTCGATGATTTACGGATATGACGACGAACTTCGAACGGTTTACTTAACGGACCCAATGATTCCCGAGGGAAAGAAACTGTCTTATGACGACGTCATCCATAATCCGGTGCGCTTCTTAGCGGGTATCGAAGGGGAGAAGGAGCCCGAGAAAGCGGTCCGGCGGACGGAGGAAGCCGAGAACCGGGAACTCGCGGAGCAGACGATCCGGTTCGCGATCGAATACGCAAGGAACGGCTGCGTATATTCGCCTTCGACCAGCTACTTGCAATATACTTCCGGACTGGATGCCTACGACCGTTGGATCTGGTTTCTGCGAGACCCTTGTCACCTTCCGAATCGATACGGAATGGGTCATTTGTTCGCTTATTATGCCGAGACCAAGCGCTATGCATCGCAATATTTGCGCACCGTTCCGTTCAGAACCGAAGCGATGAGGTTAACGCTTTTGGCAGCGGAAGCTTACGAGCAAGCCGCCGAGGAGTTCGACGGACTGAGCGAAGCCGTCCCTTTTATCCGAACGTCCGAGATGCTCTCAACCGAACTGCGTGCCCAATGCGCGGAATCTCTAAGCAGAGCGAAGGAATTCGAGCATGCCGCGATCGGTTATTTGGAGAAAGTATTAAACCATTCGAGATGAGGGAGAATTCCATGATCATTCGTTTTATGACGGAAATCGCGTATAACATGCACCAAGTAATGGCGGCCAAAGAGTCCTTCGAGCAGGCTAACCCCGGCGTTCAAATCGAGATCGAGCAGGCGAACGATTATTTCGAGATGATGCAGTCCGCTCATTCCGATGATGCGCCGGATATTGTCGAGACGGGAGGTTATCCGGTCGGTAACTTGGACGGCCTGTTCGTCGATTTGACCCCCTACGTAGCGGAAACGAACGGCTTGGAGGAGGACTTGTATCCGGGGCTCATGCGGGTGGCCAAGTTCGGCGGGACGCTGCCCGGCTTGCCTATCGAGATCAGTCCGCCGTTGATCCTGTACGACAAAGAGAAGTTCGACCGGGCCGGACTGGCTTATCCGGACGAAGCGTGGACGTGGGAGGACATGGTCGAGCTGGCGAAAAGGCTAACGATCCGCGATGAACAAGGAGTCGCTGCGCAGTTCGGATTCGGACTCGGCGTGGACATCGAGTGGTTCGAGCCTTTCGTTATGCGAAACGGGGGAAGTTACCTATCCCCGGACGGTTCGACGTCTAGAGGATTCGTTGACGGAGCGGCTACGATCGAAGCGTTTCGGATGGTCGTCGATGCGTTTCGCGAGCACCGGATCGTTCGGAAACCGGATGAACCTTGTTTGGCGAATTCCTGGCATGAAGAAAGCGCGATGCGATTCTCCTTCAACTGGGATGCGCATCATTGGCTTCGGGAGCGGCCGGAGGCTCGAATCGGCGTCGTCGGATTGCCGAATATGCCCGGACGCAGGAACGCCAACATGATATACATGGGAGGAGCGGGCGTTACCGCGAAGTCGCGTAGCCCGCATATGGCATGGGCGTTTCTGCGACATTATCTGCTAGAATGCCATTCCTGGATGCCTCCGGCTATCCGATCGCAGTCGGAGCAACGCGGATTGAACCAACATCCCCTTTGGTCCCGTTACTTAGAGGAAATCGACCATGTGCAGGTTAGCGGCTTCTTCAAGAACAGGAAGTGGAACTCCTCCCGCCAGTTGATCAACGAGGATATTCGGAAAATGATCGTGGAAGGCGCGGACGTTGCTCAAACCTTAAGATCCTGGACTAGATATACGTAGGCCATATATCATAAAGCGACCGCCATTTCCACAATCGGAAATAGCGGTCGCTGATCTTTATGCAAGCTTGCAGGCCTTACAGAAGGGATGCCAGCACGATGGCCAGTTCTCCGCGGGTCAACAGGCTGCCCGCGCTGTTCAGGGTAATGGATTCCTTCCCGATCAAATTCGCGTAGCGATCTAAGATCAGTTGCATATGGGCGGCGGCGAGGTTGTCATTCGGTCGGAACTGCCCGTTATTGTCGCCTTGCACGATCCCGTTGGCGACCGCCCAGCCGACATATCCGCCGTACCACGAGCCTTGCTTCACGTCCGGGAAGCGGTCGGTATCGGCCGTCTCCACGCCAAGCAGTCGTCCCAACGCCGTGATGGCCGTCGCCCGATTCACTGTTGCGTTCGGGGAGAAACTGGTTGTGCCGGTACCGTTCATGATGCCTTTGTCATACAACGCCTTAATGGCATCGTAGGCTCCGTCCGTCGGACTAACGTCCGTAAACGGCAGTCCGCCGATCGTAAATTGCCATTGCGAAACGCCGGCGTACTCCGTATTGGTAGACACGACGGCAGCAGTGAGACGGTAGGTGCCGTCCGAATCGGGCATGAGATCCGACAGCGAGTCCTTGACTTCCGAGAGCAACCGGGTTTCGGAATAACTTTCCGAAGGGATGTCCGTAACGGTGATCTGAATATCCTGTTCGGGTACTTTCGCGTTCGCGGTAATGGACGTAAGCAGAGGCTTATTACCTGATGTCGCGTTGGCGATGCCTTTCCCGTTATTCACCGTGAAGGATACGCGCGTCTTGCCTGTGGCATCGGCGGAATCGGATACCCCGGAGAAGCTGTGAATCTTATCCGTGATGACGAACGCGATGGAGCCGACGGTATTGACGTCATTCTCTTGCTGATTCAGCGGATTGAAGCCGTCCGGGAAAGCGGGCATTCCTTCCGGTCTGTCTGTCGGCCTTTCGTTGCCGGCAGGAGGAGCTTGTCCCGGAGCCGGACCGCCTGCGGGAGGAGCTTCACCCGGCGCTTGGCCGTTATTGGGACGACCGCCGGGACCGCCCATCATGCCGAAGGAATTGCCAGTATACTGCTGCTGACCGTCGTTAATATAAACATGGTATTCGGTATTCAAGGCCAAATCCGCCGACGTGAAGGTCAGACTCTGGAAAGCCTTCTCCGCCGTATGCGTCAACAGGGCTTTGCCGCTCGCGTCCGTAAGCTTAATCACGCTTCCAGCAGGTTGCGTCGAAGCGAAAGCCAGTTCGATAAAGGTTTGCTTAGAGTTGGAACCCGTCGCATCGTTGCGAGTGCCAAGGGCAACGACGGTCCCTCCGTTAAGGGCAATATCTTTGTCGGCGTCTATGCCTCCGTCGGGGCTTCTTTCGTTGGCCATGGTTACGACCGTTCCGCCATTGATCGTAAGATAGCCGTTAGAATCGATGCCGTCCCCTTCCGAGCCGAGCCCGGCATTCACCTTGAGATAGCCGCCGTTAATCGTGGTGACGGAAATTCCGTCTTCATTCGTATTTATCCCGTCATCCTGAGATTGGATTTCGATTTTCCCGCCGTTAATCGTCAGGTGAAGCTCCGAATCAAGCCCTTCGTTGGCGGCCTGGATGCGTAACTCGCCGGTGCCGGAAGATTCGCCGGAGATGTTCAACGACATTTTGGAATAGAAAGCTCCGTCGTATTTGTGCAACTTCTTGGTCGTGCCTTCCTTGTAAATTCGGGCGACGTAAGAGCCGGTTACTTTGTTCGCCGATCCGTCGGCAAGGACGACCTGAGCGCCGGCCGAAGAGAGATCGGTGACGCCCTTCGTATCCTCGGATGCGCTGTACGGTTCGTACACATTGTAAAAGATGACGGCGGGAGCGACCGTACAGGTGATGTCCGCTCCGTCCAGAATGAGGACGACGACCGCTTTCGGATCCTTGGCGGCACCGTCGCCCAAGTCGATGGCAAGCTGGCCGACCGACAGCTTACCGGAGACGCGATACGTTCCGGGTTGGGTAATAGTCACTACCGTATGCGCGGCCGCCTCCTTGGCGGTATGCTCGTCCGAGGCTTTTCCCTCTCCGTAGGTACTGTCATGTCCGGCTTCGTAATAGACAATGTCCGCGCCGGTGTACACGGCGGAAGCCGGGTCGGTCGAAGCCGATTTGCCGTTAACCGATACTCCGTTGTCGGATAGTTGGATAGCGGTTTCGTTGACCGTGGTTGCGGCCGACACGGAAACCGCGCACGTTAGCGTAATCAGCAGGGCAATCAGTAAAGCGGATGTTCTTTTCAACATTTATTGGGCACTCCTTTTCGGTTGGTATGCCCCTAACTTAACGGACGAGCCTTAAATGAAACTTAAATGATTTAGCGAACTATCGAAGTTGCCCTAACGGACAGAACCGTTAAAGAATACTAATCCTTTGTTTGTTTAGAGGCTTCAGTTAAGATGGAAAATATAAATAGTCGAGCACGGAGGGTTTATGGGACCTGACAATACGATTTCCAAGCTGGTTAACAGTCTAAAGCAAATAAACGGCGTGAGAGCTATCGTTCTCGGCGGTTCAAGAGCCAGGGGGAGTCATACTGACAATTCGGATATCGATATTGGCATCTATTACGATTCCGTTAATGGATTAGATATTCCCGGGCTTCAAAAGGTCGCTGCCGATATGGATGATGCGGGTAGACCTGACTTAGTTACGGAAATCGGTGGCTGGGGGCCATGGATTAACGGTGGCGGCTGGCTGGATGTTAATCATTATCCCGTCGATTTTCTATATCGTGATCTAAATAAAGTATCTACCGTGATGCGGCAATGTCTCTCGGGTGAAATTACCGTCGACTACCAGCCCGGGCATCCGCACGGATTTATCAACTCCATTTATTTTTCGGAGATCGCCTTATGCCAAGCGTTATGGGATCCTTCCGGTATTATTGGAGAAATGAAGACAAGAACGATTCCGTATCCGGCCGAATTGAAAAAGGCAATGATTCAGAAGTTCCTTTGGGAAGCGACTTTTGCGCTGGATACAGGGAGAAAGGGCATGCATAAAACGGATTTAGCGTACATCGCCGGATGTTGTTTTCGGTCGATATCCTGTTTGAATCAGGTTTTGTTCGCCGTTAACGAATGCTACTGGATGAACGAAAAAGGGGCTGTTGCAATTGCGGATTCATTTCGATTGGTTCCAAGCCTGTACTCCAAGAGAGTTAATAATATAATCAGTTTAGTCGCAGACAATCGGGAGCATTTGGAAAAGTCTTTCACCGAACTGAGTGACCTGATTGAAGAAACCAAAACCTTTGTGTAGTTCAACTAAATTAG
Source organism: Cohnella herbarum (assembly GCF_012849095.1). Classification (NCBI taxonomy): domain Bacteria; kingdom Bacillati; phylum Bacillota; class Bacilli; order Caryophanales; family Paenibacillaceae; genus Cohnella; species Cohnella herbarum. Next base: position 5,669,557 of record NZ_CP051680.1, read on the forward strand.
AAGGGGTGGGAATGTTCTTAGAGGAGAGACCCTGACCAGAAGCATTGTTACTCCGGCGGCTATGCTTGTCATTGCCGCGGTCGACATTCTTTGGGTCGTCGGTAGCGGCAGTCGGCGTGTTCGCGATCTTCGAGGCGTTGTATTGGTGGCGCAACCGATTGTAAATTTAAGATGGATTGTGCTAAAATAGCATCAATTCAAGGAACGGAGGGTTGTCCTAACAATGGGTGTTATTTATTTCGGTAGATTGCGTTTTGTCACTTTGTCGCACTAATTAAATAGTGAGCAAAGGCTCTGCCTGCGTGCGGAGCAAAACGGAATCGGTCTGCCCATTTTAGGATATCCCTGTGCAAGGATGGATAGGGAGGGACAGCGCGTCTGTCTCTTTTTTGCGTTCTCAAAAAAGCCCGTGATCTATCCCTGCTTCAGAAAATCCGGAAACTCCTTGTCGTCTTCTAGACAAGAGTTTGTTTTAATGCGCGCATTCGTTCGTCCCCATTCCCGTTCATCCGCCGCAGGCATACGCCTGCGGTTTTTTGTTGTTCATTGGTATGAACTCATTTCGGGAGGACGATTCCATGCGCGGACAGAATAAAAAACATAGATCGATCAGAAAAAGCAAGTCGGGACCGAACTTTACGGGTCAGCATCTGCTGCACAATCCGAAAACGATCAAACAACTAATAGATACGGCGCATTTGCAGCAGACCGATACGGTGCTCGAAATCGGCGCGGGCAAGGGAGTTCTTACCTTCCCGATAGCCGATAAAGCAGGCAGGGTAGTGGCGGTAGAGATAGACGAGAAATTCGTCGAGGCGTTACGCATGAAGGCGAAGTGTCGCCCCCATATTAAAATTATCCAAGGCGACATTAGGGAAATAAGGCTGCCTACGGCGCCGTATTGCGTAGTGGCGAACATTCCGTTTTCCATTACGACGGTCATTCTCGATAGACTGCTTGGGGCAGAAGGCAGAGCATTTCAAAGAGGAGCGCTAATCCTAGAAAAAGGAGCGGCTAGAAGGTTTACGGAAGCCTCTACGGTGGATCCGCGTTTGCTAGCGTGGAGGATGAACTTTTTGTTCGAGATGAGAACGACGGTTCCTCGCGCTCATTTTGCCCCGCCTCCGCGCGTAGATGCGGCTATTGTGCGAATTGTCCGTAGGGATCGCCCTTTAGTTCCTGCCCGGGAGGGAAAGAGATTTGCCGCATTCGCGGCTTATGTGCTGAGTCAACCGCGAATGTCCGTGGCCGATGCGCTTAAAGGGGTTTTTACGCCGGCACAGCTAAAAACGACGATGAAGAACGCAAAGGTGGATCGGGATCAATTGGCCGCTTCGTTATCGTTGGAGCAGTGGGCGTTGCTCTTCCATGCGATGCTCCAACATGCGGCGCCTTACCGTTGGCCGCGGGGGTGATTATTCAGAAAGACGACAAGGAGCCCGCGAGGGCTCCTTGTTCCGTTCTTAATCGACTTTTTATGGTGTCGTGCCCCATACCAAAGTTCCGTTCTGATACAGCGTGACATGATCCCAGTTCGCGTAAGCGGTTTTCGTCGGATCGTAAGAATAGTCGTTTGCTTCGTTAAAGTTCGACCAGTCTGCTTTGGCCATACGTAGCTGAATGTCGCCCGTTTGTCCGCCTGCCGCGATGGAACCCGCGCCAGCGGTGAAGCCCAGTTCGACATAGGTGTCCGTATTGGTGCCGGAGCCGCTCACGAACGTCATCGTGATGTTGCTTCCACCGATTTGCGCCCAATCGATGAAGGCGTTCACCGCAGCTGTTCCGTCTTTCGTGAAGTAGTAGCGGACTTTGACCGTGCTTAGGTTAACGGCGGACGAACCCGTGTTCTTGATGTTCAGGTGAGGCTTGATCTGGTTGTCCGCGGCATTCGTGTCACCGGCTTTGTATTGGACAAGAAGGCTACCCGTTCCGGTGCCACCGCCAATCGGCGTCGCGCTCGATTGTGCGGAGTTCGTGCTCTCGCCCGCGCTGTTGGATGCGCTGACGACATAGTAGTAAGCCGTACCGTTCGTCAGACCCGTGTTCGTGTAACTCGTCGTGGTGACGCCTGTCGCCACGTTCGTGTACGGACCGCCGGTCGTCGTTGCGCGTTTAACCGTGTAGCTCGTCGCTCCGGTCGAAGCCGTCCAGCTCAAGGCGACTTGAGCGTTGCCCGCGGTTGCCGTCAATCCCGTTGGCGCGGTGGGAATTGCCGTGCCTGCGGTCGGAGTCGCGTTCACTTGCGTTGAGCTCGGACTCTCGCCCGCGCTGTTAGATGCGCTGACGACATAGTAGTAAGCCGTACCGTTCGTCAGACCCGAGTTCGTGTAGCTCGTCGTCGTGACGCCTGTCGCCACGTTCGTGTACGGACCGCCTGCCGCCGTTGCGCGTTTAACCGTGTAGCTCGTCGCGCCGGTCGAAGACGTCCAACTCAAGGCGACTTGAGCGTTGCCTGCGGCTGCCGTCAATCCCGTTGGGGCTGCAGGAATCGTCGTGCCTGTAGACGGTCCGATGAGCTGCCATACTTCGCTAGTTCCGGGTGTCTGACCTAGGGTATACCATCTGGCTTGCCAGATATTGCCGCTGTATACGACTTGTTCGCCGCTATTATACGGGCGAATGGAGCTCCAATCGCGGATTGCGCCAAAGCGATTCGGATCGCCGGGGTAACCCGGAGCCGGCGTTGTCGGTTGCGAAAGATCGCGCGTCAGGTTCACGTCCATCGCTTGATAGAAAGCGTTGACCGTATCGAAGATATCCCACACCGCGACGATGACATGATAGCCTTCCCGATCGTTCGGGACGAAGCAGTCGTTGGAGTAGTCCGTCGCTGGAATGGCGCCGTTATCCTCATATCGGCAGAACAACTCAAGATCGGCCCGAGCCAACGGTTTGTTCGGATCCCACCCTGGCTTCGTAATGTAATAGTCCCAATAGTTGGTGCTGTGGTTGGCGACTATTTTCCATTGGAATGTATGAGGTCCGCCACTCAGGTTCGTTTTGGTCCAGCGGGTCATGGTTTGCGCATCCAGCGGCGGGTACTTGCCTCCGCCAGCGATCTGACCGTCCGGCACTCCGATCTCCGGGAAGTCCCCGCGGCCCTCTACGCTCCATGGCTCATATTGGACCGGTCCGCAATCCGTGTTTTGCCCGCTCATGCACAAGTCCGCGCGTCCGTCTATCAGTCTACCGTGCGCCGAAGCGCGGTCCGCAAACAGCAACGAACAAGCTAGAATCAGCAGCAGAGCGCCCGTACCCATCAAGAGCGTCATGGCTCTGGACGGTTGTTGCTTCAACGTTTCTTGATACGTCATCAAAATCTCCTCCCTTATTCATTGATTTTAAAACCATGAATCAAGCAAACATTTCCTAGAATGAAATCACCTCCTTTGGCGTAATTCTATTAATGCACATACAATTTTACACTATCTACCAAATATGTTATGTTCTTTTGGTAACCAATTCCATGCTCGAATGTGACCTATTGTGAATAAAAAAAATCCGCCTATAAGCGGATTTTTTTTCTAATAACCCACCTCGGCAAACAAGGGGCGGGTCTTTACCATGAGGCTAAGAATGACAGGGAAAGTTCAAAAATGACTCATTACGGGACAGGTCATCAATACTGTAAACTAGGATAGCTCCCCATATTTACATTTTTATCCATCCTAAATACTTGGGGGTGATGATTGAAACATCTTCGTTGTCTGGTAACTAAGCAGGGTAAGCGTAAGCGGCAAGAATGCAGAGGTATACCAGTATGCAAGTTCATTTCAGTTAACGAGGAGGTAAATAATTTAATGCGAAAAAAGCTATTAAGTCCGTTCTTGTCAGGAACAATGCTGCTGTCCGTTCTTTTCGGCTTCACATCTTCTTCTTCAGCGGATGATCCCGTTACCCTATCAGGCAACCCTATAATAACCAGTATTTTCACCGCTGATCCTTCTGCTCACGTTTGGGATGACGGACGTATTTACTTGTATCCGTCGCACGATATTTTTCCTTCCAGAGGCAGCGACTTGATGGATAAGTATCACGTCTTCTCATCCGATAATATGGTGGATTGGGTGGACGAAGGAGAGATTCTCCGTGCGGATGACGTGCCGTGGGGGCGTCCGGAGGGCGGGTTTATGTGGGCTCCCGACGCCGCTTACAAGAACGGAACTTATTATTTCTATTTCCCTCATCCTAGCGATTCGAATTGGAACAATTCCTGGAAGATTGGCGTGGCGACAAGCAACAAACCTGCCGAAGATTTTACGGTTCAAGGTTATATAGGGGGACTTCCCGGTAGCAATTTAATTGATCCAAACGTGTTCCGCGATGACGATGGAACTTATTACCTGTATGCCGGGGGCGGCGGGGTAAGCTATGGAGTCAAGCTGGCTGCGGACATGATGTCGATAGAAGGACCGGTTAAGCAATTTACCGAGCTGGAGGATTTCCATGAGGCCACTTGGGTCTTTAAGCGGGGAAGCCTGTATTATCTGACGTACGCCGACGGCAATCCAGGCGCGAACCGGATGCGGTACGCTACCAGCAACAGCCCGCTTGGACCATGGACCAACCGCGGCATCATTCTGGATCCGGTCTATAATAGCGAAACGACGCATGGGTCTATCGTGCAATATAAGGGTAACTGGTATTTGTTCTACCATAACGCCCAAATCTCTTCCAACGGTACGCTGCGTTCCGTCAACGTGGATCGGCTATACTTCAATCCGGACGGAACCATTCAGAAGGTCGTCCAGACGTCCAACGGCGTCCCGGCCGTCGGGCCTCGTTCCCACGCTACGGAGATCAAGTACTACGATATCATTAATAATAACTATAGTGAATACACCCAGAAAACGGAGTTCGCCATGAATGCCAGCAACGTAACTATTGGGGGAGGGGCAACCCGATCGGGTGGAAATATTGAAAATATGCATACTCAAGGTTCTTACATCCAGTTAAGCGGCATCAACGGCGGCACGGGAGGAAAAGCGCTTCTTACCGTACTCTACTCCTCCGGCGACAGCGGAACGGCCTTTAAGGTGGATGCCAGCGGAGACACTTCTGCAGAAGGCTATTTTCTTTCCTTGCCTGGTACAGGCGGCTGGGGTAATTACACGGGTCGAACCAATCGCTTGATCGATTTGAACTCAGGCACGAATAACATCATTCGGCTCGGCGGCGGTATGGGCGGGGCTAACATATCCCGCGTCATCGTATCGTTGATCCCGAATGCTCCCCCTTTAGAAACGGAATATCCTATGAGCGGAAGCAACGTATCCGTTGGGGGCGGGGCGGTTAAATCGAGCGGCAGTATTGAGAATATGCATATCCCAGGTTCCTACTTCGAGGTTACCGGCATTAATGGCGGTGCAGGGGGTCAGGCGCTTCTTACAATCGTCTACGCTTCCGCGGACAACCAAGCAACCGTTAAAGTGAACGCTAGCGGCGACTCGTCCGGGAACGGTTATTCGCTTTCTATGCCTGGCACAGGAGGCTGGAGTACTTACACCGGTCGTGTTAGCCGTCTGATCGATTTGAATTCAGGCGCGAATAACGTGATTCGGCTGAGCGGCGGTATGGGAGGAACCAACGTATCCCGTATCATAGTCACGTTGAATCCATAGCATTCCTTGACTTGGTATTTGGGAAACAGAGGCGATCTCTACTCGGTATTCAACCGGGGGAGATCGCCTTTAATGTTTACATGAATATCCATAAAAGTATAAACTAATTGGGACCTGATAAATTCAAGATTCTTTTTATTTGCAGATTCGCATGTCTGTACGGATTAACAAAGGGCCGAGAAGCCCTCCTTCGAGGAATCCCAGCCCTTCAATTTAATAGCAGTTATCACTCTTGGGGACGAGTCCCTGGCTCCAAGCCTGTAGAAGTCGCAGTCTTGATAAGCCGGACCGTTAAGTCACCTTGTAGCCGAATTTGGCAAGATAGCCGGACGGCAGGGTCCTCGATTCCTTTATTACGAAGAACGGTCGCTTCCGCTTCTTCCATCTCGCCCGCACTCCCGGAGAGCAGTTCTACGGCGCATGTCGTACACTTGGCATTGCCGCCGCAGCGGTGCAGAATGTCGACTCCGTTATCCTCCAACGCAAGTACGAGTTTCGTACCGTCGACCGCCTGAATGGCATCTCTTCCTTCTACTAGAACCGTCGGCATCGGCCATTCCTCCTCGGATTGTTCATCCTCATATTTTCCTTACCCGCTTATATTAAACCATTTCATTCGTGAATTAGTCCAATAGGGTAGTCATTTTGTCAAAAATCTTGTTAGCATAAGGAAGTGCAGACGATAATGGATTCTCTGTTAAACCATCAAAAAGAAATGATCAGCGCTGCTGAACGGTTTTGCAAATCAGAGTTGGAAAACGATGCGACCGGACACGATTGGTGGCATATTCATCGCGTAGTACAGATGGCGAGAAGGTTGGCTCGCGAAGAAAACGCGAATTGTTTCATTTGTACGATGGCCGCGCTTCTGCACGATATCGCGGACGAGAAGCTCAATGACTCTAAGGAGAGCGGGCTTCGCAAAGTAAGCGATTGGTTTGAGGGACAGCCCATGGAAGATGAAGAGCGTCAGCACATTATGGAGATCATCTCTACCATGTCCTACAATGCCGGGGCAAATCCGCCAATGCGATCATTGGAAGGTAAAGTGGTACAAGATGCAGATCGACTCGACGCGATCGGCGCGATAGCGATTGCAAGAACGTTCCTATATGCCGGCTGGAAGGGCCATCCTATTCACGACCCTCATTTACCGCCTCGGGATAACATGACACCTGGTGAATATCGTCATGATAAGAGTACCGCGATGAATCATTTTCATGAAAAGCTGCTCAAGCTCAAGGATCGTGTAAACACAGCTGCTGCTAGAAGAATGGCCGAGGAACGGCACCGTTATATGGAGCAATACGTAGAGCGGTTCTACCAAGAGTGGGAAGGGCAAGTGTAATCGGAGAACGGTTATATCGCTGGAAGGGACACTGGATACTATTTTTACAAGTACAGAAGGAGGAAGAGATGAGATCATATCTTATATTTGGAGCTAGTAAAGGTTTAGGAGATGCTTTTGCCAAAGGATTACCTCACAAGGAAGACAAGGTTTGGGTAGTTTCACGAACCAGACCGAGTAACGCGGATTTGAATGATGGCGTACGGAGGAACTGGATTCAAGCTGACCTGTCACAGCCTAACGCAGCAAAACTAATCGCAGATGCACTGAAGCAAGAGACGGTAGATGTGCTTATATACAATGTAGGCATTTGGGAAAAAGAAGGCTTCGAAGACCATTACGATTTCGAAAACGATGAGCCATCCGAAATTGCAAACATTATACATGTAAATATGACTTCGACTATTACTTGTATTCAGGCATTGTTGCCCAATCTGCGAAAATCGGATGCTGGAAAAGTTATTTTAATCGGTTCAACTGCGGGGTTAGACAATACTAGCAATACCCAAGTGTCTTTTGTCGCTTCAAAGTACGGGCTGCGAGGAATTTCCAGCGCTTTGCGGGAATACGTGCGAAAAGACGGTATTGCGGTCACTTGTGTAAATCCCGGAGAACTTGCTGCTGAAATTCCTTACGAGGAAGGTGCCGAGAAAGCGATGTCTGCGTACAATGGCACTAGAATACCTGTTCAAGATATTGTCGCTCTTGTGAAGTGTGTCGTAGAGCTATCCAAGGCAGCTTGCGTCAAAGAAATCCATGTTCCTGCTCTAATGGATGTGAATGCTTAATCTATGACCGAGTAGGACGTGAGTTCGGCTAATGGAGGTAAGCGCATTTGCTTATTTCCAAATAGTTACGGGTAAGAGTTCTGAGAAACAATTTACAGAAATATTGTCAACTGTGAGGAATGTCGCATTATCCTTTCCATTATTTCGGTATGATGGAATCAAACGACGGACTTACTTCCTAAGGAGATGATATCAATGACGATCAAAGAAGAGTTACGAGGGAAAAACATTATTATTCCCGAAAATCCGGTATCCAATTTCTTGTTCAATAACACAAGATCGGGGTTGCTGTGGTTAGTTGTTCGACTATATCTGGGATATGCTTGGCTGGATGCCGGAATACATAAGGTTACGAATGAAAAATGGGTCGGAAGCGATGCTGGTGCAGGACTTACGGGGTTCGTTAAAGGGGCTTTAGGCAAGGCGGCGGAAGGAAAAGACGTCACGGGCTGGTATGCATCCTTCTTGGAAAACACGGTGCTTCCCAATGCGAAGCTGTTCTCGTACTTCGTGGCATTCGGCGAGGTGCTTGTCGGACTAGGTCTTATTCTTGGCTTATTGACGGGAGTCGCGGCTTTCTTCGGAGCATTCATGAATGCGAGCTTCCTGTTCGCGGGGACATTGAGCACGAATCCTTTATTGTTCATCCTTGCGACTTGGATCGTACTCGGTTGGAAAGTGGCCGGTTGGTACGGGTTAGACAGATGGGCGTTATCGTACCTTGGAACGCCATGGAACTTCCGCAATCGCAATAAAGGCGATCAACCGATCTCCGGGTAAGTGTGATAGGTGGAACGCTGGGCAAGCTGGTGTATGAAGATTACGGCTTCCTAATGCCGGAGCAGTACAAGAAATACTCGGATGGGGGCACCGCTTTGTCGATGGAAGAATTCGCAAACCATCCGGCCGTGAAAAACAATCGAATCATTAACGTTACCCGCGACAAGTGGAATTATGGCCCGTACTTGGTCGATCAAGCGGTTGACGAATTGCTAGAACAGGTGAACCTTATTAAGCAATAAGTTAAGGACAATTTGAGCGATTGCTAAATAACGAACGATCCAAGAACCGCTCTTAATGTGCGGTTCTTGATTCGTTTTTTAGATTAGTTCTTATGGAAACAAAGTAGTGAATACAATACTATCGACCAACCATCTATCCTTCGAATAGGTAAGAACTATCGTTCGTTCGATCGCATAAGCAGTTTTATCGGCGGTGGTACTTGTTTGCGTTATTTGCCCTACCTTATCATTGGAGTTACTATAGGCGATCTCGTTAAATGGAGCTTTGATTTTTAGTCCTCTTTGTTGTATAAGTCTATTAATGAACGAGTCTGTAAAATAAGGTTTAAAATGGGTTCTGATTTGCGCTATTGAAGAAAGATCGGCTGCTTCGTTCGCTTTCTGGATCAGCGTGTTAAGGGTTGCTTGCGGGATCTTGGACGTATTAAAAGTGGACTCCGTAGTCACCCTAACTTGTTTGTCTCCTAAGGATACGTCAGCCGTTCTGTTGGATGAATTCCATGCGATGGTTCCCCCCAGGGCCTGACCGATAAAACGGATCGGAACGTAGATGACGCCTTTCTCGTTACGAGCGGGGACATCAATCGTGATTATTTTGTCGTTCAGCAGAACTTTATTGGAATCGACTTTCAGGATAACATGGGTATCCCCTTGAAGGACGCTAACCGTCTTTGCCTGTTGATTCCATTTCACATCGGCGCCTAATCCTGCGGAGATGTAGCGAACCGGCACTAAAGTGCGTCCATCGACCGTTTTACCCTGTATAACGAAGGGTTGATTGTCCGCATAGCTTTGATTAGGCAATAATGCGGCAGCAGTCAGCGTAATTCCGAATAATGCAATAATCGTTTTTTTCATGATAGTATCCTCCACAGCGTTCGATTTCAACACTAACTTAGGCTTAGTTGTATAGTAATAGACGTTATTTATAAGGGTAATGTTTCACCGACGCGAAGGGGGGACAAGGAATGCTGCACATAGTAAACGGAGATTCGGTGGCGGAGAAGTTGCGGCAAGGAATCGTGCAAGGCGATGTTCTCGTATGGAGAGAGGCGTATCCTCACGGCCCCGTATTTTTAGACCCGGCTGCAGGGGGTAACCGTGATATTCGAGCTCGATACTTGGAACAAACGATGGGAATTCCGTACCAAGAATATTTGCGGAACAGCGAAGAGCAAGAAAAGACATTGGCTGGCTTCCATCAATACGAGGAGATTATTTTATGGTTTGAACATGATCTTTTCGATCAGACGATGCTGTGCTTCTTGCTGGATTGGTTCTCGAAGCAGGACTTGTCGAAAACAAAACTGAGTTTACTATGTATCGGAGAGTATCCCGGAATTGAGCCGTTTCGAGGGCTTGGGCAACTTTCCCTAGAGCAAATGGAGACGTTATCGGGAACGTGGAAATCTATCGGAGCTCAAGAACTGGAATTAGGACAAGCTTTCTGGCAAGCCTATACCTCTGGGGCTCCCGAATTGCTGCAACAATTGCTAAGCAGAGATACATCCGCTCTGCCGTTTGCGCAAGAGGCATTCCGATTACATTTATCGCGTTTTCCTTCTATAATATAATGGGCTTGGCATCGTAGAGCAGATAACGCTGGAGATGATCGATTCAGGAATAAATTCCCCGTATGATCTGTTCGATAAAGCGGGAGGAAAGCTGCACGGATTAGGCATGGGGGATCTGGAATACTGGCACACTCTAAGGAAAATGTCGCGAGATCCCTTCGCCCTGTTGCGAATAACCGGTTTAACGGAATTTCCCGGATACAACGAATCATCTAGTCCTTTGCAAAACTGCGATGTCGCAATAACGGAGTTTGGAAAGAACGTACTGGATGGCAAAGAAGATTGGGTCGAGAGAAAAGGGATAAACGAATGGTATGGCGGAGTACATCTGCAAGGAGCTTTACCGCGATGGCGTTGGGATTCGTCCGCGCAAACGATTAAAGATACAGGCTCCGAGCGGTAGTTGACATGTAAAGAATAACAGCAAGAAAGATCAAGAACAAATGTTCGCCGCAGTCTACAATAGACCAGGAAGGGGGGAACCGGATGTCATCGTACGAAAGCGTGATTCAACGAGTGGTGGATGAGGTCGAGAATAGATTGGGAGAGGATTTGAAGTTTTCCACCGTGGCGAGGTTATCGAACTTCTCGGAATTTCATTTCCACCGGGTCTTTCAATTTATCGTAGGGCTGCCTGTCATGGACTATGTTCGCAAACGAAGATTGGTTTTAGCGGCCCAACGGGTGGCTTACTCGAAGAATAAACTGCTCGATATCGCCCTGGATTGCGGATTCGGCACTCCGGAAAGCTTTATTCGCGCCTTTCGCAAAATGTACGGAATGACGCCGGGAGAGTATCGGAAGAGCGGTATTCGGCCCCCTGCTTACCCCAAAATGAACGTGCTTCAACGGAGGTACAATCCCTACTTAGGAGGAATTAGAATGGATCATCGTATCGTGACAAAACCGGGTTTCGATGTAATCGGGTACCCGATCCGAACCCGCAACGCCGACGGCCAGAACAATCGGGATATTCCGGCTTTCTGGCAGCGTTACATGCAAGAAAAAATGGGAGAGAACCTGCATAAACTGGCCATTTCGAATGCGGAGTACGGAATTTGCGGTGATTTTGATATGGAATCGGGCGAGTTCAGCTACATGATCGGATTGGAAGTCCGAGAAGGCGCCGAAGCGCTGGAAGGAACGATCAAGCGTCATTATCCGGAACAGACGTATGCCGTATTTACGACGCCGAAGGTCGGTTCCGACCGCTTTGCCGAATCGATTCAGAATACTTGGATGGCCATCTTCAGCGAATGGTTCCCACACTCCGGGTATGAGCATTCGGGAGCGCCCGAATTTGAATATTACGATGAGCGTTGCTGGCAGGACCGCAACGAATTGCTGGAGATGGATATCTATATTCCGGTTAAACCGAAAGCTTAGGCGCGGATAAGGAAATGGATTGACAGCACGCCATAGCTAATCTATAATTCATTTAAAACCAACTGGAAAAGTGTGGATTAAAGGAGATCACGATATGGCTGCTGTTCAAACGTTCAAAGCGACCGCGCATTTGCAAGACGGAGTTAAAGTGAAAACGAGTTCGAGACATTTCGAACTGACGATCGACGAACCTAAGAGTCTGGGGGGAACGGACACCGGCATGAATCCGGTCGAAGCTCTGCTTGCTTCCTTGGGCGCATGCCAATCAATCGTAGCGAGAGTCTATGCGCCTAAGTTCGGCGTGAAACTCGACGATTTTCTCGTAGAGGTTGAAGGCGATCTTGACCTCGATGGATTTTTTAACAAATCCGATGTCCGTCCCGGTTACTCCGAGATTCGGTATACGTTCCGCATCAAAACCGATTCGCCGAAAGAAAAGGTGGACGAGTTCGTACACTTCCTGGAGAGCAAATGCCCGGTTGGAGATACGATAGCCAATCCGGTCAATCTCAAGCTTCAAAGCGTCATTATTGAAAATTAATACCCCTTCGGGATCATTATGAATACAGAGCATGGCGAGATAGAGGCCGATGCTCTGTATTTTTATATCTCTTCATTAAAAACAGATTGCCAAAACGACTTATCCATGTTATTATCCTACTTATCTCATCGGATAAGTTATAATTAAAACAAAATAAATAAATGACTCTACCGGACAACCGGAGAGACGCTTGCAGCATTAAGGCGTCTTTCCGGCTGTCCGTTTTTGTCTTTCACCAAAGGAGCGCGACAACATGAAATACCGTAGATTAGGAAGAACGGGTCTAAAAGTTTCGGAGGTTAGCTTAGGCACGATGGCATTCGGAAGATGGATCGACGAGGATGCTTCGGCCAAAGTATTGGATACCGCTCTGGATGCCGGGATTAACGTGATCGATTCCGCCGACGTTTACGGCAGAGGGATGGATGTCGGCGACGTATCTCTTCTTGGAGAATCCGAAGCCATAATAGGCAGAATTCTCAAAGGCCGAAGAGAAAATGTCATCCTGGCGACGAAGTTTCACAATCGTATGGGTCCCGGCATTAACGATGCCGGTCAGAGTCGTTATTATATTTACCGGGCGCTGGAGAATAGCTTAAGGCGCTTGCAAACCGACCATATCGATCTTTATCAGATTCATAGTTTCGATGCGGAGACGCCGATCGATGAGACGCTTAGGGCGTTGGATGATCTGATTAAGCAAGGGAAGATCCGGTATATCGGCTGTTCGAATTATGCGGCTTGGCAGTTAGCCAAAGCCCACGGAGTGAGCGCGTTGCACGGATTGCATCGGTTCGATAGCGTGCAGCCGGAGTACAGCCTGATCACGAGAGGGATCGAGAAGGAGCTCGTCCCGTTCGCCCAATCGGAGAACGTGGGCATTATCTCGTATAGCCCGCTCGGTCGAGGCATTCTAACCGGCAAGTATCGTCAAGGCGAAGCCCCTCCGGCGGAGTCGCGTCTCGCGGCCGGCGAGAAGAGGCTGGAACTATTGCTCCAATCGAATCCGGCATACGATCTCGTAGATGCGATTCGCCCGTTGGCCGAAGCTCGCGGATGGACGTTGGCTCAATTCGCGCTAGCATGGGTGTTAAGCCATTCTTATATTTCGTCGGCTATTCTTGGCGCTTCCAAGCCGGAGCAGATCGTGGATTCGCTCAAGTTCGCGGAAGAGCGCCTGACATCCGAAGAGCTGATCTTGATTAACGAGGCTTCTCGCCGTCTCGGTCTTTTATTATAACTATAATTCATTGTTTTCGCATGCGATAACTATAGATTTGGGAGGAAAACAATATGAGTAAACCGCAACGCCAACTGCACCTGGGTCTCTTCTTATTCTCCACGGGATACCATCCTGCCGGATGGAGGTTGCCGGAAGCCCGCGCCGACGGTTCTTTCGATCCCCGATTTTTCATCGAGGTTGTGCAGAAGCTGGAACGCGCGAAATTCGATTTCTTCTTCTTGGGGGACCGATTGGCTACGAGCGCTACCGAACAATACTCTTTTCCTTCGCAGATGGTCCGGCCGGAGCCGTTCACGATCCTGTCTCACCTGGCGGCGGTTACGGAGAAGATCGGGTTAATCGTAACCGTCAATACGACTTACGCCGAGCCTTATCACGTAGCCAGAATGACCGCATCGCTGGATTACTTGAGCGCTGGACGCTCGGCATGGAACGTCGTGACGGGAGCGGATTCTCGAGCGGCTCTGAACTTCAGTCGCGAGAAACATTGGGACAATGCCAAACGCTACGATTACGCGGACGAATTCGTCGGCATCGTCCAACGGCTGTGGGATTCATGGGAGGATGACGCATTCATTCGGAATAAGGAAACCGGACAATTCATAGACGAGAGCAAAGTGCACGCGATTAACCATGTAGGCGAACAATTTTCGGTCGAAGGCCCTCTTAATGTGGCAAGACCTCCGCAAGGTCAGATTCCGTTGTTATCTGCCGGAACTTCCGAGAGGAGCCAAGAGCTGGGAGCCCAATTCTCAAGCGCAATCTTCACCGGAGAGATCCTGCTGGAAGAGGCAAAGAAGTTCTACGCCGGCATTAAGAGCAAGCTAGCCAAGTACGGCCGCAAACCGGAAGAGCTGTTCATTATGCCTGGGCTTGTGCCTCTCGTCGGGAGAACTTCGGAAGAGGCTCGGGAGAAGTATTCGGAACTGAGTTCGCTACTCGTGACGGACTTTAATTTGACCGCGTTATCCAATCGGATCGGCATCGATCTGACCGGCTATCCTCTCGATGGTCCGCTTCCCGATCTGTCGCTATCCACTCTTCCCGATGATAAAGCTGGACGGCTGGCCGGGCTGGCACAACGCGCGTCCGGGCACGAGGATATTACGGTTCGGGAGCTGTTCTATTATTTTGCCGCGACGGCAAGAGGCCATCTGCTGATCGTAGGCAACCCGGAGGAAGTCGCGGATCAGATGGAAGAATGGTTCGTTCAGGAAGCGGCCGACGGCTTTAACATCTGCCCTCCGTACATGACCGGCGGGTTGGATTTATTCTTGGAATTAGTCGTGCCCGTGCTGCAGCGCCGAGGATTGTTCCGGACGGAATACGAAGGAGCCACTTTCCGGGAGCATTTCGGCTTGGCGCGTCCGGATAACCGGTTCGAGAAGAAAGCGGCCTTGCAGGGAGCCGCCGAATAAGCTGCTCTCAATACGGACAAGCACGAGAAACGGGGGAAAGCGTATGGGTAACGGACAATCCAACCGTTACAGCGGCGGTATCATCATAGGCCAGATAGCGCTCTTGCTGCTCATTCTGGGAAGCATCGAATATGTCGTACGGGCGGGTATCGTCGGCAGTTTGTATTTGTCGGCGCCGACCGAGGTAGTTAAGGAGATCGTCAAGCTATTCTCCGACGGGGAAGTGTTTCACCATCTGTCCGTTACGCTTCGCGAATTCGCGGCAGGGTATGCGCTCTCCGCCGTCGCGGGAATCGGAACCGGTATGCTGCTTGTCCTCGTTCCCCGGGCGGAAGTGTTCTTCAAGCCCTTCTTGTCCGCCCTCTTGGCGATCCCGAAGGTGACGATTATCCCGTTGCTGATGCTGTGGCTAGGAATCGGTCTTTCGAATAAAGTCGCTATCGTCTTTCTTTTCTGTTTCTTCACGATCGCTTTTAACACGATTACCGGCATTAAGCAGACGGCGGAAAATCATCTCAAAGTCGCGCGGGTATTCGAAGCATCGAAAGTTCAAACGATCGTCAAAGTGATTTTGCCTTCGGCGGCACCGACCATCTTCGTCGCTTTACGGTTGTCGGCGGCTACGGGATTGGTAGGAGCGCTGTTCGGGGAGATGATCGCTTCTAAGGACGGGCTTGGCAATCTGCTCGTTCAGGCGACATCGCTGTATAACACGGCCCAAGCGTTCGCGATTATTACGGTCGTTACGATCGTTTCCGTACTCATTATCGCCATCATTGATTTGCTCGAGAAGCGGGTCGTCTTGAGATGGAAGTCTTCATAGGTTAGGCCAACTATTCATTTCATACGAGGAGAGATAGATATGAACAAGAAAAAAGGATTAAAAGCAGGGGTCATAAGCTTAGGGGTTGCGCTTCTTCTCTCGGCTTGCTCGGGCAATTCGAATAACAATGCGGAGGGATCCTCGGCTGTTCCGGCCAAATCGCCATCTGCTTCGTCCGAAGGCAGCGAAGAGCTGCAGAAAATTCGGTATGCCCCTTTAAGCGGAGTTAGCGGATTGGCCGTACGTCTCGGCGCGGAAAAAGGATTTTTCAAGGAAGAAGGTTTAGACGTCGAGTTCATTACGACTAAGAACGCGGTAGAAGGTTTAACGAGCAAAGACGTCGATATCGCAGATGTCGCGACCACCACGGCGATTATCGCTGCGGGTAAGGGTGCTCCGATCAAGATCGTTTCATCGATGTTCCGTACGAAAGGCCCGTTCTATTTAATCGCGGCTCCGGGAATCAATAGCGTTGAAGATCTAAAGGGCAAGAAGGTCGGAGCGGCCGTATTCGGAAGCGGACTGGATGTCTATACGCAGAAAATATTGCAAAAACACGGCCTGACCAAAGACGATGTCACATACGTAGCTAATGGCGCACAGGAAGCGGCTTACGCGAGCTTGGAATCGGGACAAGTGGACGCGACGATTATCCATGAGCCTTTCGCCTCCTTGGTAGAAGTCACCGGCAAAGGTAAGCTGCTTGCCAAAGGATGGGACTATTTGCCGAACTTCCACACGGGGGTACTCGCTTCCAGGAACGATTTTATCGAGAAAAAACCGGAATTGATCGAGAAGCTGCTGCGCGCTTACTTCAAATCCCAAGAATACGCGAAAGAACATACCGACGAGTATAAGGCTTATTTTCTGGCAAACGTCAAAGTGGACGAGAAGGCGGTAGACAGCGCGTTCGAGCGCGAGAGGGTGCTGTGGGAGAATAACCCGGACGTCGACGTGAATGCCCTGCTCGAGACGCAGCAAATCCAAGTGGAGCTTGGTTTCCAAGACGAAATCTACAATGTCGAGAAGATTCTCGATTTGCGGTTCATTCCTAAGAAGTAAGATAGATACGAGGTGATCCTAACATGGCCGGATTCTCGATTAATGGCGTATCGAAAATATATGGAGGCGCTTCGCCGACGGAGACGCTGACGAACATTGACCTGAGTATCCAGGACGGGGAATTTTTGAGTATTCTGGGACCTAGCGGCTGCGGTAAAAGCACGTTGCTCGAGATCTTGGCCGGACTGCAATCGCCTTCTTCGGGAGAAGTGCTGTTCGGGGGCAAGAAGCTCCAGGGTACGGGAATCGAGCGCGGAGTCGTTTTCCAGGATCCGTCGTTATATCCTTGGCGCACGGTGTTCCAGAACGTTGAATTGGGACTCGAGATTCGAGGGGCTTCGAAGACCGATCGCAAAGCTAGCGTGCATAAGTACCTAGAGATGGTAGGCTTGCGGGGTTTCGAGCATAAGTATCCCCACCATCTGTCCGGCGGAATGAAGCAACGCGCGGGCCTTGCCCGGGCGCTCGCCAATAGCCCCGAAGTGTTGCTCATGGACGAGCCGTTCGGTGCCGTCGACCATCTGACTCGCCTTCAGTTGCAAGACGATCTGCTGAAAATATGGGAAGCCGAGAAGAAGACCGTCGTGTTCGTCACGCATGACGTATCGGAGGCGGTGTTCCTCGGAGACCGGGTCGTCCTGTTGTCGCCGAGACCGGGTCGTATCAATAACATTTTCCATGTGCCGAACAAACGTCCCCGCAAGCGCGACGATATTGAGTTGCTGAAGATTCAGAACGATATCTATGCGGCGATTCATGAAGTGAAGACGCAGGAGCATCTGGAATTCACTATTTAAGAAATAGAAGGAGCGTGAGTTTTATGTCGTTTACGAATATCGTTAACGCGGAGTGGGTAAAGTCTCGCTGGGGCGAGGGAGCGGGAGAAAGCGAGAGGGTCGTAATCGCGGATGTGCGGTTTTCTCCTAAGGATGCGCATTATGGGCGGAATGCTTATGACGAGGGTCATTTGCCGGGTGCGGTGTTCATCGATTTCAAAGCCGATCTGACCGATCCCGCCGGCGAGCACGGAGGACGGAGTCCCCTTCCTTCTCCGGAACGTCTGGCCGGCTTATTCGGCGGCCTCGGAATCGATGGGCTTACGACGGTCGTCGTTTACGAGGATGGAAATGGTCCGGCGGCTTCGCGGCTTTGGTGGATATTGAAGTATCTCGGTCACGATAACGTCTATGTGTTGGACGGAGGATACTCGGCTTGGACCGCGGCTGGCTTTCCGGTTACGCAGGAGACTTCCGTGCCGGAGGTTCGCGCGTTCATTCCGGCCGTTCGCCCGGAGTTGCTTGCCGACGTGAACGAAGTCCGCGCGGCGTCGGAACGCCGCGTGAGCGCCGCGCTCGTCGATTCCCGCGACGCAAATCAATATCTCGGTCTAGAGGCTCCGTTCGATCCTGTTGCAGGACATATTCCCAGCGCGGCCAACTTCTTCTGGAAGGATAGTCTGAACGAGGATGGAAGCTGGAAGACGCCGGAACAGCTTCGCGAAAGCTTCAGCGGCCTTGGCTCTTCGTCGGACGAGATTATCGTCTATTGCGGTTCGGGCATCTCGGCAACTCCGAACGTGTTAGCCCTACAGGAAGCGGGGTTCACGAACGTGAAGCTGTACTCGGGGAGTTGGAGCGATTGGATTAGCTACAGTGAGAATCCGGTAGCGACGGGAGAAGAGTAAGAGCCGAGAGGCCGCGTCGGACGCGGGTTTGGGGGCTGTGACAGGTTATGAGCATGTGACCTGTTGCGGCCCTCTTTGGGCTTTTCCGTCAACAGCTTGCAAACAAGAACCCGAGGAAAGCAGTTGCAAGCGGCCCGGAGCCAGCCACAGTAAGGCGGTCGGGTCAGGTTGTTGTTGAATGGCTTCGTGCGCCTTGCTTCCGTCCATCCACAAACAGGCGGGGCGCAACCTTTCGTGCGGAGCAAGTGGACGATCACCTTTGGGAGCAATTCGCTTGGCTTTCCTAGGCGTTGTTGGTATCCCCCGGTTTGGCGGCATCGGCAACAAGAACACGTCGGTTCGGGGGAGTGGACGGGGCAGAACCGGAGCCGTTCCACCGTGCAAACCATCACGACCGGGAGCCGTTCGGGGCGGCGAGGTTAGAGAGAGGTCTTGTTGTGATTGACAAGCGTTCAAGGGATGATCCAGCCACAACCCCGGAAGGGTCAAAAGCGGAGCGGCTCCAAGAGCTAACGCAACCTTACATTCCAACACTCTTGAGCGTAAGGTTGAACAAGCTCCGCAGGGAGCGGTGGTTGTATAACAATAGAAGTTGAAGAACTTACACTTCTTCATTCTGAGCGTAAGGTTTCCGGCGATCGCTCTCCACGGCTCCAGCTTGCCAAACCTTACGCTCCAGGACAAATTCGGTACTTCGGCCTACTGTGTCGTTCTGCCGGGGGTATTTGCATCACTCGAATGGCTCCGGAGCGTAAGGATAGCCATCCCACCGCCGCTCGCTCCGGGCTTCGTCAACCTTACGCTTGTCTTCCGAGAACGTAAGAACAACAGTGCGGCGAATCTGGCTCGGAACTGCTCTTGCCGGGCTTCGCGTCACCCTTACGGCACTCGTGAGAGCCACGTAAGGACAGCAAAAGGGAGCAGCCCGAAAGCCACTCCCCACGATGAAAACTTAGTCCGGATAAGGATTGTCAGATACTTTTCCGCTAGTAATAATTTTATAATATTTGTCCTCATTCGCAATTATATGTTTAAAGTTGATAATGTTAATATTGATACCATTACCCCTTCTATCTTCCTCTAGTAACCCTAAGCATATAATAGTTATTTGTTTTCCCTTCACGATCTCTTGCTTGATTAAGTTTATATATGTCTCTAAGGCAGTCTTAGTAGTAACTCTTGGATCTGCATAAAAGGCAGGGGGGAAGTAAGCATTTATGTGAATGTTATCATTTTGAAGGCGTATAACTCCAAACTCATCATCACTACCATTATCGATATACTCTGCTTCTATTGCTGTGCCAACGATGCGTCTTCTTTGACCAAGAAAGTCCTTTGTTACGAAATTCGAATTAATAGTGCCAAACCTAATATTATCTACTATATTATCCGTACCGGTAACGCCTCCATCAACTGGTACTGGAACATTTTCCTCTCCTGTATTTATTACGCGTTTGGAGGAGCCAGGCTTCTTTCTAACCTTCGGGGGTTTATTTTTGTTCTTAAGACTCCTGCTCTTACTTAGTAAAGTGTTTAATATCCAATCATCAGATACCGAGCCGTCAACAGGAACCCCAATTAGCTTCTTTCTCGGGACTTCGCCATCATAATTCAGATAATATGGACAATCTAGAAGATGTTTGGTTCCTTGTCCATTCTTTGTACTAAAGAATTTGACACCATCTTTTCTTTCAGTGAACTTTATTTCTGCTTCACAGTTCTCAGTAGTGCAGAACAAGTGGTCAACATACTGTGATTGGTACAGTGTATCGTCCAGTTGCTCATAGTAAACTTCTTCCACAGTTTCCCCATTAATATAACAAGCCCAGTCGATTTTCATAATTTTCACCTCAATCTAGCAATAGTTACCTACATAGTCACTTATATACTATCATAATTCGGAAAAATGTAAAATATATAATCAATTTGATGCTTGACAAATTAATATGTCGAAATTATAGGTCATTGTGATCATTTTGGGGCCATTTTAATAAATCATCCAGTTTCTCTGCTGCTTCTTGTTGGAGTGTAGGAAACAAATGTGAGTATCTGTCTAATGTTATCATGATTGATGAATGACCAAGCCGCTCACTAACGGCTTTCGGGTGAATTCCCGCTTTTAGCAGCAAACTGGCGTGAGTGTGCCGTAGATCGTGCAACCTGATCTTTGGTAAACCTGATTTCCGTAGCAAGTCTAGCCAACGCGATTCCAAGAAGTATGGGCTGACCGGGAAGCCGTTACGTGTCTGAACTACCAGACCGTGATCGTTGTACTCCGTTCCGTTCTTCTCTGCCTTCTTTCGGTCTTCCTCTAATCCAAGACGGTGCTTCTTGAGCGCCTCGACGGTTTGTTGTGGCAGCGCGATTGTTCGGATACCCGCCACCGTCTTTGGTTCCTGAAAGATATGTCCGACAACTCCACGAGTGTATGATCGCCGGACACATAGCCGACCTGTTGTTAGATCGATATCCTCCCACTTCACCCCTAAAACTTCTCCACGACGCATCCCGGTTGTTGCCGCAAGCAAAAAGATAATGTGATAACGGCTGTTCATCGTGAACTCTAGAAACTGCATCAATTCCACGTCCGTCCAAGTCTTCGTCTCACTCTTGGGGATCGCCGGGGGCTTAACCACATGCGCAACGTTCTTCACGAGAAGTCCCCACTTAACCGCCGTCTCTAAACCGTCGTGCAGTACCTTATGAACGTGGTTGATCGTCTGCGGGGATAGACGCTTTTCGCCGCTTCCAAGTCTCTCGTACATGCTCACCAAATGTTGTGGCGACAGGTTAACCATCTTGTGTTGTCCAAGCTGCGGGATGATATGATAATTGACCAGCCACCGATAAGTCTTGTATGTACCGGGACGGATGCTCATTTGCTTCTGCGCCAACCACGACGTGAAGAAGGTCTTTACGTCATCCTTCGTCGCTTCGACGTAAGTATCGGTGTTTAGCTCGTGGAGAACCTTCTGGAGCGCCTTCTCCGCATCGACTTTGGATTCATACCCACCCTTGCTCTTTTGCCGACGCTTTCCCTCGTTATTCTTGCCCATTTCTACCACCCATGACCATTTGTTACCGCGTTTGCTTACACAACCTCGCATTCCAACTTCCTCCTGTCGTATATAGATTTTTGGCCTCAAAAAAGCGTCCATCCGCTTTGTGAAAAGCGAACAGACGCACATCTTTTGGCTATGGTCCTCGTTGGCTGACCTAAGCGGTCACCAACAACCGTTTGGGTCAAAGCTAGTCAACCTTTGTGTTTCCGTCACGGTGCTTGCCGCACCAACAGGCTGTGGCCGGGTTCAAATCCAAGCGGCTACCCTGTCTTGCAGTGGCATCCGAACCCAAACGGCCTACCCCTGTAAAACCAGTAAAACACGCAAATAATCCAGTCGTCAATTATTGGTCAACAAAGGTCAAGCCAGACAGGGTATTGCGAGGCACGGCGCGGGCGCTTCTGCCGAGGGGGCTTGCCCACCTCCAAGTAGAGCGGGTAGAATGCCTTACCGACCCAAACGGCTACCTCGCACCCAGAGCTACGTAGCTGTCGGTCGAGTTGAACCTCGGGGAGTGAAGCCCATAGACCGCCCAACACAAGAAAAGAGAGCCACCCGACCTAGGAATCGGTTGCCTCTCTCATGTACCGCTTAACCTTATGTTTTATACCGAGATTTTACAACAGCGCCCAGCGGGAAGCAATCCGTTGGAGACGATCACAATGGAAAGCGAGGAAATAAAATGAGTGCAGAAGACATACTGAACGAGGCTGAACAAGAAGAAGCAGCTTTGATTGCGCAAGCGGGTTCGGAGCGATTTGTTGCAAACAAAGGCTTGTACCTGCAAGTAAACTTCACTAGCAAAGGGGTAGACCTTAGCCCGATAACTAACTTTGTGTTCGACAATACGCGCTTCGTCAGCGGCGACCGTGGCTTGTTGGCTGATGTTAGAGTAAATGGTAAGTTGGTTAAATCGAGCGCCTTCTTCGACAAGACGAGCTTGACGACCGTAGATGCCTTTCGCAAGAAGCTCCCGACGGAAGCTGATCTCTTGGTTGACCAGAAACAATTCGCCAAGTTCGTCAAGTTCCTTAAAGCTCCTGCCCGTAGTCAGCCACATGTCAACATGATCGATCAAACGGGACTATACAAGGACACCAAGACGGGCGAGTATTATTTCCTGATCTACGACACGCAGGAGAAGCTGCAACGGATTGTGAAAACGCACAGTAAGATCACCTCGACAATCTACTGCGAGGGCATATATGCGTCAAAAACCAAATCGTACGTTCGGCTAGATAGTGACGAAGAGAAGTTTAAGAATACGGCACGAACCTTGCTGAACGAAGTGCCGGAAATACTAGCGAACAACAAGTCCACGATCACGCTCGCTTGGAGCTTCGCTAGCCTTTTAAGCCAACTATACTACGAGAACAAATTGTACTTCCCCATCTTATTTAAGTACGGAGAGCCGGGAGGCGGGAAGTCAACCCTTGCCAAGATTATCGCCGCAATGCTTGGGTATAAATCTGTGAGTGATGCAATTGCGTTTATTTCAACCGCCCAGCCACTCCAAATGGCGCTCGCTGCAACCAACGCCTTTGTTGTCGTGTCGGAAGAGTTTGTTCTGGTGAAGAATAAAGAAGCGAGGCCGATAGCGATACTTAAAGCCGTCTATAACCGCGACAAGATTGAGCGTGGTGAGACGAACAAGCAAAACAGTGTGAGCCAGTTGAGCGCACCGCTGATTCTGCAAGGCAACATCTATATTGATAATGAAGCAGTAGCAGATCGTTGCCTCCCCGTCCACGTCCGGAAAGCAGACCGCGCCATGAAGCAAGCCGATGTTGCCAAGCTTTTGCGGGCAGACTTCAGCCATTTCCTATATCCATATTTGTTGTACCTGATTGAGAGGCAGGACAAGTGGCACGAGTGGTTCGCCCGCGCAGAGGAAATTGTCGGTCGTACCGACGGAGACCAACGGGCGTATAGCGCAGCGAGCGCGGTTGTGTTCGGCATCCTGATGATGAACGACTTGGCGGAGTATGTTGGAGCAAATCAGATCAGCCCGGAAACGATCACCAAGATCATCGAAATTATCATGGAGCAGCGGAGCCTGGCTAACCCCGAAGAACCGTACATCCGCTTTCTCAAGTTCGTGCAGAACAAGCATACGGACGAGAACGTGTCGAAGGAGAAACAGACACTAGTGGACGGCAAGCAGTTTTGGCTAAGCAAGACATACTGGGTGGAAAAGTTTCTGGAAGACGTGAAAAGCAAGGGGCAGGAGGCGGGGCAAAACGATCTGCTCGCCAATCTAGCCGAACAACCTTTTGTCCAAGGCGGCAAGGAAGGCGTAACAAAGTATATGTACCAAAAGACGATCAGAGCGATTGGGATCGACATCGAAGCACTGGCGAAGCAAGTGCCGGAGATCCGCGCAGAACTGTGGAACGATATTCGTTTGACCAACTCGCGCTTGGAAGCCGAGCATGCAACGAAGGACTTGAAGGGTTCAATGGAACATGATGCCGGGAGAGAAGTTGGCAAGAAAGAAGTGCTGGACAAGCTCGAACAGCTACAGGTGTGGCTGAACGAAGAGCAACTCCAAGCTTTCCAAAAACACGGGTTTTTCAACGATTAGTTTCCAGTGGGGAGTGGCTTTCGGGCTGCTCCCTTTTGCTGTCCTTACGTGGCTCTCACGAGTGCCGTAAGGGTGACGCGAAGCCCGGCAAGAGCAGTTCCGAGCCAGATTCGCCGCACTGTTGTTCTTACGTTCTCGGAAGACAAGCGTAAGGTTGACGAAGCCCGGAGCGAGCGGCGGTGGGATGGCTATCCTTACGCTCCGGAGCCATTCGAGTGATGCAAATACCCCCGGCAGAACGACACAGTAGGCCGAAGTACCGAATTTGTCCTGGAGCGTAAGGTTTGGCAAGCTGGAGCCGTGGAGAGCGATCGCCGGAAACCTTACGCTCAGAATGAAGAAGTGTAAGTTCTTCAACTTCTATTGTTATACAACCACCGCTCCCTGCGGAGCTTGTTCAACCTTACGCTCAAGAGTGTTGGAATGTAAGGTTGCGTTAGCTCTTGGAGCCGCTCCGCTTTTGACCCTTCCGGGGTTGTGGCTGGATCATCCCTTGAACGCTTGTCAATCACAACAAGACCTCTCTCTAACCTCGCCGCCCCGAACGGCTCCCGGTCGTGATGGTTTGCACGGTGGAACGGCTCCGGTTCTGCCCCGTCCACTCCCCCGAACCGACGTGTTCTTGTTGCCGATGCCGCCAAACCGGGGGATACCAACAACGCCTAGGAAAGCCAAGCGAATTGCTCCCAAAGGTGATCGTCCACTTGCTCCGCACGAAAGGTTGCGCCCCGCCTGTTTGTGGATGGACGGAAGCAAGGCGCACGAAGCCATTCAACAACAACCTGACCCGACCGCCTTACTGTGGCTGGCTCCGGGCCGCTTGCAACTGCTTTCC
Source organism: Cohnella herbarum (assembly GCF_012849095.1). Classification (NCBI taxonomy): domain Bacteria; kingdom Bacillati; phylum Bacillota; class Bacilli; order Caryophanales; family Paenibacillaceae; genus Cohnella; species Cohnella herbarum. The sequence goes on from NZ_CP051680.1 coordinate 5,694,548, forward strand.
TCGGGTTCTTGTTTGCAAGCTGTTGACGGAAAAGCCCAAAGAGGGCCGCAACAGGTCACATGCTCATAACCTGTCACAGCCCCCAAACCCGCGTCCGACGCGGCCTCTCGGCTCTTACTCTTCTCCCGTCGCTACCGGATTCTCACTGTAGCTAATCCAATCGCTCCAGCTTCTTATCCCCCCACTAACCCCTATCCTCAAAGGGTTCCAACGCCAAAAAGTAGGGGTTCGGACCATCGCTGCGGGAATGCCTCGGAGGATATGCCAGCGCCCATGTGCAACGACCTCCCTTGGCTACACTTGGGAGGACTTTGGGAGCAAGAAGCCCGTGGACGACGGGGCTGGCGGAACAGTATGGTTTGAGCCAAAACGAGGTATCCACCTGTGGCTGGGTCAAGCCGAACGGAACGCCAACAAAATGCCGTGAAGCGAGGTAGCACCCCAAAGGGTGGATGGGTTGGGTTGTGAACGGATGGGGTTTGTGGCTGAATCCATGGGCAAGAGCGTCGACAAAGGCTAACTTGACGGGGAAAGATTCAATGCGATAAAATTCAGCATAAAATTTGAGGGCATGGTTCATCTTGGGTTTTAGCGTCACGGGTTTTACCTATGGTGGAGGCTGTCGGTACTCTTAGTTGAGTTTACCAATAATCGCAGCTTCCCCAAAAAACAACAGAAAGCCGCCTTTCCTGCACTCAGGTTAGGCGGCTTTCGCTATTTTCCGAGCCACAAAAGGTACTTTCCTTAGCCTTGTGTGGGTGGATAGCTAGGTTTGCCCCTTTTCAAACTTCTAACACAACGAAAGCACCTTTCCGTTTCTCTTCATCATATGGGTACAACCTGATTCGACCAGTCGAACAACACTAGCAAAACTTTCAAACCAACAGGTTTCGAACAACTGAATCGGGTTGCTATATACTGACGCAATCTCAGAAAAATAGCTCAGAAAAACGACGAACCCGTCGTATCAGTCCCTTTTGTCGCTGTTCGACTGGTGGAACACCTGACGCGGCGGGTTCTACGGTTTGGAGAACAGCGGCGGCAATACAAGAAGCACCACCGACGTTTTCGCGACATCGTTCGTTTTGTCGTATACAGCTATCGATTATATTGGCGTTGGGCCTCACATTCTACTCCACGAAGATATTTGAACACACAACCGGAAAAGCGATTTTACAAAAGCTCTCCAGATACCATTCAAAGAATCCCGATTATTTATGGTTCAAGTATAGATTGGAAGGTAGTATGTTTCATTGTACTTGTCCGGCACCTGCGCTTGCTTTGGTTACACGCCAGCCAACGGACTGCTTTGTTCGTGTTTCTCTTGCAGGTCACGTTGATTCACTTGGACGTATTTCCTGACCATACTGAAATCATGGTGGCCGAGTATCTTTTGCAGCGTGAAAGGGTCGCCGCCATTAAGGACGTACAGCGTTGCGAACGTGTGCCGGAACGTGTGCGGAGAAACTCGAACGCCAGTTATTCCAGCTTTGTCGCCGTGGAGACGGATACGCTCATAGGCTTGGTTGTACGTCAGGGGCTTGCCGTAGTTGAGCAGAAACACGGTGGAAGGGCAGCGGGTGGCAAACTGCTTTCGGTTCTCTTGGATGAGTGCGGCGAGAAGTTCCGCAGTACGTTTGCGTACAGGTACAACCCTTGACGTGCCGTTCTTGGCAACGGTGGCGCGGACAGTGATTGTTCTATTGGCAACGTCTAGGTCATCCGCAGTGAGGTTCAGCGCTTCGTTGATCCGCAATCCGGTGTCGAAAAGCAAGGTGAGCAGCACGTAGTCACGGAAGCCGGTATACTCCCGCTGGTTTGGCGCTGCTAGCAGTTGGAGGACTTGCTCTTTCTCGAATGCACCAAGCGTGTCCTCTTTTACCTTTTGCAGTTTGACACGGGAAGCAAGGTCAGTTTGCAGGTAGCCTTCGTCGTGGAGAAACCGAAGGAAGCACTTGAGCGTCCGGGTACGGATGTTCACGGTTGCGGGGGACAAACCTTGGGCTGTGTTGTGGTCTTGCAACGTCGGGTGTCCGTCGTATAGAGCCTGTTCGGTCAGCATGTGCCCGACGTACTGGCGAAAGTGGTCAGCGGTCAGTTCTTCCAGTTTGAGTGTCGGGTGGTGTTTAGTCAGCCAGCGTTGCAGGTAACGGTAGTGGCTTTTGTGGTCGTTCAGCGTCCGGGGCTTCAACCCTTCGATTTTCTTGGCGCGAAAAAATATATCAAAGTAATAATCAATCGGATGATGTAGGGTGATCTTAGAAGAAGCTAGCCGTTCACGAGTTGCTGTTGGCATATAATTATCTCCTTTCGCGAAAAATACCGCCAAGGTTGGCGGCAATCGGGCTATTTTGATTTTAAAAGGTTTAGTTTTATTTCAACAAGATGATGGCAAATCACTTGGAGGATGCGTCTTACAATGATGGTTCTTTTTGGCCCTAAATGGTAAGATGGTAATAAGTACATAGCAATCTTCCAGTTTGGATTGGTGGGAAAAATGTCGAATAGTAGTTCAGACGATACACAACAGATATATGAGACAGACAAGACGAAGCAAATTCAATTTGCTATGGATAGTTTTAAAAATATCCAAGAATTAATCCGTTTTATTGATCAAAAAGCTGCTGCAGTGCTGGTTGTTTATGGGTTTATAATAACTGCTTATATTGAGTTTTCTAAAACGCAATCGTTTATTAATCCATTCAAGCTAAGCCTAGTTCCGGGTATTGGTTCGAGTCTTATATTTGTATTTGGTGTTCTAACTTTAGGAAATATTGTTAGACAGATATATTTTATCATTGTAAAAATACTTAAGCCTCGACTTGCAATGAACTACAAAGAAGACGAGCATTCTGTCTTTTACTTTGAACATATCTCTAGTATACGTAAAAATGTTCTGAATTCTCGACTGAAGTCCATTTCGGAAGATCAAATTATCGAAGAGATAGCTGGGCAAATTCACGAAGTAGCAAAAATAATGACTATTAAGACACATCGTCTAGGGTATGTCTTTAATGGACTCCTGTACACTGTTGGATTTCTGACGGTTTACATTATACTCATTCAAATATTATAAAGAGGTGAAGCAAATGTCTTTGAAAGAAAGCATTAAGAAAAAAGTCAAGGAAATAATGGATGAGGATTTTGTTACTGAAGATGTAACCTATGTTCCCTCTATTGATAACGCTAAGTTAACATTTGGAAATAAAGGATTAAGGTTTGAAGCAACTGTATTATTTATAGATATGCGGGGCTCAACAAAGATACTGAATAATCATAATAAATCTACGGTTGCCAAAATACATATGGCTTACTTTCATACAATAATAAAATTAGCAGATAAGCTCGGTGGAGAAGTGAGGAGCTTTAATGGCGACAGCATGCTAGTCTTTTTCCAAGGCACATCAAAAACAACTTTAACTAATGCAGTTCAAGCTGCAATGCAAATGAAATATATGATTACCAACTCTGAAAGTGGAATAAATAACTATTTAGCCAAGTATTCAGCTATAGATTTTGGAATTGGTTTAGATGATGGGAAAATTCTTTGTACAAAGATCGGGGTTGGTGGGGATTCCAATAATAAAGACTTGATTTGGATTGGAAACTCTGTTAACAAATCTGTCGTATTAAGTGATAAAGCTCATTCTCCTAACCATGTTTGTATATCAAACTATGTTTACACTAACCTCGAAGATCGATTGAAATACGTAACTGAAAAGGATTTCCTAGGTAGGGATGTAAAAAAAGACATCTGGTCAAGTGGGACAATAGAGTATAACGGTTCAAATGAAACCTATTACTATACAACCTACCATGTAGCTGTCAACTAGGACTGCAATTTTGCAAACAACCACCAACAAGCGGCAAACAACAGTGTCCAACCCATCCACCCTTTGGGGTGCTACCTCGCTTCACGGCATTTTGTTGGCGTTCCGTTCGGCTTGACCCAGCCACAGGTGGATACCTCGTTTTGGCTCAAACCATACTGTTCCGCCAGCCCCGTCGTCCACGGGCTTCTTGCTCCCAAAGTCCTCCCAAGTGTAGCCAAGGGAGGTCGTTGCACATGGGCGCTGGCATATCCTCCGAGGCATTCCCGCAGCGATGGTCCGAACCCCTACTTTTTGGCGTTGGAACCCTTTGAGGATAGGGGTTAGTGGGGGGATAAGAAGCTGGAGCGATTGGATTAGCTATGAGGGGAATCCGGTGGCTGTGGGGGAAGAGTAAGAGCCGAAAAGCCGCGTCGGGCGCGGTTTAGGGGGCTGCGACAGGGTGGGAGCAAGTAACCTGTCACAGCCCCCTTTGGCTTTTCCGTCAACAGCTTGCAAACAAGAAGTTGGCGAAAGCAGTTGACAGAACCCCGGAGCCAGCCACAGTTGGGCATTCGGGACAGGTGGTTGTTGAATGATCGTGCGCTTTGCTTCTGTCCATTCACAAGCAGGTGCGGCAAGTCCTTTCGTGCGGAGCAATCTATCAAATGATGGCGAACTGAGGCTGGTGCTGTCAACATTTCCTGCCCAATTGTTCTTGATAACCTATTGTGTTAGCATGGACTCAGATGAATATCAGGAGGCGTTTAAAATGAAAACAACAGTCAACTACGGGCAAATTATTAGGGGATTAGCGCATAATCGCCCTTAAACTGCGTGATTCCCCAATCGAAAGGGGAAACCGATTTGAAGAAGTATGCATTGCAGCAGTTCAATTATCACGTTTGGGCGAACCGGAAGATTTGCGAATATTTACAGGAGCTTTCAGAGGAGGTATACCGAAAGGAGATTGTCAGCGTATTTCCGACTATCTTCGACACAATGGTTCATATTTATGTGATTGATCGAGGTTGGCTGTCATTCTTTGTCGCGGGTGGCGTCACTGACATGTCGGTTGAATATTTGGAGCGCTTGAAAGACTCGATCGATTCCATAGTGGCAGAGACTAAAGGAAAGCGCATAGAAGAGTTAAGTCAGATGATGAATGATCTGGCCGATCGATTTCGGATATTCATTGAACAGCATGAGGACATCGAAGTCGTTTATCCTTCCGGGACGTTCAATGCCCGGTGTGTGGATTATATTCAGCACTTTGTGAACCATGGAACGTACCACCGCGGTAATGTGACCGCCATGCTTCGGCAATTGGGGCATCCGGGAACACCCACAGACTATGGTTTTTATCTGTATTCTTTAAGCCAGTAATCTTTTTATATGGAGATTATGGCTTTAGCCTGGAACAAGTGTTCCAGGCTATTTTTAAGCTTCCTTCATGGAAAGTTACGAAGGAGCAGTAAGAAGTTGCAAACAACCGCCAACAGGCTGCAAACATGATTGCCGTTGTGGTCGTCCACCCTCCGGGTGCTACCTTGCTTCACTTGGCCTTTTGTAGGCGATCCGCTCGGCTTGACCCAGCCACAGGTGGATACTTCCCCTTGGCTCAAACCACACTGTTCCGCCAGCCCCGTCCTCCACGAGCTTCTTGCTCCACAAGTCCTCCCAAGCGTAGCCAAGGGAGGTCTTTGCACATGAGCGCTGGCATATCCTCCGATGCATTCCCGCCGCGCTGATCGGAACCTCTACTTTTCGGCGTTGGAACTATTCTAGCATAGGGGTTCGTGGGGGAAAAGAAGCTGGAGCGATTGGATTTCTTACAGCGAGAATCCGATCGCGACGGGGGAAGAGAAGGATTAGAGACATGTGGCAGTATGTAGATTATGAATACAGAGCATGGCGCGATGACCGCCACCGCTCTGTATTTTTATGCGTTGAAGTCAACATGGAGTCAACAGTTAAAGTTGTAGATTACCGCGTTGAAATCATGCCACAAGTAGAAGACAGCTCTGCGACCAAATTGTAATCAAAATTTTCTTATCTGATGCAAGGAGAAAGAAGGGGAGAACCTAGTTATATTGCGAAACGTGGAAGCACGATTAGAATAGCCTTGAAGGAGTCGAGTCCGGAAGAGTATGCCATGTATTTTAACTGTAACACAACGCTTATTCGCACTTTCAGGGAAGTTTTTACCGATAAATCCAGATCTCAGAGAGGCCGCGCTTGGATGCGGGTTGGAGGGCTGTGACAGGTTGCCGTTCGGGGACCGTCGCGGCCTTCTTTGGCGTTTTCGTTCAACAGCTTGCATGCAAACAAGAACCCGGCGATGGCAGTTACAGGAACCAAGGCGTCAGCTGCAGCAACGCAGTCTAGCGAGCAGGACATGATCATTATTCCACGAATACTTCAAGTACTACGAATTTATTAAGTTTAGATATAAGTCAGTAATTATACTACCAATTGAGCCCGGGGCCATGGGTGATCGCCATCGCGCTGCACCCTGACTCACGTCACCTTGCACCAAAGGTATAAATCCAGCAAAAATTCGCTGACATAACGATTCTTTTGAAACTTAAAACCGCCTATCGTCCGTTGCCGTTGCCGAGCGTTTTTTTCTAACGTCTGCCGTAGCCTCTATTTCGTCGAAAAGAAGTGTTCTAGAATTTTAACGGAACTAGCAGCCTCTATTTAGACACAATAGGTATGCTTTCACTGAAAAACAATAAAATAAGAGCGCTCATTTCCGTTAGATTTTAAAAATTGCCTTTTTGAGCAGAATAGCGGCCGCTGGTTCCGTTAGGTTCAAGCCAACGTAGTGTACCTAGAAAACTAAGCGATTCCTAATGCGATTGCCCTGCAAGTGTGACAATGAGGGATTGTGAGAGAACTAATTATATACTGGGGAGTTTGGATCAAGGTGCCAAATCTGCCTGCGAATTGAGAAACCTGATAGCGTTCGCTTTTACGAGGGAGGAAGAGGAATGAATAAAAATAGCGCGATTGTTGTTTGTCTCATTCTTTCGATTGCAGTAAATGCATTTTTGCTGAAAATGTATTTTGACCATAAATCAAATCAAGCTGCGCTTGAAAAAGGAATTCTCATGAATGAATATATTGATAGGGGAAAGGAATTGGGATATTTCAGGGCATTTGTCAATGAATTAGCAGCGAAAGAGGGCGAGCATCTCCCTATTAGCGAAGAACAATCCAATCTATATTGGATATTGGCCGTGCCTGGAGAATCGATCATTATGGATTTTGCATATGAGGTAAAAGCAGATTATGAGCTTTACGATGATTATCTAGAGATCATTCAACAATTTGATAGAGAGTACAAGGAAATCGTTAATCAATTTAAACTCAAATTACCGAAAATGAATAAGGAAAAGTTAGTAGCCTTGGGTCAACATTTAGACGAGACGTATGATTTGTTTATTGGTAAAGCATTACGGGATTGGAAAATCAGCAGGACAGGCAAGAAGCTAGACATTCGATTTCAGCCGCCTAAAGAAATACTTAATCAGGGAATACAAGAGCTGAAGTTGATTCGTGAAGAACTGCAAGCTCTTGAGTAATTTATCGAATATCGGAGGCCAGCGTCGGACGCGGGATTTAGACAGCTTATCCAGCCGGAGGCTTCCGTTCATACTGAGTTTAAACAACTGTCGTAAAATGTAACGGCGCAGGCGGAAAGGAGGAAGACGGATGCCCAAAGTGCTGGTTGTGGACGACGATGCGCACATTCGCGAACTGGTACGGCTCTACCTCGAAGACGAAGGGATCGAAGTCGTGCAGAAGGGAAACGGCGTTGAAGCGCTGGAATACGCCGAGAATCATTCGCCGGATCTGGTCGTCTTGGATATCATGATGCCGAGCATGGACGGTTGGGACTTGTGCGCCAAGCTCCGAGAGCTTGGCGACATGCCAATTCTCATGATTACCGCAAAAGGCGAGCCGGCGGACCGGATCAAAGGCTTCAAGCTAGGTACCGACGATTATCTCGCGAAGCCGTTCGACCCGATGGAGCTTACGCTGCGGGTCAAGGCGCTGTTGAAACGTTACCGCATAGCCTGTTCCCAAACGGTTCGGCTTGGCGATCTGCAGTTGGACCGCAAAAGCTACCAGGTGGTGAACAAGGACGGCCTGGAGATCACCTTGCCGATGAAAGAATTCGAGCTGCTCTACAAGTTCGGGAGTTATCCGGTGCAGTTGTTCACCAGGGATCGTCTGATCGAAGAAATATGGGGAATGGATTATGAAGGAGGCGAGCGGACCGTGGACGTTCATATCAAGCGGCTTCGGGATCGCTTCGCCGAACACGAGTCTGATTTCCGCATTGTAACGCTGCGAGGTCTCGGCTACCGCCTGGAGGTGTACCGGGATTAAATCGCTCTATACCCGCATGGTTCTCCTCTTCATCGGCATTATCGTCGTCAGCCTCGTCATCGCTTCCGTCGCGTCTGCGCTGCTGTTCCAGAAACCGTTCGAACGAACGCTGGAGAATAGCCTACTGTCGAACGGCAAGCAAATCATTCAGACCTACCGTTCGTCCCCCGGAACGGAATTGATTCCTTTCATGAATAACGTTTCCAGCATCTCGATTTACGCGATTCAACTGTTCGACGTCTCAGGCAAGCCGCTGCTGGAAGACGGGGCGGAGCCCGTCGTTCCCGGGGCGGAACGGGTTCGCAGCGTGCTGGCCGGCGGCGTAGCCAGAGAAATCGGGAACGAAGGGCGGTATCCGATGGTCGGACTTCCGTTCCCGGTTGACGGCAAGTCCTATGCCTTATTCGTCATGCTGAAGAGCAATGAAATGTGGATGCAGTCGAACAAAGAAGTCAACACGGAGCTGTTGACCGTCTTTCTGATCGGAAGTTTCCTCGTTCTGGTCGGCGCGAGATTCATTGTGAAGCCGCTTCTTCGGCTGAGAGACGCGGCCGGGCAAATGGCTCAAGGCCATTATGACGTGCAGCTCCGGACAAATCGTAAGGATGAGATCGGACAGCTTAACGCGAGCTTTAACGATATGGCGCAGGAAGTCGCCAAGTTGGACCGGATGAGGCGGGAATTCGTGGCGAACGTATCGCATGAGATCCAGTCGCCGCTGACGTCCATCTCGGGTTTCGCCAAGGCGCTGAAGCAGAAACGCATGAGCGAGGAAAGCCGAATGTATTACCTGACGATTATCGAGGAAGAAAGCGAGAGGTTGTCCAGGATCAGCCAGAACCTGCTGCGGCTTTCTTCCTTGCAGCATCATCGTCATCCCGTCCAATCTTCGGCTTACCGGCTTGACGAACAGCTCCGCAATATTGTCATCGCTCTAGAGCCGCAATGGTCGGGCAAAGAAATCGCCGTCGAATTGGACCTGGAACCGGTAACCGTTCATGCGGACGAGGATCAACTCAGCCAGGTATGGACGAATTTACTGAGCAACGCCATTAAATTCACTCCCGTTCTCGGAAGGGTTTGCATCCGCGCCTATACCGACGACCGGTCGGCGGTCGTCCGCATAACGGACAACGGGATCGGAATACCGGAGGATCAGCGGACGGATATTTTCAAGCCGTTTCACAAAGCGGATAAGGCCCGTGACCGCGCCGTCAGCGGAAGCGGACTGGGACTATCCATCGTCAAACAAATCGTGGATATCCATGAAGGAGAAATCCGGGCGGACGGAGCGCCGGACGGAGGTTCGGTATTCACCGTGAAGCTGCCGCTCGGGATGAGCCCGTAACAACCGCATAGCACGTCTTACCTTCATAGCAATCGGGGGCTTTCGGCCTCCGATTGTTTTTTTGTAATTCTCCATTCATTTTCAATTTAAATAAGGCGAGTATAGTGTGCCTAGATGAAAGAAAAGGAGAGAGAGTTTACATGAATTAGCTAACCGTCGGAAGAGCAGTCACAGGTAGGAAAAACAATACGTTTACAGTTGGAGGAGAAATATGCGTCTATTTTTTCGTCGTTGGACAAAGCGCGCGGCCATCGCCCTCGCTATCCTTGCAATGGTTCTAGTCTTAATCGGCTCCGTGTACGAACAATCGTCTCGCAATCGAGCCGCCGAAGATTTCCCGCCGCCTGGAAGGCTTGTGGACATAGGCGGTCGCCAGATCCACCTGAATTGCGAAGGTCAAGGCACGCCGCTTGTCGTGCTCGAGGCGGGTGCCGACACCAGCGGGTCTGCGCTATGGCAACCCGTGCAGGAGCAGGTCGCCCGGTTCACGCGAGTATGCTCCTATGACCGGGCCGGCATTATGTGGAGCGATCCGGCTAAAGGTCAGCGCAACGGTCTCGCCATTGCTGAAGATTTTCACAAGGTTATGCGTGCCGCGAATGAAAAACCGCCTTATCTTATGGTCGGTGCGTCGATGGGCGGCCCGTACGTCATGACGTTCACCAAGCATTACGGAAAAGAAGTCGCCGGGATGGTTCTGGTCGATGCCTCGCATCCAGAACAGACCGCGCGCCTCGCTCGGGCCACCGGCGAGCCGGAAAGCGATCCGATTCCAATCGTGTTTCGAGCCCTTGCGGCGGTTGCGTGGTCCGGTTTGCCAAGGCTCGTGCTTCCCGATGCCGAGGTCCCGGAGTTGCCGCCCCAGACGGCTAAAGCGATCACGGCCTATCAACCGACATCGCTCAAGGCCGCCTTCGCGGAGGCAGCCGCATTCGAAGATTCGCTACGTGAAGCCGGAACATTCCGTACCCTCGGTAGCCTTCCCCTCGCCGTGCTCTCCAGAGGAAAGCCTTGGAGCGCTTTCAGCGAAACCGAACGGACCGCAAGCGGCCTCACGCGCGAACAGTTCGATCATGCGGAAGCGGCTTGGGCAAGCATGCAGGCCGAGCAGGCCGGCTGGTCTTCCAACAGCACGCATCAAGTTCTTGCAGACTCCAGCCACGTTATGCAGTTGGAGCGCCCGGACGCGATTATTGCCGCTATTAAGGACGTCGTCGGAAAGATAAAGAGCTCTCGAAGATAAGTCTGCTGACCGGACCTCTACACGTACCGGCGCAAACGATTGATTGAGATTCGACAGAAAAAGGCCGAATTTGCCGCATTGCAAACGCAAATTCAGCCTTTTTTTGTTCTCATTAGTCGGAATGTTCAATGAATACGGCTACCCCGCCTCTTTTGCGTCCCCTTTCGACATATTCATGTGCTTCTACAATTCGATCCATAGGATAGATTGCGTCTACGACCGGTTTAAAATGCCCGGCTTGGATTAGCGCTTTGATCTTCGCAAGACGCTCTGAATTCAATTCTAATTTTCCATCATCGATGGAGATATATTTACCTTTTGGTTTAAGCGACTTTTTGCATATTTCCTTCAATTTAGAAGTTTTATATCTTCCGGCTGCATCGAGCACGAAGTCGTAGCGCTCGACGAGATTTACCGCATCGTCTTGGGCGTAATCAATCATTTTATCCGCACCCAAAGCATGTATAAATTCCAAGTTTCGAGTGCTGCATACTCCGGTAACTTCAGCGCCGTAATATTTAGCCAGTTGTACGGCCGCGGTACCGGAAGTTCCCGAAGCTCCGAATATCAGCACCTGATGACCGGGTTTAATATTTCCTTCCTCAATGCGTTGTAACGCCAACAGTCCGCCATACGCGGCGGAGGTTGCCTCTTCGTAACTGATATTTTCGGGTTTTAGCGATAGACATCCGTGCATAGAGTCTGTTTCTCTCATGCATTTGTACTGGGCATAGGCTCCGAGTCCAAAACCCGTAACCCCATAAACTTGATCGCCCGGTTTAAACCGTTTGATGTCTTTGCCTATGGATTCGATTTCTCCTGCTAACACCATGCCTAGGATAGATTTTCTCGGTTTTGTTAGCCCTAAGAAGAGACGCATCGGCAGCCAAAACCGGAGCGGCAATTGCGAACCCCGAATGTAGATGTCGCTTGCGGTTACTGCCGTAGCGTAGATTTTAATGCATACTTCATCGTGCTGTGGAGAAGGTTTGTTTACTTCCTCGAGTCGAAGCACTTCCGGTGGGCCATATTTTGTACACACGACCGCTTTCATGGAATCAATTCCTTCCGGGCTGTAATTTGAAACTTTTGACCAGAATGTAAATACCGGCAAAAAACTCAAAGGGGATATACGGAAGATACGGATCTCTCCAACCGCAAGGAATGGTATTGAATTTATTCCAAACTTTAATTACACTGTACAGTGTAATTAATAAACAGTCAATGCGTAATTACGCTACATATTGTTGTTTATTTGATGTCATTTTGAGAGGATTATACGAAGATATGAACGTACCCGCTCCCAAGAAAAGAGATACAAGCAAGAAGCGTGAACTCATACTTAGCAGAGCCATGGAAGTGTTTGCCGAACTGGGTTACGACAATACAAGCATGGATCGGATCGCTGATTTCGCAGGGGTTTCCAAACGCACGGTCTATAATCACTTTTTGAATAAAGAGAATCTTTTTCAAGAGGTGATTGCCATGTTTCTCAAGGAGCAACAAGTTCTGAAGCAAATTAGCTACGATCCTGCAAGATCGTTGGAAGATCAATTAACGGCATTTGCGAATGCCGAGTTGTTTTTGATTAACAGTCCCTCAAGGCTCGGATTATCGCGCGTGCTTACTTCCGTTTTTATTAGAGATATCGACTACGCGAGAATGACCAGGGCGAAGTACGCTTCTCCTCATGAACTGTTAATAAAGTGGCTTATTGCTGCACACAAAGACAACAAACTTCATATAGACAATCCATCGCTTGCCGCGCGGGTGTTTTACGCCATGATCGAAGGCGCTCTCACTTGGCCGGCGTTATTCCAACAGGGGATAAACACTGAAGCCGTCAAACCTCTGATGGACGAGCTTATATATACTTTCCTAACGAGATATCGCAAAGTCGTATAGCAAACTTCGGCGAACGTCTTTTGTTCTGTTGTACACCAAAAGGGAGGTAATAAGCCATGACGAAAGAACCCGGCAAGAAGAGAACGGACTCGGCTTCTAGCTGGTCCTCCCCTAGCTACCGATAAATATTGATAAGTGCGTCGTCCGCAGCCCATGCTCATCTAGGCAAATGATTGAAAATCAGCCTGCTAGGTGAAAACCTCTGCCAAAGGATCACACCGTACATAGTATGAGCCAACTAAGGTGTGAACGCCTGTTTCGGGGTGCAACTATGGAGCTGCTGGAGAGAGTACGATTAGAAATCGAACGTTACATCAGCCGTCTGAAGACGGAACAACAGGCGAACGGGTCTTGGAAGTATTGTTTCGAAGCAGGACCCGTGACAGATGCCTATATGATGATTCTCTTAAGCACCCTTAACAGCCCAGACAAAGAGCTTATTCCCTTGCTCGGCCGGCGCTTGCTGAACAAACAGGCAGCGAATGGATCATGGAAGCAGTACGACGATGATGAAGGTCATCTCTCTTCTACGATCGAGGCTTATACCGGGCTGTTGCTATCTGGTTATTCAGATCGACATGACCGGCATATGAAGTTGGCGGAAGCCTTTATCCTCCGTAACGGCGGAATTGAGAATGCTCATATTTCCACCAAGTTCATGCTGGCTTTAAATCGACTTTATCCCTGGCCAGCTTTTTATCCGATTCCGTTATTCTTGCTGCATATCCCTAAGTTTATCCCCTTTAGCTTTTACAGATGGAGCACCTATGTTCGCACTCATTTTGCCCCCGTATTGATTCTTTGCCACCGAAAATTCTCGCTTAGGAAGCCATCCGCACCGGACATTACCCACTTATTCGTAACTCGTAAACACAAAAAGCTGGATACAAAGAGCCGTTGGCTACATGCGTTCTCGGAACGATGGTCAGCCAACCCTGTCTCTAAGGCGGCAATTAAGAAAGCGGAGCGTTATATGCTGCAAAATATAGAACAGGACGGCACTTTAAGCAGTTATGCGAGCGCTACCTTTTTCATGATTTATGCGTTACTGTCTCTCGGCTACGAGCATGATTCTCCTGTTATTCAGCATGCTATTCAGGGGTTAACCTCTTTTGGACACCAATTAAACGATGAGGCCCATATTCAGAACTCTCCTTCTACGGTATGGGACACGGCGCTGATTTGTCATTCTTTACAGGAAGCGGGACTAACGACGGAAGATCCGGCGATTCAGAATGCTGCTCAATATTTACTTGACCTTCGGCAAAGAGATCTGAGGGAGGGGGGAGGAGACAACCTTGCTCGCCTCGCGGGAGGATGGGGATTTTCTGAAAGCAGCGTCGCAATTCCGGACGTGGATGATACGCAGGCCGTTTTGCGGGCGCTTACGCGGTTTGCAGACCAGCAATTAGATTATCGGGGGGCGTGGAGAACGGGAGTTAACTGGTTGTTAGGAATGCAAAATGATGATGGAGGCTGGGCCGCCTTTGAAAAGAACAGCATCCCATCTATGAATCGCTTATTCCGCATACAGAACTTTGCGGATACGGCTGTAGATCCTTCTGCTGCGGATGTAACGGGTCGTACCCTTGAATTTATGGGCAGTCACTTGAAATTGACAATGACTCATCTCCGGGTTCAAGACAGCGTGCACTGGCTTATCAAAAATCAAAAAAAAGATGGATCATGGTACGGTCGGTGGGGAATTTCTTATATCTATGGGACATGGGCCGCGGTCACCGGAATGAGAGCAGTCGGGATGTCTGCCGATCATCCGATCATTCGACAAGCGATCGACTGGCTGTTAAAGATCAGGCAATCGGACGGCGGGTGGGGCGAGTCTTGCAAGAGCGATATACGCAAAAGGTATGTTCCTGCTCCCTACTCTACGGTTGTTCATACGGCTTGGGCACTCGATACCCTCATTGCCGTCCATGATCAGCCAACCGATGAGATCGACAAAGGACTGATCAACTTATTGGAATGGAACAGGCAGAAAAGCGAACGATCAACGTACCCGACCGGTGCCGGCCTGCCCGGGCATTTCTATATTCATTATCACAGTTATCCCCATATTTGGCCCTTGCTTACGTTAAGCCACTACATGAAGAAATACAAAGGCTACTGCTTATAATCAATTTCACTTATACGAGAAAGCAGCCCTGCCCCCTTTCTGGACATTCACATATGCTAGACTAACCGCCACAAAGCGGGAGAAAGCCGTTGATGGTGAGAAAGACGATTAATACGAAAGGAGAAATTGGAGATACTATGGCTTATCTTGACCCGTATTTAATGAGAACGTTTCGGTGCAGATTCATGAATCCTATGAATTTTCACCGTGTTTGCGGAATTCTTAGGTCTCATCGATCTCAAGATTTAAGAGACCACGGTAAATGTTGCCAGATGATTGATAGGCTATCCGATTGTTTGGGAGTGCCGGTCACACCCGAACAAAGAGAGAACGCAGCCCAATGGCTGATGAATTGCTCTGTTGATCCTGAAAATCCTTGCCATCGTAGACGGATGTGGAGTTTAATCCATGGATTTTGATATCCTGATATGAGCACATGGAAGCCCGCCCTCATCTTGATTACTAGGTGGGGGCTTTTTAATATGTACAATTGCACCTTATTAGCCTGGGCTCGATGCAAACTGAAAGCGCTTCCGGTTGAGGGTGGATCGAAGATCATGCCCATTTTTCAAGGCACCTCCTTAACAAGGTAATGTAATTAAAATAGTACCTTGACAGTCACAGTAGTGTGTCGTATCATGCAGATATGGAGGGTGATTGTATGAGCGAGAACAAAATCACATCCGACCTGCTGCGCGGACATACGGATACGATGATTTTAAGGCTCTTGTCGGAAGCTGACCGCTACGGCTACGAGATTGTCAAACTGATTGCCGAGCGCTCGGATGGCGAGTATGAATTAAAGGAAGCGACGATGTACTCCAGTGTCCGCCGGCTTGAGGTCGACGGTGATATTGAGTGGTATTGGGGAGATGAATCGCAGGGCGGACGGCGTAAATATTTCAGGATTACCGAAAAGGGCAAGACGACTTACGAACGCAACAAAAGCAACTGGGAGTACGCAAAGCGCGTGCTTGAAAACTTACTATAGGGAGAGTTGATGTAATGAACGAGAAATTGACCACCTATTTGAACGGTGTTTTCGCACCTTACGACGGAGTAAAAAGCGTCACCGAATTAAAGGCCGATCTGCTCTCCGATTTGCAGGAGCGGTATCGTGAACTCAAAGCCCAAGGCAAGGACGATCAAACCGCTTTTGAGATGACCATTGACAGCATCGGCGACATTGAGCAAACGGTGCAGGAGGTCGCTAACGTCTCCCGATCGCTGGAACGGCAGGTGGTGACAAACTTTAGCGGAAGCAATCTAGCTCAGAGCGATTTTGCAGGCGTTACTGCCCGTAAAGGACTGTTTAAGGGGAGCGCGCTTCACGGTTCAGACTTTTCGGGCGCGGATTTGACCGGCAGTTCGTTTAAGAGCAGCGACGTACGCGAAGCCAACTTTGACGGAGCGAATCTGACGGATTGCAGCCTGTCCGCGCTTGATCTCGCAAATGCAAGCTTCAATAAGACGATCCTTGTACGAACCGATTTCAGCAAGTCGTGGCTGGCCGGAGCCAAATTCATAGGCGTAAAACTAACCGACGTCAAGCTGAACCTGACCGACCTTAGTAAAACAATCTTTGAAAACTGTATCTTTGACGGAGTGGAGTTCAAATCTTCCAATCTGGGAGGGCTGTATTTGGACGGTCAAACCTTTATCGGCGTCAAGTTTGACAAGTCGGCATTAAACGAAGTTTCGTTTAAGGGCGCGACACTCAAGAACGTATCTTTTCCGACTTCTTCGTTGTCTAAAAAATATTTCCGTGTTATCAAAACCGTCTGCTTTGACGGTGCAATGATGGATAAGTTGACCTATGCTTCGCTAAAAGGCATGGATGCCGATGTGTCAAAAGTAACGGTTATCTAAGGAGAGTTGATAGGATGAATGAGAAAATAACCAACTATTTGAACGGCGTTTTCTCATCGTACGATGAGGTAAAAAGCGTCACCGAATTAAAGGCTGATCTGCACTCCGATTTGCAGGAGCGGTATCGTGAACTCAAAGCCGAAGGCAAGGACGATCAAACAGCCTTTGAGATGACCATTGACAGCATTGGCGACATTGAGCAAACGGTACAGGAGGTCGCTAACGTCTCCCGATCGCTGGAGCGGCAGGTGCGGATAAACCTGAGTGCGATCGATCTTCAAGGGAGTGACTTCGCGGACGTTACTTTACACAAAGGAGAATTCAAAGCGGCCGAGTTGCGCGGAGCCGACTTTGCCGGCGCCGAGTTGACCGGAACCTCGTTTGCAATCAGCAATGTGCGGGAAGCCAATTTTGACGGCGCAAATCTGACAGACTGCACCTTTTCCCTCACTGATCTTACGGATGCGAGCTTCCGCAAATCCGTCCTTGTACGTACCGACTTCAGCAAGTCGTCGCTGGATGGAACAAAATTTACGGACGTAAAACTGACCGACGTGAAGTTAAGCATGATCGACCTTAGACAAACAATTTTTGATCGTTGTATCTTTACCGGCGTCGATTTCAAATCTTCCGACCTGCGGGGAATGCGTTTTGACGGGTACACCTTCATAGGTGTCAAGTTTGACAAGTCTGCACTGAAAGACGCTTCGTTTAGTGGAGCGATACTCAAGAATGTGTCATTCCGACTACCTTTTTCTATGACGAACAAATCTTACCGTGATTTCCAAACCGTCTGCTTTGACGGCGCGACGATGGATAAGCTGACTTATGCGGCGCTTAAAGGCTTATGGGTCGTTGATTTGTCAAAAGTAACGGTTATCTAAGGGAGGGGAACAGTATGCAATCCAATTCCATTCAAGTTAAAGGACTGCGAAAATCCTACAAGCAGCTTCAAGTGCTAAAGGGCGTAGATTTCGAGGTGGCAAAGGGCAGTATTTTCGCCCTGCTGGGCTCCAACGGGGCGGGCAAAACGACGGTAGTCAAAATTCTCACCACGCTGCTCAAATCAGACAGCGGAACCGCGACCGTAAACGGGTTCGATGTCGCGGCGAAACCCGATCATGTGCGGCAGGCGATCAGTCTGACCGGACAATTCGCCGCCGTGGACGAAATATTGACCGGACGGGAAAATCTGATCATGATTGCCAAGCTGCGATACCTCAAAAATCCGCGTCAGGTCGCGGACGACTTGCTTACGCGCTTCGGCCTGATCGATGCCGCTGACCGTAGGGCTTCTACGTATTCGGGCGGGATGCGCCGCAGGCTCGACATCGCCTTAAGTCTTGTCGGTAATCCGCAGATCATTTTCCTCGACGAGCCGACTACCGGGCTTGACCCCGAGGCGCGGATCGAGGTTTGGAAGATCGTTAAGGCGCTTGCCAACGGCGGCACGACCGTACTGCTCACCACGCAGTATTTGGATGAAGCCGAGCAGCTTGCCGACCGAATCGCCATTTTGCACGAGGGTAGAATTATCGCCAACGGCACACTTGCGGATCTCAAAAAGCTGTTCCCGCCAGCAGAGGTGCAGTATGTCGAAAAACAGCCGACTTTAGAGGAAATCTTCCTCGCAATCATCGGCAAAAAGGAGGGCGCGTAATATGGAAGCGACAAAGAAACACTTTTTTAGCGATATGAGCGTTATGCTCGAACGTTCTATGCGCCATATTTTCCGCAGCATGGACACGATCGTCACGGTCTGCATCACTCCGATTGCGATGATGCTGCTGTTCGTCTATGTGTTCGGAGGCGCAATTCAAGCCGGAACGGATAGCTATGTGAATTATTTATTGCCGGGCATCCTGCTGATTGCGATTGCAAGCGGCATTGCTTACACGTCCTACCGCCTGTTTCTCGATGTGCAGAAGGGGATAATCGAGCGGTTTCACACGATGCCGATTTCACGTTCCACCATACTGTGGGGGCATGCGCTGACCTCGCTCGTATCCAACGCCATATCGGTAGTCGTCATCATTCTCGTAGCGTTAATTATGGGCTTTCGTTCGTCGGCGGGAATACTGCCATGGCTTGCGGTAGCCGGCATCCTCATGCTGTTTACGCTGGCGTTAACTTGGGTCGCGGTCATTGCCGGACTGTCCGCCAAATCGGTGGATGGCGCAAGCGCCTTTTCCTACCCGATTATCTTCCTGCCGTTTATCAGCTCGGCGTTCGTACCGACCGAGTCGATGCCGACTGTCGTTCGCGTCTTCGCCGAAAACCAGCCGGTGACCGCGATCGTGGAAGCCCTTCGTGCGCTGCTGTCAGATCAACCGGTGGGCAATGATATTTGGGTCGCTCTTGCGTGGTGCGTCGGGATTTTGCTCGTAGCCTATTTCTTCGCGATGAGGGTGTATAAAAAGCGGGTTTAAATCGTTAATTAAAGAGATTATAGAACAAATGCTCGATATATATCTGAACGTCATGTGAATCCACAACCGCGAGAGGTTGTGGATTTTTGCTATTTAAGATCCGAATTATTGCCCGAAATAACGTAGAGGAAGAGATTATGAAGTTTAATGCTACCAGCTCTTTCCGGCCGTTTCACTCAATATCTTCGCACGGCGAAACGGCGGAAATGCTTTGTCACGGCAACAGGACGGCTACCTATCAGGAAGCGACGATCGCCCACTTGCCATGTATGAGTGCGTTTATCTTTTCTACGAATATAGACGTAATTGTAGGGAGAGGTGGCGTAAATGGCATAACCTTTACGGGTACAATCTCGTAGAAATTTGACGTCTTCGCCCAGAGAGAGATTGGAGAAGCGTACATTTTTGAGGACTTTTTTCCGAAACAAGAGGGTCCCTCCTTGTACGAATCCAACGAATTTGTTCTTATATTGAGGAGATCGAATTAAAAGCTTGTTGCTTGCAACGAGATAGACCAAACATGCATGTTTGCCGATGACCTCGCTTCGCGTGCGCAGGAGCGCCTCGACTTGCTCCCTTAAATAGTAGGGCGAATAATAATCGTCGTGGTCGAATTTAGTAATGAGGGGATATTTGGCTCTGCAGATGCCGCAATTTAAGCATTGGCCCAACGAGTGTCGCTCAGGCACTTGATAGACGGTTACATTGGGATAGCTGGCGACTTTTTTTCGCCATTCCTTTAGATTGATGCTGTCCTTATTAATGATGATAATCAACTCTTTGCGCTTGTAGCGCTGAATGCGGTAATTGTTCAAGATGTTCATGATAAAATCGGGCTGATTCGTGCACGTGATAATGGACACGCCTGGTTTGGACAAGAGATTCCTCCTCCGATTGTTTGCTTCTCCGATTCCTTATTTTATGAAATTCAATGGATGCCATTTTGCTTGGGCTAATTCTGATGTGAGGAATTGATGATACGAAATTAAAGAAGATCAGGATTTCCGCGATAACAGGTGGAAGGTATTTCATATTCTACGAGGAATTATATAAATTAACCGAAAATGAAAATTCGATTACTTCTCAGTAGTCAATAACGAGGGATGCAATGGATGACGATTAGAGAGCAAACGATTGTAAATTCATCTGGAAACAAGATTGTTACAGCGGATAAAGTGATTACGATCGTCGGTAAAATAGAAGAACCGCTTATTATGATATTGGAAAACGTATTGAGCTCTTCGGAATGCGACACTCTGATCGATCTGGCTAAAGACAGGATGCAGCGAGCCAAAATCGGCAAATCTCACCTCGTCAGCGATATTAGAACGAACAGCAGCATGTTCTTCGAGGAAAGCGAAAACGAATTGATTCATACAATCGAAACTAGAGTATCCAATCTGATGAATATACCGATTTCGCATGCGGAACCGCTGCAAATTTTACATTATAATGTCGGAGATCAGTATCAGTCTCATTTTGACTATTTTACTTCGGCGAATGTGGCCAACAATCGGATTAGCACGATGGTCATGTATCTAAACGATGTGGAAGAGGGCGGCGAAACGCATTTTCCTTCGCTTCGTTTTTCGGTAATGCCTAAAAAAGGCAGCGCCGTCTATTTTGAATATTTTTATAACGATAATCGTATAAATGAACTAACGTTGCATGCGGGACAACCCGTTGCGGTCGGGGAAAAATGGGTAGCCACCCAGTGGATGAGAAGACAAAGGCTTCGTTATTTGTAACGGACAAATAAATAAAAAGAAGCGGATTTTCACTGGAAATCAAATAAATAGTATATTAGAATAATTATTATTTGATATTTATTATATTCTAGGGAGAGATTCGAATGGATATGGTTGCTGCTAATGCTGGAAAGTGCCCGTTTTCGCATGGAAGTGCTGCAAGTCACAAATCCAGTGGTACGACGAATAGGAACTGGTGGCCAAATCAGTTGAATTTGAACATTCTCCATCAGCATGACCGTAAATCGAATCCGTTGGGCGAAGATTTTGATTATGCAGAAGAATTCGGCAAACTAGACTACCCAGCGCTTAAGCAAGACCTACACGATCTGATGACGAACAGTCAGGATTGGTGGCCGGCCGACTACGGACATTATGGTCCATTCTTTATACGTATGGCTTGGCACTCCGCAGGCACTTACCGTACGGCCGACGGCCGCGGAGGAGCCGGAACCGGCACGCAACGTTTTGCTCCCCTTAACAGCTGGCCTGATAACGGCAACCTTGATAAAGCTCGTCGACTACTATGGCCGATTAAGCAAAAATACGGAAACAAAATCTCTTGGGCAGACTTGTTCATTCTTACGGGTAATGTCGCTATCGAATCGATGGGCGGTAAAACATTCGGTTTCGGCGGCGGACGCGCGGACGTGTGGCACCCGGAAGAAGACATCTACTGGGGCGCGGAAACGGAATGGCTGGGAGATAAGCGTTATACGGGCGATCGCGAGCTTGAGAATCCGCTTGCCGCCGTTCAGATGGGTCTTATCTACGTGAATCCGGAAGGTCCGAACGGCAATCCGGATCCGCTTGCAAGCGCTCGCGATATCCGCGATACGTTCAAACGGATGGGCATGAACGATGAAGAGACCGTTGCCCTCGTAGCCGGCGGACATACATTCGGCAAAGCGCACGGTGCAGGCGATGCAGCGCTCGTGGGTGCCGAGCCGGAAGGCGCTTCCGTCGAAGGGCAAGGTTTAGGTTGGCTCAGCACGCATGGTTCGGGCAAAGGACGCGACACCATCACAAGCGGGATTGAAGGGGCTTGGACCGCCAATCCGACGCAGTGGGATAATGGATTTTTCGAAATTCTGTTCGGATACGAATGGACGCTTACGAAGAGCCCAGCAGGCGCGAATCAGTGGGCTCCGATAAATCCTGCCGCAGAGCATCTCGCGCCGGACGCGGAAGATGCATCGATTCGCGTTTCGACGATGATGACGACCGCGGATATGGCATTGCGCGTCGATCCGGCTTACGAGAAAATTTCCCGTCGATTCTATGAGAATCCGGAAGAGTTCGCGGACGTATTCGCTCGTGCTTGGTATAAGCTCACTCACCGGGATATGGGTCCTCGCGCAAGATATCTAGGCCCGGAAGTTCCCGAAGAAGTTCTGATCTGGCAAGATCCCGTACCGGCAGTTGGATATACGTTAACGGACGCGGAAATCGAAGATATTAAAACAAAGATTTTAGACTCCGGTCTTACGGTCAGCGAACTGGTCACTACGGCGTGGGCTTCGGCCAGCACCTTCCGTGGTTCCGACATGCGCGGCGGCGCGAACGGTGCCCGTATCCGGCTTGCACCGCAGAAATACTGGGAAGTGAATCAACCTGCACAGCTTGCCAAAGTGCTTACGATCTTGGAAGGCATTCAAAGCGACCTGGACGTCAAAGTCAGCCTCGCGGATTTAATCGTACTTGGCGGTAGCGCCGCCGTGGAAAAAGCCGCGCGCGATGCAGGCTTTAACGTAACCGTTCCTTTTGTTTCCGGACGCGGCGATGCAACGGAAGAGCAAACCGATGTAGAAAGCTTCGCGGTACTAGAACCGATCGCGGATGGTTTCCGCAATTATCAGCAGAAGCACTATAGCGTAAGCCCGGCAGAGCTTCTAGTAGACAAGGCGCAGCTGCTAAACCTGACTGCACCGGAAATGACAGTGCTTGTTGGCGGCATGCGCGTTCTAGGCACGAACTTCGGCGACACCAAACACGGGGTATTTACCGATCGCGTAGGCACGCTCACTAACGACTTCTTCGTTAACTTGCTCGATATGGGAGTAAAGTGGAACCCTGTAGGCAGAGATGTATTTGAAGGAAGCGATCGCAAGACCGGCGAAGTCGTTCGCACGGCGACCACGGTTGACCTCGTATTCGGTTCGAATTCCGTTCTGCGTGCGATTGCGGAAGTTTATGCGCAAGACGATCACAAAGAAAAGTTCGTACGCGACTTCATTGCCGCTTGGGTGAAAGTAATGAATGCGGATCGTTACGATCTTAATTAACGGCTCTTCGTCAAATCGGCGATCTCTCCCGGTATTCAATTCGGGAGGGGTCGCCGATTATTTTTTTGAAACGGTCCGATGGTCTTTTGTTATACTATAGGAAACCCACTGTACAGAGAGTGAAGATGTGTAGTGAACTATACGGGAAGAATCCTTATAACGACTATCATTATAGCGTTGATAGCGACTGCCAGGATTTATGGGTACCTCTATTACGATTATCCTCTCTTTAACTTGCCTTATTTCGGGATTGTTTCCGTAATGATCTGTTGGTGGTTGGGCAGCCAATACGACAAGGTTAAATTTTACTCCGAAAAAGATATCTTGACCTCAGTCCACAACAGGAGATTCGTCCTCCAAACCATTCCTAAACTTCTTGTGCGAATGGATAAAAGAAACGAAAAATTAAATTTGTTTCTGATCGACGTAGACGATTTCAAAAAGATTAACGATACCTACGGCCATGAAACGGGAGATAAGGTGCTTCGATATCTTTCAAACATCCTGGTTTCGAATACAACAAAAAAGGATATTGTTGCCCGTTGGGCGGGAGACGAGTTTCTGATCATTTCTCCTTCTTCAGTCGCAAAGAGTCCGGATGCGATCATAAAACGAATTAATGATGCGTTGAAGAAATTGTCCGAAGAGATAAATATTGAAGTCTCCGTCTCCATTGGAGCTGCAATCTACCCGAATGAGGCCGGAACATTGGATGCTTTGCTTCATGCTGCGGATTGTAAAATGTATGAAATGAAGTCATCCTAGAAAGCATATTCGATTACTTTCTCAACGCGGCGGCAGGCTCCGTACGGATTAGCTTGTAGCTGGCTAAGATGCTAATTAGAATAACAACAACGCCTGTGGAAATTATGGATAGTAAGATTTGTAATGGCGTAATGATAATGGCTACATCGAAGATCATACCGATTAAATAAGTACAGCCAACGAGGACAGCATTAAAGATAACCGACATTGCCGATAAAAGCAGATTTTCGCTGACAATTATTCTTCGTATAGTTCCTCGATTAAAACCCAAAGCGGACAGCAGCCCGATTTCCTTATATCTCGAATTTTGCAGCTTGATGAGCAATACCGTACTGATAGATAAACCAATAGCTAAAATTAAAATAGAAACAATTAGGAACAATCGGTTAAGACCTTTGAATGTGCTTTGCAAAGCTCCGACTTCTTTAGCCGAGGTTTTACTATCGATGTTATGGTCGGCAAGCATTTGACTGACTGCAACGATATCTTCAAAGTCTGTTACATCGTAACTAATGGAATAGCTTTTTTCTTTATCCGCATTTATATATATTTCCTTTTCAATATCGGAGCTTACAAAGAAATCATCGTAGCCTGCATTATAAATGCCGCTGATCGTAAGCATGTATTCTTTTTCGCCATATTCTAAGGCAAGTTCTTTACCAAGCAAGTTACGAATATCCTTTTCGAACTTTTTGGCAAGGCTCGGACTAAGCGCGATTTCCTGTTCGCCTGCTTTGGGCATAGTACCGTAAGACATACTTTCAGTAGCTTTTGGCTGAGGGTATTTTTCTGCCATAACCTCGGTTTTATCTCCCAGCCTTAGAGTAACATCCGTTATTTTGTATTGATTATAAACATTTTCGATTCGCTCATCGGAATTCAACAATTCATAAACGGTTCCGTCATCCTCGCCTTTGATATAGCCGTTGTTATAGGCGGTGTTTTTATCCTTAAAGTCCGAAATCGACTCCTCCATCCTATTCCCCGAAGATAAAGACAACATAAACGCAAGGATACCAATGGAAATGGCCAGACTGACAGCCATATAGCGTATGAGATGAACATTGAAGTTTTTAAGTCCTCGCTTGAACGCAGAACCTTTGACAGTCTTATTTAAGCTGAGTACAGGTTGATCGGTAAGATCTGTTCCAGCATCGATCCCTTTGGCAATCATTTTTCCGTTCTCGATATGGATGACTTCATCCGCAAAGCTGCAAATCTTCTGATCGTGAGTAATGACAACAACCAAACGGTCTTTTGAAATCTCTTTTAAGAGCCCCATCAGTTCGTTTGAGTTGCTCCGGTCTAGTGCTCCCGTCGGTTCATCGGCCAATACTATGCGAGGATTACGAATCAACGCTCTCGCAATTGCGGCTCTTTGCTTTTGACCGCCCGAAAGATTTTCGATTTTGGCATCCGTCTTTTGCGATAATCCCAGTTTATTTAACAGCTCTTTGGCATTTTTTCTATTTTCCTCTTCGATCGAAGGATTTAGCTCACATGCAAGCAAGATGTTTTCGAGTACGGTATATCCGCTGAGCAGATGGTAGTTTTGAAAGACAAATCCGATATGGTCTCTGCGATAGGCACACAGTTCATCGGCGTTCAGTTTGCCGATCGAAGTCCCCCAAACCGTAATGTCACCGCTGTATTGGCTGTCAAAGCCTGCAAGTAGATGAAGCAGAGTGCTTTTACCAGAGCCCGATGCACCAAGTAGGCATATAAGTCCTTTGCTGGGTAAAGTAAAGCTTGTATGATTAAGAATTAGGGTATCATCATATCTTTTGCTAAGGTTATGGATCTGAATCATTATCGGTCACCTGTCTTCAAGGCTGTGATTGTATGGGTCTTTAGGATGGCGATAGCTGTCGTAAAGTAAGCCGCGACGGCTGCTAAAGCAATCAACAGCGCCCCCGTTAATAACATCTTTGAATTAAGAATACTTGCGTTAAACAAGCCTTTGGTAGCTACATTGATAAGCGGCGATGCAACAAGCATTAACAGGATCGCGGTAATGGTTTCGGAGATCCTATCCGTCAAGTTAAGCAAGCTCAAATGAGCATTGTGAAAGCCGCTGACTTTATAAATCGCAAATTCTCTTCTTCTCATAAAACCTGTGATAAGGAAGACGGCAATCACCATAACGACAGCTAAAACGCCTATGATCACGCTAGAAGAGCCTGACTGTTCGGTTGTTTGCTTATTTAATCTAACGATATCCTCGACAAGCTCGAATCTTCCAAGAGGGACAATGCCATCCTCGTTAAGCTCGTCTTTAATCGAAATCATATCGGCAGGAGTCTTGGCACGGATAATAAAGTTGATGTTGTTATTTTTAATGTCTGCCTGCCGTCTCAGATCGTCAAGCGCGACCTTGCTGAAAAAGAAGGCATCATCGACGGAATACTCCTTCAATTCCCCTTGATAGTCATAATAGACGGTCGTATCTGCAACGCCGACTATGGTTGCGGTTATGGACGCGTCTTTTTTAACGGGCTCGCCGGTGTCCCAATTGTACATCGTGCTGCTAAAATCAATTTCTTTCCCTATAGCTTGCTCGTTCGATAGTCCCAATGTTTTAACGAAACCTTCCGGGACAACAACCTCGTTAACTTTGCCCATCGGCATTTTTCCCGCTAACAACTTGTTGATTGAAGGAGTACTGCCTGTGCTTTGTACTTGATATTGTTTGCCGCCAACCGTTAATTGGATATCATTAAACGCTTGTGAAAAAGCCGTAAAATCAACACGCTTATCGCCGATATATTGCTCATATAATCCGCCAATATCCTGCGTGACGTCAGCGTTCGGCTTTTCTTCCTGATTGCCGTCCGTTCCCCCCGCGCTCATAAAACTGCCAACGACGCTAATATCTTTGAGTCCTTCGCCATACGTATTAATCAGCTTGTCAAACTCGCCTTGACTGCTATCCCCGATTGTCCCGCTTACGGTTGTAAGACATAATACTCCAGCCACCATTAGAGCCAGGGTGGATACGATAAATCGCCCGAATTTACTTTTAACATTCGTTTTGGTGAGCGTACAAGCTTTTTTGATAGATAAGGAATGACTTTCATCGTATTTAGGATTTGCCGTTATCGTTACGATAGGTTGCGGTGATGCAATCAACTCTCCTTTATCCAAGCTTATTAGGTTTGATTTATTATCAATCAGATTGGTATCGTGGGTGACAACGATAACCGTCCTGTTTTTAGCGATAGCTTTCAGAATATCCATTGTTGTTTTCGCGGTTTTTTCGTCCAAGGCGCTTGTTGGCTCGTCAGCAATGATTACTCGCGGATTTTTCATAAGCTCTCTTGCGATGGCAACGCGCTGCTTTTGACCGCCGG
Source organism: Cohnella herbarum (assembly GCF_012849095.1). Taxonomy (NCBI): domain Bacteria; kingdom Bacillati; phylum Bacillota; class Bacilli; order Caryophanales; family Paenibacillaceae; genus Cohnella; species Cohnella herbarum. Next base: position 5,721,834 of record NZ_CP051680.1, read on the forward strand.
AGAGATATTTCACTTTTTTGCGTGCGAGGTCAAATATTCCGAGGTCTTTTAAAATGGTTTCAGCGTTCTTTTGATTCCCATTGTTCTTTAGATACTGGGGTAACAACACATTGTCTAAGACCGATAAATCCTCGAGCAAATTAAAGTCCTGCCAAATAAATCCGAAAATATGGTTGTAATAATAGCTTTTTTCGTTGGGATTTAAATCTTTAATGCTCTTGCCGCAAAAATAAACTTCGCCATCGTAATCTTGTTCCATGCCGCTGACGATTTTCAGAAGAGTCGTTTTTTCCGCTGCCCGAAGCACCGACTATAAAATTTAATCCTTTCCCGATTGAAAAGGAAATATCGTTCAAAGCGATTTCGCCGTTATATTGTTTGGTCACGTTCTTGATTTCAAACATTTGTTTTGTTCCTCCTAAACTTGATGCAACCATCGTATAACAATCGATGTTAAATCCCTGTTAAGGAGCAAAGCTTCATTAGCGTAAGGTAATGATTCCAAACAAAAGGGCAACCCCAAAAAGGGTGCCCTTAAAATTCGCAAAATGGAATGTTACGTTTTAGATAGCTCTATTAGGACGTTCTATTTACTCGTTAATGTAAGTGTTGACTCGGTTTTGAATCAGCTTGCTAACATCTTCAACTGATTTCTGGCCGCTCATATAGGAATCAAATTCTTCAACCGCAATGGAAACGACCTTGAAATCACTAGATAAATTCGTACTCGCCCCCTCTATGAGCTTTTGCAATTCTTTAATCTTGCTTTCTACTGTATTAGCATCAACCTTCTGTCCAAGAAGTGTACCCGCTACTGCCTGCTGCTTGGCATCCTTGAGCTGTTTCTCCACAACTCCCTTATGCAATGCAAAGCCTCCTACCATTGGCGTAGATTGCATATCCTCGGAAAGCATGAACTTAATAAAATTCCAAGCTTCATCTTGAACTTTAGACTTGCTGTTCATGCCTAAAGTGAAATACGACTTAAATGGCGTTCCGTTATTTTGTCCATTTACAGTTGGCTTTTTATAAATATTAAACTTGGGATCAAGGACTTGAGCCAAGCCTGTTGTTGGATCTAGGAGGTTAGCATTGTTGAACAAGGATTCGGAATATTCGATAGGTTCGGCGCTGAGATCACCTTCATCATACATCGATTTGATTTGCTTCATCATATCTCGAAACAGGTCGGAATCGAAATTGGCTTGACCTTGATCAATGAGCTTATCATAATTAGACTCTATATACTCAGATAACAGTTGAGTTGGGAATAGATTACCAAATGTGGCATAATCCCCACTAACGTGTTCCTTAAACTTCTTTGAAATTGTTTTGAACTCATCCCATGTCCAGGTCTGATCATCGATTTTACTGTTAGCTTGTTTTAACAACTCTTTATTCCCAGTAAACGCGTCAAGGGCAAATGAGAATGGCATAGCATACAAACCATCTCCATTCTGGGAGTATTTAAAGATATTCTGATAGTACTGATTTCGATCAAATTTAGAGTCTTCATCCATTAGATCATAGAAATTAACCAGCATGTTCTTGGCAACATATTTGTCCTTCGGCAGTTCATTCATTACGATAATGTCTGCCCCTTTGCCAGACATCAACTGCGTGCTGACCGTTTGTACATATTTCTCGATATCGCCTTTTGTTAAGGGCTCAGTCGATGTATTTTCCTCCGTTTGAGGTGTCGCTTTATACTCTTTAACTTCAATGTGGATATCTGGACGGATTTTTTTATATTGCTTAATGGCTTCATCCAAATAAGGATTTGCCGACATCATTGAAATCTCAATCGTTGTGCCATCTTGACCTGAATGTTCATTAGATGACCCTCCTCCACCTGATCCCACGTTACTGCTAGAGCATCCCGATAATACGACTACCAATGCTAATAAGGCCAATGCCCATCTTCTCTTCAAATTCATTCATTCCCTTCAATAAATTCGGATTCGATTACCTTCCTGCAGGGGTTCACTTGATTCAATAATGATCTCATCCTGTGGACTTAACCCGCTCACTGCTACGACTTCATCCTCGGTTGAATCACCTGTTAAAATATAAGCTTTGCGTGCATTGAACGTATTGCCGAGTGAGCTTTTCTTCTCCTCAACGACATAGACGTAGCTTCCAGTTGCATCTTTATGAACCCATTTCTTTGGTAACGCAAAACCTTTTTCATTCGATTCCTTCTTTATATCTAGACTTACTTGTTCCCCGCCTTGAATTCCATCATCGGTGATGGAAACGACAACCTGATAACTGGATTCTTCGGTTGAATCTTCACTATTTTCTTTCGTTGCTACTACAATCTCTTGAATGGTACCGTTAACCAATCTATTATCTTTTACCAATCGAACGGAAACCTGAGACCCGATCTCGAATAATGCCGTATTCCCCGAATCGACAGCAAATAAAAATTCGAAGCCTTTGCCACTATCCATAAGTGTCAGTATTGCCCCGCCTTGTGAGGCATTCATGCTGATCTCTTCTGTAATCTTTGTAACTTTGCCATCAAAGGGGGCAGTCAGCGTTTGCTTGTCCGCCTTTTCTTTACGCAGCTTATTCAATTTTCTTTGCGCGATTTCAAGATCCATGTTATCCAGTTCAAAATCTCGCTTAGCTTTGTCAATGGCTTGCTCATCACCATCTCGAAGCGCAATCTTTAGGTTCTCCTTCAACACCTCCCGATTCATATTTTGCTTTTTCAGCGCCATTTCCTCTTGGTATAGCTGCTCATCCAGTTCAGAGCTGTCGAATGTCACGAGCTTCTGACCCTTCTTTACCTCATCATTCTCTTTAACATGAATCTTCAAAATTTTAGAGCCACTCTCATTCAGCAATTCCACCTGCTTTCGCGGCGTAAGGACTCCACTCCCGTTAACATGATGGACCAATGTTTTAGAAACAAGCTTCTCCGTAATCACTTTGGGCAGCATCATCGTTTCGAGTGTGCTACTAAAGAAAGTCAGGCCGGCCAATATCGCGAAGAACAATATAAACAAAACAGCCGTTAAACGTTGTCGCTTAGATATGCTTGTCATCTCATTCCCCCTATCCTTTAATTCCAGAAAGTTCTATGCCCTCAATAAAATACCGTTCCGCAAGAAGAAACAAGAGAATCATAGGCATCATATATAAGACCGCAGCAGCAAAGGATACCCCTAGTGCATCTTCCTGCAAGCGAGATAGGAAAATGGACAAGGGCTGTAAAGCGGCATCCTGTAGAAAGACCAGCGGCTGCTCCACCATATTCCAGTAATCTGCAAACAGCAGAACAACCAGCGCTGCCATGCCAGGTTTCACCATAGGCAGGACGATCGTGACAAAGGAACGGAAATAGCCCGCCCCGTCCATTTTCGCAGCTTCCATATAAGCATTTGGAATCTGGAGCATAAATTGTCTGAGCAGGAACACGCCAAACGCTGCAAATATTCCTGGTAAAATAATGGAACTCGGGCTATTAATAAGCCCCAATCGATCAGACATGATGTAATTCGGCACAAGTGTGACCTGAAACGGCATGAGCATAGTGATCAGATACACAATAAATAATGACTCTCTGCCAGGAAAACGCAGCTTCGCAAATGCAAATGCCGCTAATGTTGCCACCACGACCTGACCTATAATAATTGGAACCACCATAAATACAGAATTCCAAAACATACGAAGAAATTGCGAGGTTGAAATAAGTACCTTGAAAAATTGCTCGAACGAAACCCAATCTGGAATCAGCTTCAAATTCGCAAAATCATTTACCTGCGTACTCCCCAACATGCCGTAATTCAGCATAATTTCCTTCTCCGTCATCACGGAGCTTACAATTGTCAGTACAACAGGAAACAGCATAACAAGTGCGATTACGGTTAAGAAGATCGTGAGTAGCAGTGTTCTTACCTGTATCTGTTTCTTGTTCATCTATAGACCTCCCCTTACTCCATAAATGAACGGAACTTTCGTTCAACGCTGAAGAGCATCAGTACAATAACTAAAATGCAGAGCACCATCAAGCATGCTGCAGCCGACAGCTTCTGAATATCGAGCGATAAGAACATATTGTTCATATAGTGCTGGAGCATATAGATGCTGTCATGTGGATAGTCACCCGCAACCAAATAGATTTCCCGAAATACCTTGAATGAGTTCAGAATCGACATCAGCATAACTAAAAATCCGGTCGGTATTAAATAAATCAAGGTGATCTGCAGCTTACGAGCCCAGCTTGCTCCTTCCAGGTTTGCTATCTCGTAATATTGATCAGGGATATTTTGCAAACCGGCCAAGAATAGAATCACGTTATAGCCAATGTTTTTCCATACATAGATAACGATAATGACTCCTTGCGCCCACTCTGATTTCATCCAATCGATCCGATCGATTCCAAGCCACTCCAATACATGATTAAAAAAACCATTCCAATCGAATAGGATCTGCCATACGAGGACGATCGAAGCTACTGGAACAACCAGTGGTAGTACATAAGAGGTGCGCAGCCAGTTTCGAAAGAAGACTCGTTTGTTAAGCATCACGGCAAGGGCAAGTGACAATACAATTAGAATGGGAACGCCAATAATAGTAAACCAGAACGTATTCCCCATTGCCTTTTGAAAGGATGAACTGGCTAATAGGCTCTCATAATTGGCAAGCGACAACCCTGCCTCTCCGCTTGGATTCTCAAAAGAAAAAATAATACTTTGACCAAACGGAATTAAATAAAATAGAGCAAAACCAATTAAGCTCGGAGCAAGGAAGCAGAGAGCCACAAGAATCTCCTTGCGAGCCAAAATTGATAATCTCACAGCATCACCATCCATTTCCTAAACAAGATGCAACCATCGTATAACAAACGATGTTAAATCCCTGTTAAGTGATTTTCATTGGTGTGAATAAAATGCTTAACACTGATTTAACACATACTTAGGTACAATAGTAAAAGAGGTGATTTGCACATGAGGATCCTTATTGTAGAGGACGAGCTTGATTTGCAGGAAGCGATTGCAGATGGGCTTAGAATAGAGGGTTATGCCGTTGATACCTGTGACAACGGTGAAGCCGCTTACGAGCTTTTATTTGAAGTAAATTATGACTTGGTCGTACTTGACTTAAACCTTCCGAAAATGGATGGGCTTGAGGTTTTAGCAAAGATACGAGATGAAAAGCCCGAGTTGAAGGTACTTATTCTCAGTGCCAGAAGTAGCGTTCATGACAAAGTAAAAGGGTTAGATATAGGGGCAAACGATTATTTGGCGAAGCCGTTTGATTTTGCCGAGCTGGAAGCAAGAATACGGAATTTGTTAAGGCGAAAGTTTGTGCAAGAAAGCAGTATGCTTTCCAGCGGTGCAATTAAAGTCGATTTGTCAAAGCGTATTGCACTTGTTAATGAGAATGAGATCTCGCTTACAAAAAAAGAATTTGCATTGCTTGAATACTTCTTGCTTAACAAGGATAGGGTGGTTAGCCAAGAAGAACTGATTGAGCATGTCTGGGATCAGAATGCGGATAGCTTCAGCGGTGCTATTCGAGTTCATATCGCCACTCTCCGAAAGAAGCTGAAAGCTATTTTAAGTTATGACCCCATTGGAACGAAAATCGGCGAAGGATACTGGTTGTCGGATAAGGGGGGCGATGTGAATGCTTAAAAAAATGTCAATTCGACTGCGACTTACGGTTATGACCGTAGCGCTTTTGACAGTTTGTTGCGTTGGTCTTACTTTCATACTTAATATTTCTGCGGATACAATGGCTACAAAGATTGATGCAACCTTGATATTACCGGCAAAAGAGGTCGGCGAAGATGGACGGGTTAATGAAAGCCCTCAATCACCGGCAATCGGCATAATATCTCCTGTTCCCTCTGTTGATTCTCAAAGAGCAAGAATGGATTTTAGAATGGACAGCATAATATATATGCTCTTAGTTATTATTGGCGGCGGATTCTTAACCTATTACATTTCGGGCAAGGCATTAAAACCTCTTGATATGCTAAATACTCAAGTGAAAAACATAAATGTGCATAATCTATCGGAAACATTATCCGTGCCGCCTACAAAGGATGAAATCGCGGAGCTTACCGTCACGTTTAACGAAATGACGGATAAGCTGGATAATGCTTTTATGATGCAAGCCAGATTTTCCGCAAGTGCGGCCCACGAGCTTAGAACGCCTCTTGCCGTGTTGCAAACAAAGGTTGATGTATTTAAGAAGAGAGAAGATCATACAAACGAGGAATACGACGCTCTTATTTCCGTTATCGAAAAGCAAACGAGTCGCTTGAGAGGACTCGTCGGCAACCTGCTGGACATGACGAATATGGACGACAACGGAGAGCAAAGCAGCATTTGCGTAAAGGATATTTTCGAGGAAATGATTTCCGAGCTTGATCACATAGCAAAAGATAGACATGTCACGTTGAGCTTAGATTGCGATAACAGCATGGTTACCGGAAATATCGACTTACTGTATCGTGCTTTTTACAACCTTGTGGAAAACGGCATTAATTACAATGTTGACGGAGGCAAGGTTGAAGTCGTTGTAAATAGATTAAGTAAGGATCAGGTTTCAATCCAGATTAAAGATACAGGCATCGGCATTGCCGAAACGGATAAAAAGCATATCTTGGAGCCTTTTTATCGTGCGGACCAATCACGCTCCCGACAAATGGCCGGTGCTGGCTTAGGGCTTACGATTGTCGACAGCATTATGAAAAAGCATCGAGGTACGCTTACGGTTACCGACAATGAAAATGGCGGAACTTGCTTTCATGTCATCTTGAATGGGTAACAAATAGGCAGTAGCAATCGGGTGTAAAAATGGAGCGGAAGCCCTACATCTTTTTTACTTGAGTCGAGGAAGGCTTGAACGTAAGGAATAATTGCCGGACGACCAGCAGGAACAATCCCGTAAATACCCAAATATCCGCAAAATTCATCGTCGCCGCCTCGGAGAAGAAGAGGAAGTCGGTCACATGATTGTACACGATCCGATCGACGGCGTTGCCGAGTGCCCCGCCGATGATAAGCGCGACGCAAACTTGCATGTACGTTCCGCGTAGTTTTCCTTGCCGACGCATATAAAGAGCAATCCCCGTCAACAGAATAACCAGAATCGCCAGAGCTCTTCCCCATCCGTGAAATAGGTTTCCGGTAGATCCCGTATTGACGAGGTGGATCAGCCGGAAACCTCCTCCTAGAATTTCCGTCGTTTCTCCGAGCTCCAAGTGCATGCGAATCGCGATTTTCGTTGCTATATCGATGACAAGAGCGGCCGCGATAATCAAATAGAAGTACATAACAGACCTCCTTTATATCACAAGTTGTTCGACATATCGCGCAGAATCCCTGCCGCCACCCATTCACCGGAAACGGTTATCGTATATTTCCATAATAATTTATTGATTACCGCCGCCGTTATTTTGCTATATTATCGGTAATAGGACGATTGCGTGAAGTTAAAGCTTACCGAACATAGCGGGGTGTGAGGACGCGGCATGGATATCAATGATCTTATTGTTCTATGGAATCATGCGGATTGTAAAATCATAGATATTCGTCGCATCACGATCAAAGCCGGCGAATCCATAAGTTCCTATTATGTGCCGTCAAGCCTATTTCTCTTGTCGATTCGCGGTGATGCTACAGCTAATCTGGGGCGGGAATTTCATCGCATGCAGCGTTTTACGGTGCTTCATACAGGGAAAGGTACAATTCTTGACATTAACGCGGGCAACGAAGGTCTAGAATACTATAGCGTTTATTATAAAGCGATTATGAATCACCCGGTACCCTTAGAGCTTGTCACGCTATTGAAGCAGGAGCGCCCTTTTGATCATTCGTACAGCATAACGCCGGAGAATCCGGTAGCGCTGCATCGGATAATGGGCATGATGTTTAAGCATTGGGGGGAACGGCAGCCTCTTGCGCGTTTGCGCGTTCGGACTTTATTCTATCAGTTCGTGCATGAGTTGCTTCATCAAATGCAGGCGCAAGGAGTCAGTTCGGCTAAACGCGATCTGGCCGTTCAGATCGCCGCTATCATTCATGAGGATTATGCGGAATCTATTACGCTGGAATCCTTATCGGAAAGCCTGAACTATAGTGTTCCCCATGTATCCTCCTACTTCAAAATCCGTACAGGACTCAGCCCGATCGACTACTTAATCAAGGTGCGCATCGATAGAGCGGCGGCGCTGCTGCTCGAGACAGATGCTACGCTGAAAGAAATCGCCATGGGCGTCGGCTATCAAGATCCAAGCTATTTGGGTAGATTGTTCAAAAAGTACAAGGGCGTTTCCCCGATGCGCTATAGAGAAAGGTATGCCGAGAAGAAGAGACTAGAAGATAGTCCGTCCATAACCATGGGATCCTCCATTGTCCCCTTCGATTCATTTCACTATACTGATACCATTGATAACGATTATCAGTATCAAGGTGACGGAGAGGGAGATTTATTCATGTTTAATCATTCAAAGCCAATAAGGTTATCGGTATTGCTGTTAAGCTTCGTTCTGGCGCTGAGCGCATGCGGCACGAACGATGCTGCGGAGACAACTACCGCGCAGCCTAGCCCCAGCAATACGCCGGTTGCATCGGAGCAACCTAAAACCAGAATCGTCAAAACGGTTAACGGCGACGTGGAGATTCCCCTGCATCCTCAACGAATCGTTGCGGGCGAGTATCTCGGCAGTCTGATCGCGCTTGGCGTTACGCCTATCGGTACCTCCGATCATCATATTAAAAATCCTTATTTTCAGGAGTACTTAAAAGACGTCGAGAATATAGGGGAAGGTAACGGCAACAAAGAGAAAATCTTATCGCTTGAACCCGATCTGATCATTGTGGACGACTTCTATCCCGAGCTGAACGAGCAGATGTCGAAAATCGCGCCCACGGTCGTCATTCCGTACGCATCCTTAAAAACGGTACACGAGGAGGTTGCGTATTTCGGCGAGCTGCTTGATCGAGAAGAAGAGGCGAAAGCTTGGCTTTCCGACTATGATGAGCGCATCGCCAATGCCAAGGAAAACGTGTTGAAGGCTATTCCTGCGGACAGCGCCTTTTCGGTACTTGAATTAAACGGCAAAGAGATTATGGCCGTCGGAACCAGCTTCGGTAAAGGCGGACAATCGATATACAATGGATTCGGCTTCAAGCCTCCCGCGGATTTCGCCGCTCAAATGGCCGATCCCGGATGGGCCGCCTTCTCTGTCGAACTATTGCCGAAGTATGCGGGAGACTATATGATTCTGACTTCCAATTCGAAAACGCTGGATCAACTTAAATCGGAACCGATCTGGGAGTCGCTGCCGGCCATCAGAAACAATCGCGTGTTTGTATGGACAAGCGATCGCTCCGGGTATTGGGACCCGATAGCGATACTGAGCCAGACCGAAGAATTGGCCGCTTGGCTGACGAGCCTTTAATTGTATTGTCAGAGTCCGAGACCCCCGTAAGGGATCGTCTCGGACTTTTTATTTTAAAATAGCAATCCATAAGAAATAAAATATGCTATTATTTGGTAAAAAAGAGCGGAAGAGACCAGCGAGCGAGAGAGAGGTTGAAGTTAATAAACGAAGGAGGATTGTGTCGGAATCGAACCGATCATGGGTTCTCCGCTTGTCGAGATGTCGCAGGAAGCCTTCTCGCTTCCTATCGTTAACGCCATGCGTACGCAATTCTTGATGGGGACTGCGGCGGTACGTCATATGGAGCAATCGAAGGATTGTTTCGTCAATTGGCTTGTGAGGCCGGCCCGCAAGGTATTCGAGTCATTTGTCTGAGGTCAAGCGGTTCGCGGGATATGCCCGGAGTGAGAGAAGCCATGCGTATTCATGCTAATAATGCCGGTATCTCCATCGAGGAGTTGGAGGCGAACAATGCGGAGAGCACGCTGCTGAAGAAGCTGCCGAAGCTGGCCGAAGTGGCAGACGTGGCGGTATTGTTGGCATCCGATCGCGCCAGTACAATCACAGGAGCGATTGCCAACGTTACTTGCGGCGGTATTGTCGATTAAAGGTGTACATCGGACGAAGAGGGTGGGCTGAGATAGGTCGCTAACCGACGACCTGTTTCAGCTTTTTTTCGGTTAACGGAATATTTTCACCTGTGTATGCTTTTAAAATTAGTTGCAATAGCACTCTATCTAGTCTATACTCCAATTAGTTGCAATAGCATCATATTTTTTGAAGGAGGAGTACGTTGAAGGAGAATTGGACGGATAACGGAAAAAGTTCAACGGAGTCGCACGGCCAATATATTTCGGCCATCTATCGCCATATGCAGATATTGATCTCAGCCGAGCTGGCGCCTTATCGGATCGGGAGCGGGCAGTATATTTTTCTGATGGCAATTGCTTTTCAGGAGGCAATCACGCAGAAATCGCTGAGCGAGAAGCTGCTCATTGACAAAACGACTACCGCCAAAGCGATAGCCAAGCTGGAAGCCGAAGGTTACGTACGGAGGGAAGCCGATCCCGCGGACAATCGCTACCAACTGCTTTATTTGACGGAACCGGGTCGCGAAGCGGTGCCGAAGGTGCAGGAAGCCTTGGATCGCGTCAAGAATAAGACCCGGAAGGGTATTACCGACGAGGAATATGCATTAATGATGGGGCTGTTAAAAACAGTGCTTCGCAATCTGAGCGAGTAGGAGGCTGTAATGATGATCGTACATCCGTTTATCGTAGTGGAAAATTGCAAAGAGGAAATCAAGTACTACCAAGGCGTTCTTGGCGGCGAGATCGAGATATTGCGTAAGCAAGGGGAAGAGGTACTTAACGCGGATCTGAATGTGGAGGGTGCCATCCTTAAGTTTGCCGATACCCACGCGGCGAAGCCGGTAATGAAGGGCGACTATGTGAGAGTCTTCTTGAAAATCGAGACGGAGGAACAGTTCCGAAGCATTTATGGACAATTCGCAGTCGGCGGGAGTATTCAAAGGGAAGTGTATGAAGCTCCGTTTAACGGACTCCTGGCTATCGTGACCGACCGGAATGGTGTGTGCTGGGTGCTTTCTTATTATCGGACCTGAACGGGAATTCCAATGTTGAGGGATAAATCATCCAATTGGGGAGTCAGAACTCGCCAAGGTGAGTCGGTCCATACAAAAAAGGGCTGGGACGCCCCTTTCGCAGGAAACGTGATCCAGCCTAGCATCTTAAGTTTGTCGTGACGATCAGACGGTTTTCCGCTTCGAGGGTGAACGTGCTGCTGGATGGCGTAATTTTGATTTTGTCCGAAGAAGGTTAGGAGAACAAGATTTACGTCGATTGCGTGGACGACGAAACGATGTTTTCCGACGCTTGCTTGGGCGAGAAGGGCCGAGTAGAGGGCGTCTTCGCCTGTGATTCCGATTTTTCTTGCCGGGATGCGAAGGTTTCGGGTCATCTTGTTTTGAAGGCGGGTTACTCGGCGGAGGATCTTGGCGATTCGGCAGATCGGGCGGATCCCTTCGAACCGTCAATCCAGGAGGGCCTTGGACGCCTGGCGTACCGGGAGGACCTTGGATGCCTGGCGTACCCTGTGGTCCTTGCATGCCTGGCGTACCGGGAGTGCCTTGGACTCCCGGCAGTCCCTGCGGTCCTTGCATACCGATGGGACCCGGAGGACCTTCCAATCCCGGCGTGCCGGGGATTCCTTGTATTCCTTGAATTCCCGGCAGGCCTTGGGGTCCCGGCAATCCTACCGGCGTTCCGAATTTGGTGACGAAGACATCGGTTTGGCCCCTGCCATAGGCGGTCTGGGGCGCCGGAACGATAACGGGAAAGTTATCCGAATTGGTGGTCCCCACTACAAAGAAGTTATACAGATCGTCGACGGCGATTCCATTACCTTCTTGACCTAAGCGACCGCCGAGGTAGGAAGAATAGACGGACTGGCTTCCGGAAGAGTTTAGGATGGCGACGAATGCGCCATTGCTTCCCGGAAGGGTAGATTGAAAGGCCCCGTAAGTGAGAGATAGCCCCCCGTCCGAAGATCCCGTAATGTAAGCATTGCCGGAAGAATCTACGGCTATTGCCGATCCTTCCCTGGTTCCGGTAAAGTACGTGGAATATACAAGCCCGCTCCCTGCATCGTTGATCTTGGTAATGAATGAGCTGACCGACAAGCTTATTGTAACCTGGTATGCGTCGGGAGTGACCGGGAAGTCGGCAGATGTAGTGGACCCTGTAATATAAGCATGGTTCGTTGGATCGACCGCTATGGCATTGCCTTGATCTATGCCCGCGCCGCCCACATAGGTAGAATATACGAGTGCCGTACCCCTATCGTTGATCTTGGTAACGAAGGCGTCTTGGCTTCCCCCTCTGTAAGTCCGACTGAAAGCCCCGATCGTCGTGGGAAAATCGAGGGAGGAGGTGCTCCCTGTTACGTAGGCGTTACCCGAGCCGTCGATGGCAATTCCGAACCCGAGATCCGTGCTTGATCCTCCTAGATAGGTAGCATACGTTAATGCAGAACCCAATTCGTTCAGTTTGACGATGTAAGCATTCTGCGATCCTGTCAGATTAGATTGGAAGGCTCCTGGAGTAAACGGGAAATCGGTTGAAGTAGTCGTCCCGGTAACGAAGGCATTGCCCAAGGAATCAACGGCTATAGCATTCCCCGATTGAAAATCGCTGCTGCCTAAGTAAGTGGAATAGATCAACGAGGAGCCTGTATCGTTGAGCTTGGCAATGAATGCGCTTTGAGATGCGGTGCCTAAAGTAGTCTGGAACGCTCCAGCCGTCGTAGGGAAGTCTGGAGAAGAAGTGCTACCGGCAATATAGGCATAGCCTAGGTCATCGACCGCGATTCCGCTACCGGAATCCGACAAGCTGCCGCCCAAGTAGGTGGAGTAGACCAGAGCGGACCCCGAAGCATTAAGTTTGGCGACGAACGCTGAATAGCTGCCAGGCTGGGTCGGCTGAACGGTTCCTACCGTGACAGGAAAGTCGGTGGAGTCGGTGAACCCTACAATGTAGGCATTGCCGAAGGAATCGAGCGCGATACCCTGGCTTGAGTCGGTTCCGCTCCCCCCTAGAAAAGTGGAGTACAGGAGGTAGGGATCGATCACGACGGGATAGTTCGGATCATACTCCGCTCCAAGTTCAAACCCGAAGCCGGACTGTCCCTCTTCGCAGCGTTTAAGTACGAAGCGACAGGCCACGTGAATTCTAGAGCCGTCAATCTCTTGATAGCTGACCGGTCGATCCTCCGTCCATTCTCCTAGCGCATGACGAACCCGAAGACCTCCATCTTCATGGATGGCAAGGCTGTCCGCGCCGCGGTACAGGAAGGAAATAAGATCTAGCTTGGCACCCGGCTGAAGGACCAAGTCGTACTTGAGCTTACTGCCATCCCCGTAGAAAATAAGGTCGGTACCCGGCCACAATTCGCGATAGACAATTTCCCGATACATCGTAATCCCGGTCCTCCAACGGGACGGGTCGGATCCCACCAGAAAATTTACCGTCCCTTCAAGGAGGCCGCGGGCTACAATATCGACCTTGCGATTAGCCCCGAGAAAACGGAGTGCAAGCGGAAGGCTTCTTCGGTCGTCCGTGCTGCCGTCGTTGAACGAGAAGATCGCTTCTTCATCCAGGAAGTAGGTCTCGTTGCCGTTCTTGTTCGAATAATAACGTATATCAGGGTGAATCTGTCCGACATTCTCGACGAAAGTCAGGGGGAGCTTCCCCTGGTGGTTTATCGTTTCCTGCTGAAGTGCCTCCATTGACCAATCCTCCCTCCTCTCTTGAAATACCCGATTCCGCGATTGACAGACATAAAAGGAGTTTTATTAAAAGAATGGATATATGCTTATAGCATACTCAATGGGTCTGTACTCCGAATGGGTCAATGTTGCTCGGCATTTGTCCAAGTATTGAATCATTTCGCAACCGATGAGTTGCACTTTAAATCTATGTCTGTTAAAATGAGTGCAACTCAAAAGTTTCACATAGGAGGGGAATAAAATGGACCAATTGACAGTCATGCGTTCGATTTGGATTCAGGCCTCGCGGGAGCGGACTTGGGAGGCGGTTACGGAAGCGAAGCAGTTGTCTCTCTGGTTTGCCCCTGGATCTCCTTGGGAAATTCCCGTAATGGAAGCGGGCGCTCCGGTTCTGTTCCACCACTCTCCCAATCGCTACCATGAGGGTACGGAAGTTGTCACCTTGCGGGCGACCATCGAGAAGGTAGAACCTCTTCGCCTTTTTGCGATTCGCTGGGAACCTGAACAGTCGGGCGTGTCCAGGGTCATGACCTTTGCCCTCGCCGAAGAGAACGACGGCACGAGAGTGACGATTACGGAATCGGGCTACGAGACGCAACGGGAACTGGAGCTAACGGAGGAGGGCTACTCGTTTTCTCTGGAGAACTTGAAGGCTTACGTTGAGGGAAGGGAGCTGCCATACTGAACGCCGAACGAATTTTTACGGCCATTGGAGATCCGCTTCGCAGGGATTTGCTCGAGAAGCTGGCGAAGGAAAGCCCGAAGACGGCCACGCAGCTGGCCGAACTGTTCCCGATTACGCGCCAAGGCGTTCTCAAGCATCTGAATGCGCTCCAGGAGGCAGGATTGGTCACCGTCCGTATAAGCGGCCGCGAGAAACGCTACTTCCTGACCCCGGAGCCTCTTAGCGTTCTGAGCGATTGGGCGAAGTCGGTAGGGGACATGTGGGACGAACGCCTTCCGCGACTTAAAGAAATGCTGGAAAACGAAAGAAAGGCTTAAATAGAAAGCGAAGACAAACAGCTTACTCGATAACCCGGGTAGGCTGTTTTCATGTGGCCTCCGTAACCGGGGTGGGTTCCTATTAATCCTTAAACTTAATGACGGATTCTTGCTTTAATACAAAGGCAATTCCCCTAAAACTTTAGCATTTGCATGAAGGTTGTACAATAAGGAGGTAAGTTATATTCGCTAAGAAAGAGGAGGTTAAGGAATAAAATTTTCCATGAGACGGGGGTTAATAACTTGTCAATAAATCGGACTGGATTAGCAATCCCTATTTTTCCTTGCAGGTCCATAGACGATCAATTGAATTTCTACCAAGCATTAGGCTTTGAAGTGACCTATAGGCAAGCTAAACCCAACCTATACGCTTGCGTCCGTCACCCTGTCGTGGAATTGCATTTTTTCGTACTGAAACAATTAGATCCATCAAACTCTTACAGCATGTGCTATGTAAGCGTTGAGGATGTGGATGCCGTGTACAAACAATTTTGCGAAAAACTAAAAGAGGCTTACCTAAAGGTTCCCTCCAAGGGATTTCCAAGAATTACAAAACTCAATAATTTGGCGGAAGACCGCAGGTTTAATCTAATCGATCCCTCCGGTAATCGCTTGTTGATAGGCCAGAAGCATTCCTCGCCCGCGCCTGTCCATAATGATCAATCCATTACGGTGCATCCGTCAAGGAGAGGCGGGTCACCTATCGTTATCCGATCGGGAACTCGAGGAAGCGCGGGATGCGACCGAACGATTAGTTGAACTAAAAGAAGCTCTAGGGGACGGTTAATCAAACGAGGAGCAGCTTAAATGGATATGAAGAAAAACAGCTTACTCGGTTACCCGAGTAAGCTGTTTGCCATGCTAATAACGCCGCATTACCAGTTGTTGCCGGAAACCCTGTTGACCGTAAAGTTCGGGCTCGAGGATTCGCCGTAGATGGATGTAATACCGGGGTTATTCACTTTAACATTCGTAAAGCTTGCCGATCCGACAGCCGGTCCTTGGCCTTGTTCCGCTCTAACGACAAGCTTGATGCCGAAGCGGGCCGGATTGTTGATGTTGACGTTCTCTACCCGGATGTTCTGCATCGCAAGAGCATTCGGATACATCGTCTGGAACATCAATCCGAAATAAACCGAGTTGTTGATATCGATATTTTTGACCACGATGTTTTTGAAAGCCCGATCGCCGACGTAGAACCAGATCGCTCCGAAGTTCTGGTAATCGTTGATCTTGTCGTCCGCTCCGACGCTGGTCCAGAAATCTCCGCCGGTCCGATCCAACGTAATTCCGTCGAATACCGTATCCACGTCGCCGAATCCTAAGGTGTTGTATCCGAAGCTATAACTGCTGATCGTGATTCCGGGGTAAGTCAGCGTGTCGGCGCCGTAGAGGTTCTGGAACAAGTTATCCGAACCGCCATAGACGGCAAATGCGGCAGCGCGTCTTGTGGCAACGGCAGTTAGGTTGGTGTACTTGTTGCCTACGTTGTAGGAACCGCCGGCATCGACCGCGCTGAACAAGGCGAAGGCATCGTCTCCGGTTGCTCTGGCATAGTTGTTGTCGATAATGTTGTAGGACGAACCGTTCGTCATGTTGATTCCGTCGGCGAACATATTTTTGATACGGTTGTTACGGAACGTATTGTTGGAAGAATTGACCCCCCAATACAAGCAGATGAAGTGCTCGGCCCATACATTCTGAATCGTTACGTTCTGCATGCCGTTTCCGTCGATGAATTTACCCGGTCCGTCTTGTCTGTAGATATAGTTACCCCAAGCGGACAGATCCCGGATGGTCGTGCCGTTCGCGCTTGAAGCGATATTGAATCCGACATCCGTATTGGATTGGTCTTGCGGAGCCGTCAACTTGGTGTGCCATGGACCGGCGCCGATAATTTCGGTCGCGCGTCCGTAGAGGAAGATTTTGTTGGTGATGGTCCACGTACCCGCTGGAATAAAGATCCCTTTCTTAGTCGCATCTTGCCTGAATTCATTAAGCGCCTGCTCGATGGATTTGGTTGCCGAAACTTGAACGTATTTGCTCGGATCTGGGTTTGAAGCCGCCGGAGCGACGTTTTCCGTCTCGATCATGTCTACGTATATCGACGAGACGTCGCCGGCGTCTTTTTGAATTTTGATCTTCGTTCCCGCCGGATATACTTGGTCAAGCATCAACTGGGCATCTTCGTAGAGCCAGTAAGCTTTCGTACCCGAATTGTCGTAACCTAGTCGACCTAGCGTAGTAGGCGATGCATACAAGTAAGAGAACTTGGAGGATACGTTGAATTTGCCTTTGTTGACCCCGTCGGCGTAAATACTGACGGTTCCCGTCGTGTTTTCCGCCACGGCGTTACGCAGGACGAACGCGTTGGCCGGAGAAGTCAACGTAAACTCGACGTATTCTCCATTCGCGTCCAAGTGTACCGCGGAACGTCCGGAAGCTTCGCCGGCATAGTCGCCGATCGTGAAGTTAGGAACCAATCTCGTTCCGTTCGTCGCATTGGAAGGCAGCTCCGCTTCGATAACGGTAAACGGCATATTAGCGCCCCTTCCCGAATACAGGCTTGTCGAGCTCGTGTTGTTCGCCTGCTTAATGCTTACTTCGTTAGCATCTACGGCAACCGTCGTGGTAACCGTATAGCTGCCGTTAACGGCCGTCCAAGTTCCCAGATTCACGTTGACGGATTGCCCCGCCGCTAATGCGCCGTTATAGGAACCGTTCAAGGTTTGGACGGTTGCGCCGGCAGCGTTCTTGATCACCAAAGTGATGGCGTGAGCGCCGCCCGCGGAAGCGATGTTGCCTTGATTACTCAGATTCGCCGTTAAGGTTACGGTATTGCCGGCGCTTGGATTAGAGGGATTCCATGTCGCCGTTGCGACGAGATCGGAACTCGGAACGGGAGCGACAACAAGCGACGTCGGATTCGCGAAGCTATTGTTCGCGTCGTTCTGCTCGATGATCGCGTTGCTCTCGTCAACTTTGGAGCTGACGGCGTACGTGGCGGCGTTTTTGGTCCCGGCGTTCAAAGATACCGTTGCCGTTTGGCCTGCCGCGAGCGCGCTAACCGGGGCGGAACCTGCCAATTGATTGTTCAGGTAGAAGTTTACCGTAGAGGCAGGCGAACCGGAGTTGCCGATGTTCGATACGGTAGCGTTTAAGGTAATCGCGCTTGTTTCAAGCGGGGAAGCCGGCGTCCAGGACATGCCTGTAATCGTTAAGTCAGGGTTGGGTGCGGGAGTGCCGTAAACTTGGAACTCGGCGACTTGACCAGCGGGAGCCCCGGTGTTGGACGTTATGTTCAACTGCAGACGTTTCACCGTCGCCGTAACCGGAATCGTGACGGTGTTGCCGGTCGACGGATTAAACGTATACGTTTGCGCCGAAACCAGGTTACTGAATGTCGTCGTATTCTGGTTGTGGCCGAGCACCTGAATCGTTTGGGTCCGCGTAGCCCATGCCGCGCCAGGGTTTAATTTAAGCACGATAGAAGTAATGTTGTGATTGGCCAATAGGTCAAGCGTTAGCTGACTGGGATTGCCGCCGCCTTCCCAATACGTGTTGGTGTCGTTATCGTTGGCGTTCGTAGCTACGAACGTGAAAATGGAGGAAGAAGCGGTAATCGGTTTGCCGGGAGCGATGTTGCCGCCAGGCGTAGGCGTTGGAGTAGGTGTAGGTGTAGGCGTTGGTGTAGGTGTAGGTGTAGGTGTTGGAGTAGGAGTAGGAGTAGGAGTAGGAGTAGGTGTTGGTGTCGTTGGATCTAAAACGATCTGGTCAAGGTTGACGTTGGCGGAGTCGCCTGCATCGAATTTGTAGGCGATCGTGTTATTGCCGGCATTCAGAGTAACGATCTCTGCTTTATTGCCCCATGTATCCCAGTTCGCCAAGTTAGGCAACGAAGATTGACGGATTTTCGTTCCGTTAACGTAGAGGCTAATCGTCTGCGCGCCGCCGTTTGCGTTGCCGTACTTCAGCGTCACATTGTAGTTGCTTGCAGTCGCTACGTTAACCGTGAAGGTCGTCGTGGCGCCTTGCGTCCAGTATCCGTCGACGAATCCCGTCCCCGAGTAGCCGGGATGGTCCGTGTTTACTTTCGCTCCGCCAGTCAATGCCGCTGACTCGGCTTGGTAAACGTTCGAAGGCGTAGGAGTTGGAGTTGGAGTCGGCGTAGTCGAAGTCGAGCCGTAAATCTCGAATTCGGATATTTGTCCCGCCGCCCAGCCGGTATTCGCCGTAAAGCTCAAGCGGACGTAACGCGTATTCGTAGAGGCGAAATTAATCGTAACCGAGTTGTTCGCAACCGCGGGGTTAAATACATAACCGGCGGAGTTTACGATGTCAGCGAACGTCGAGCCGTTCGTGCTTCCTTGGACGGCTAGAGTTTGCGTCCGCGTTTCCCATCCGACAGGAAGTTTCAGAATGACCTGATCGATGTTCGTATTCGCGCCCAGATCGACTTGAACCCATTGCGGAAAGGCGTTGTTCGTGCTTTCCCAGTATGTGGCTGGATTTCCGTCTTTCACGTTATTCGGAGTATATACGTCGGATTGGCCGCTTGCCGTTATGGTTTTGCCAAGAGTGAGGTTAGGTCCGCCTGCGGCGGATGTCGAGGAAGGGTATAGCGTAAGCTGCGATAGCAGTAGAACGAATGCCAAGAACAAGAGGACGACGGAGTTCTTTCTAAGCGATTCGTTTATCGATAACATAAACAACCTCCAAATATAATGTTTTTAAATTCCGATAATGCGCTTTCATTTTTGTCAAAGGCGGAAAGCCGTTTCTTATTACCTCCTTTGCCGTGAAATATCGTAAGACTCATCGGGCATGGAACATCTTGATGGATGATAACGGTCTGGCGCACTTAGCATAAATCAGTTACATCTCCCGCTGAAGATGTATTCCTACGCTTATCGTGTGTAATCTTATTGCAATGCTTATCGATTGGCTATGTAAGGAATGACGCTCTTCGGGCCTTCGAAAATAGCAAAGGGAAATAAGGGAGGTGCGGCAGCGCTGGGGCAAGACGGGGGAGTTGCTATTGTGGGAAGCTCTTATTACTTTAAGAATCTCGGTTTTTTTTATTCCCCCAATACAAACGTATGTTCCAGTGTTATGATGAAAATAGAAAAGTATAGCGATTGCTTATTTGGAGGGACTAAAATGTCGAAGAGAATGAGTCATCCGCAGGTAAGATTAGAGCCGTGGTCCGATGCTAACCTTGATTTGTTGCGGTTAATTAATGCTCCCGAGATGATGGAGCATCTCGGAGGTCCGGAGACCGAGGAGCAAATTGTTGCTCGTCACAAGCGATATCTAGGAATAAGCGAGCGGGGAACCGGTCGCATGTTCAGCGTTATTTTATTACCGGGATTGGATATCGTCGGCAGCGTCGGGTACTGGGACAGCAAGCAGAGAGAAGAGAGCGTCTATGAGATCGGTTGGAGTATCTTGCAAGCTTATCAAGGTCGGGGCATTGCGACCGCAGCTGTAGCTGAAGCGATCGCAAGTGCCCGTATTCAAAGAAAGCACCGGTTTATACATGCGTTCCCATCTATACGCAACATGGCGTCGAACGCGGTTTGCCGAAAGCTCAACTTCACGCTAGCGGGTCCATGTGAATTCGAATACCCGCTAGGGAACATCATGGAGTGTAACGATTGGCGGCTAGAGATTTGACGAGAGGGCTTGTGCCCGGCTTCGCATCAGAAGCATGAGAATGAGTCGATTCGTTCAAGATCGAAGCCGGAGAACATCCAGAAGAAGCCGTTCCACCTAAACCCCGAGATGGACGTCCTGCCGATGAATACGGGGTAGAACCAGAAGCCTGGGCCGCTTCGAGGCCAAATATAAGTATAGCGGAACATGCATCTGGAAATGGCACCCGGATCAATGGCAAGCGTTGAAGTGAGGGGCTTCGGAGGGACCGTTTGCGGAGGCGGCGAAGAGGGTGCCTGCATCCCGCCTTGCTGTCCGAAGGGAGGCGTAAAGGCCATGGTAATCACTCCTTTGGTCGTTGTATTGTCCTTGTTTAATCAGATAAGCGAGATGGCGAGAAGGTTAAATAGGACGAGAGGCAGCACAAAGTTGCTGTTATTGTTGAAAGGGGGCGGCGGGGGGCCGGGAAAGAATCCGCGCGCGTAACCTTCATTAGATAAGCGGAGGTGGAGAATTCCCCTGTCGCAATGCACGATGTAACCTTCGAACACATCCCCGTCCATCGTTTCGACCTTCACCAATCGATGGGAGTGGTCGGCGCACAGCTTATGAAGATGGTCTTTGACGGACTTTAGCGCCTGGTGGACCTTAGGATTGCACTGATAGATTGGCGTCGGCGTCGGCGCCTGATTTGCCTGGGTGGGCGAGCTCATGGTCATAACCTCCGTTTCGATCTTGGATTATCCTATGCGAGTGCCCAGTTAGGCGTTACGGGATGCCCAAAAAACCGACTCGCCACGCGAGAGAACCGGTTCCTCCACGAATTCGATAAGATATTGAAATAATCGTCAAAGATAATATGACATACTGTTGTCATGCATGGCGGTTTATACTGATGTCAAAAGCGAATAAGGAGTCGTTGTCCGTGGGTACGAAAATCGAATATCGCAAAGATTTTAAGGACATTTATTTGCCGAAAACAATGCCCGTCATCATCGATGTGCCTAAGATGAAGTACGTTATGATCAGCGGAGAAGGCGATCCGAACGGAGAGGAGTTCGCTCGCGTGTCGGAAGCGTTATTCAGTCTAAGCTATGCGGTTAAAATGTCTTATAAAAGTAACGAGGTGCCAGCCGGATACTATGAATATACCGTTTTCCCGCTTGAGGGGATATGGGATTTAGTCGATAAGTCAAAACCGGCGACGGATAAGAGTAACTTGAAATACACGATCATGATTCGCCAACCGGACTTTCTGACGGATGAATTATTCGATAGATTCGTAAAGCGGACTAAGAAGAAAAAACAAAACCCTTATCTTGAGAAGTTAACGTTCGGCGAGATTGCGGAGGGCTTGTGTTGCCAAATTATGCACGTTGGTAGTTTTGACGATGAACCGGAAAGTTTTGCGAGAATGGAAGCTTTCTGCGAAGAGGAAGGATATGTACGTTCCGATTATACGCACCGGGAAATTTACTTGTCCGATCCGCGCAAGACGGAAGTTACGAAGCTGAATACCGTGTTAAGATTTGCCGTCCGCCGGTTCCGATAGTTCGATTAAACGGTATAAATAGCGAATACCTCGCATGCGGCTGCGGTTGGTGTTGTTCAGGAATTGCAACGAATCTCTCGCAACCCGGCGTGCTTGCTCGAGATTGTTGTGGTCGAGCTCCTTGATCACGTTCTTGATCGTTTCTAGAGACCATATGGCCGTTCTTAACGTGCCGATAATGAGAATTTGCCGAATTTGCGTAGGGCTGAACGTACGATATCCGTTGTCTCCGTTACGCGATACGGAAATCAAGCCCATCTTCTCCCAATGGCGAATCGCCGAAGCGGGAACCGAAGTTTCCTTCGATACCTCCCCGATCGTCATCCACCGCCGCCGTCCCCTTGCATCTACATTATCGAGTTCCTTGGTGTCGAGTACTTTTATGGTTTTTTCAGCCATGTCTTTATCCCGTTGGAGCGATGCTTGCGCTTCGTTGACGATCCATAGGGCTTCGTCGATTTCTTGCCGGCGCAGCAGTTGAAGCACCTTGATCGTCGTGTCCACGCCGAAGCCGGGACTCATGGCGCGAATGCATTCGAAGTATGCGATATGCGTTGCGGTATATATCCGATAACCATTGGCCCCTCGTTCCACGGGCGGAAGGATGCCCCAACTCTCGTAATGTCTCAGCGAGCTAGTGCTGATGTTCAGGCGCTTGGCGATATCGATCGGTCTAACTTTCAAGCCATTCACCTCCACGATTATTGCTCTTAACGATTAAAACAATCTAAGGTCGTTTTGTAAAGATGCCGCGGGTACATCGCAAGGGAAGCTTAAACTCTTACCAGAAACTTAGCTTACTCAATAATAGGCGTGGGTAGTCGGCGAAGGGACGCTGCGGGCGAAACGCCATACGCTGTATTTGCTGGATGAGCCGTCGACGGGCTTGCATCCCCGCGATACACGGCAGCTCATGGTGCTATGGTTTGCAGTTGAAGTTTTTATCGTAAGAAAAGCCGTAACCCTCCTCGTCGCGAGGGGGTTACGGCTCTTTTGTTCGTGTGGCGCTTACTTAACGGGTAATTTCACGATTGCCGTAATCGCCTCGGCTCTCGATACGTAACTTGCCGGAGCAAAGGAGCCTCCGCTGCGGCCTTTCATAATTCCAGCATCTTTAACGGCTTTGGCGGCGCCTTTCGCCCAAGCCGGGATGGCGGCGTCATCCGCAAAGCCGGGCTGCGCGTCCTTCGCGAGCTCGTACTTCATCGCTTTGGCTATCATAAGAGTCATCTCCGCTCGGCTAATTGGCCCGGAAGGATCGAAAGTGCCGTCGGAGTAACCGTTGACGATTCCGGCTCCAACGGCTTGGGCAACCGGAAGCTCGGCCCATTTGCCGATCTGATCGGCGTCCGCGAAGCTAAGCTCGGCCAGGGTACCCGCGGGTTTCAGGGCTTTCATCAGCATAACGACGAACTCGGCGCGAGTTAGGTTCTGGTCCGGCTTATACGAGTAGTCCGAGTAGCCGCTCACGATGCCCCGGGAAATCCCCTTCTTAATCGAGGAGTTCGCCCAATGACCTTCGATATCCGTGAGTTTAGATACGACGCCGATATCTTCTTGGCTAATATCTTGTCGGCCGTATTCTTCGAACCATTGCTCGATCGTCGGCAAATCTTTCGAGAAAGCCAGAGAGAGCAGCAGCAACATTCGGGCATGCTGGGCATTTAAGCTGTCGCCCGCGATGATGCCTTCCGTACTGCCGGGATACATCGTTCCCGAACCGGTTCTTGTCGTCGTAACGAAGACGACGCCTTGCTTGATCGCTTCGGTCCGGGCCGCGCCCATCTTGGCGGAAATGCCGCCTGCGCCGGTTCCGGCCGTCACGATTCCCTTGGCTCCGTCGGCTACGAAGCCTTTGATCGCGCCGCCGTCGGCTTCTTGGTAGGCGTAGGCGATTTCCACTAACGGCAGATCGTCCTTCGAGATCGCGGTTAAGTCGAACGGCGTTCCCCATTCCGGGCGCCCCGCTTTCAACGCTCTTTCATTCGCGCGATAGAGCGAAATGTTATCTTGATCGATGTAACCAAGCGCGCCCAGAATCGGGGATTCGAACGTATCCATGCGATGGGAGTTCGATTTCGTCACGTCTCTTGCCGTTTGAATGACATCGTTCAGCATAAGCACGGTTCCGAACGATTTCGTTTTCCCGCTGGCGGCGAGTTTGATCGCGTTGTAGAGATTGGCCGGCGCATCCGTGCCGATGGCGTCCCACGGACGCATCGCTCCCGTAACGACGACTGGCTTCTCGCTCCTGACCGTCAGATCGAGGAAGTACGCGATGTCTTCCATCGTATCCGTTCCCGTCGTGACGACGACGCCATCGTAAGTTTTCAGCGCCTGATCCACGGCAAGCGACAGATCGTAAAGCTCGGTTATGAGATAGCCGCCGGAGCCTTTATTGCCGAATTGATACGTAGATACGTCCGCGATTTTATCTTTGCGAGGCAATTGGGCGACCATGTCTTCCATTTTGTAAGTGCCCGCGCGATAGTTTTGCAAATTCGTTGGATCTCCGTCGGCCACTTGCCCGGCGATGGTTCCGCCAGTCGCGATGACGATGACGTTAGGCATCGGCGAGGTCTTGGACGTCTCGCTCAGCGCCGGAATCGGAAAGTCCGTCGCGGCTTCCGCCGCCGATGCCTGCGCGCCTCCAAGGCCGAAAAGCGATACGCCGAGTAATGCGATTAAAGAAGGAATAAGAAGTCCTTTCGGAAGTTTACCCGTTCGAGTTGCTGACATATGGTCGTACCTCCTAAGGAATTATGATGCTTGAGCTCCGGTGTCGACGTTTTGCGCTCCGTAGGTTGCGAACCAGCCTTGAATCGTTTTGAAATCTTTAGAGAAGCCCAGGGAGAGAAGCAGCAGCATGCGCGCATGTTGCGCATTCAAACTATCCCCCGCGATAATGCCTTCGGAACTTCCCGGATACATCGTTCCCGAGCCCGTTCTCGTCGTCGTGACGAAGATAACGCCTTGCTTGATCGCTTCGGTCCGCGCCGCGCCCATCTTGGCGGAAATGCCGCCGGCGCCCGTTCCTGCCGTCACGATTCCTTTGGCACCGTCGGCCACGAACCCTTTGATCGCGCCGCCGCCGGCTTCTTGATAGGCATAAGCGATTTCGACCATCGGAAGGTCCTCTTTTTTGATTTTGCTCAGATCGAACGGCGTCGTCCATGCTGTTTTGCCGGCTTTGCTCACTCTTCCCGGCGCGCGATAGATCGAAATATTATCTTGGTCGATATAACCTAGCGCTCCTAGAATCGGAGATTGGAACGTATCCATGCGGTGGGAGTTAGATTTCGTTACATCTCTAGCCGCTTGAATGACGTCGTTCAGCATAAGTACGGTTCCGAACCACTTCGTCTTGCCGCTGGCCGCGAGTTTGATTGCGTTGTAGAGGTTGGCGGGAGCATCGGTGCCGATGGCATCCCATGGACGCATCGCGCCCGTGATGACGACCGGCTTTTCGCTTCTGACCGTCAGATCAAGGAAATACGCGATATCTTCCATCGTGTCCGTACCCGTCGTGACGACAACGCCGTCGTAAGTCTTCAATGCTTGATCCACGGCGAGGGACAGATCGTATAGCTCGGTAATGAGATAACCGCCGGAGCCCTTGTTGCCGAATTGGTAAGTGGACACGTCCGCAATTTTATCTTTGCGCGGCAATTGGGCGACCATATCTTCCATTTTATATGTACCCGCCCGATAGTTTTGCAGATTCGTCGGGTCGCCGTCGGCAACCTGGCCTGCGATCGTTCCGCCCGTGGCGATGACGATAACGTTAGGTTTGGCGGACAAGTCTTTTAATTTGACGTCAGGAATAGTAGGAGGCGCCGGAGCGGGAGCTGGGGCAACAACGGGCGCAGGAGCAGTTGGAGTCGTAGTCGGATCCGCCGCGTATGCGCCCGTTGCCATAGTAAGGAGCATTGTAGCGGCGAGGCAGGTCGTTAGAAGCTGTTTTAATCCTTTTCTAGTTGATGTCATAATAATTACCTCCATGTGTGATTATTTGGCTTCGTAAGCTGAATTTATTGTACTTTAATGTTACTTAATATAACATAAGTATTAAGACCTATAAGTTTTTGGACATAATCCACCAATAATGTAATTTTATTTTACATAAATATTTAATGGGTACAATGAAATACGAGGAATCAACCTGAACGGATTTAGAAGGGGGATAGCCATGGGAGTATTCGGTTGGAGAACTTGATGAAGAAATACGAGATTGGATGATTGTCGGGATAATTACTTTCGCGTGTGTAAAGAGGGGTTTAACGGGAGAAACGCTGGTAAAATTATGGCCGCGAATGTGCCGGAGCCGTCTAAAGAAGAGGTTCGGCTCATTCGCGTCTTGAACTGACAAGGAGGTAAAGCGCGGGATTTTCAATTGGTCGCGATGTCTATCATCCGTTGTAGGTTCGGGCAGGCGTCTTTCGAAACGTCCAATAATAATTCAGAGCAAAGTTGAACGCCGGAATAATCAATGTCACAAGGGCCTGTCCAACGGTGTAGCGCCAATGCAGCTTTTCGACAGCGACGTACATGATCCCCGTGTTTAATAATAATCCGCTTACGGAAACGACTGTATATTTCGTTATGGAACGCCAACCCGACTGAGAGGAGGGGAACGTCCAATACTTGTTCAATAAGTAGGATACGAGCAGAACGACCAAGAAACCGCAAGCGGATGACAACACGGGATTCATATTAAATCTTTCAACCAATAGAATGAGCAGGAGAAAATGAATAACCGTTCCGACAACGCCTACCATTCCGTACTTCATAACCACTTTGAATTTCATAGCTTCTCCGCGCTCGCGGCGACTTCCGCGTAAACTTCAAAATTTTCGTTGCGAATTTGCCCATGCGCCTGATCGCGAATTAAGTAACGAGGCCTGCCCTTGACCTCTTGATAGATCGATGCCATGTATTCGCCGATAATGCCAAGCGAGATCAAGACCAAACTGCCGGTAAAGAGTAAGAGCAAGATGACGGTCGTAAACCCGCTGACGGCGGTTCCCATAAAGTAGCGAACCAGCGTCTGAATGGTTAGAATAGCAGAGCCGACCAAAAAGATGAAACCGAAAAAATTTACGATTCGAAGCGGGAGGGAGGAGAAGGCGACGATCGCTTTAATTCCCAGCTTGAATAGGCTAAATAGACTCCACTGCGTGTTTCCGTCAACGCGTTCGGGCACCTCAAACGGAATTTGCGCGCGTTCAAATCCGACCCACGCCGTCATTCCGCGAAAGAACGTATTGCGTTCGGGCATCTGCAGCCAAGCTTGCACGATTTTGCGATCAAGCAGCTTAAAGTCCGAAGCCCCGCGAAGGTCAAGTCCTGACAGCTTATTTAGAACATTATAGAATAACGAGGCGCTAAGCTTCTTGTCGAATCTTTCCTTCCCCCGGTTTATCTTCACGCATTCCACTAATTCTTTGCCTTCATGCCGCCAGAGATGGACCATTCGGGAAAGCAAGCTTGGGGGATGCTGCAGATCGCAATCCATAATGATTATGGCTCGTCCCTCCGCATGTTCAAGTCCAGCGCAGAGCGCATGCTCCTTGCCGAAATTACGGCTAAGCCGAAAGGATCTCAAACGGGTCAATCTCTGACTAAGCTGCACGAGTTGGCTCCAAGTTGCATCCTTAGAACCGTCATCGATAACGATGATTTCGAAGGAAGACGTAATGTTTTGCAGCTCCTCTTCGATTAAGCAGAGAGAACGAGAAATATGAACTCCTTCATTATAGACCGGAATAATGACCGAAATTTCAATTTCCTTCATTCACGGGCACCTCTTTCTTCTCTACTTTATATAAGCGCCATTCATATTGATGCTTAGGGTCTTCGAAGCTTTTATAAAGAGTAGCCCAGTCGCTCCCGCGTTCGAACAAGTACGGATACGATTTATTAATCGTGCTGTATACGGGGAGCCGGGGAACTAGGATGTAGTCAATATCGCTGCTCGGCGGATCTTTAACGGCATCTTTGAAGTCGTAATCGCTCGTAATCATAAACCTCTTAGGATAGTCGCTATTCAAGATGATCATAAAGGACGCTGCACTATCTGTTAAAATATTTCCATGAGGAACATTTTCATCCAGCCACTTCGCTACAGAACGAGATAATTCAATTCTCTTGATGTCATTCCCTTGCTTAAAGTTAATAAACGCATTTTCATCGGGCGCGATAATCGGATTTGTTAATGCATAACTGAGGAGCCCTATTGTGACAACTAAACTGCTTAACACGACTGCGCAGTTACGAAAATTTATTTTAACTTTGCTTAATTCGTATGGAAGCCATGCTATCGTTATCGGGTATACATACATAAAGTATCTGAACCATGCGAATGACGAGGAATTCATAAGTAACAGCAGTTGTAATGCGGGCACTGAGCAAAATACAAGTATAATGACCAGTATGTCCCATTTGAATAGTCTCTTGTTCATGATTCTAAGTAATAGGACCCCGAGGAGCGGTACAGAGAACCATAGCGTTTTCTTAATACAGAGAATCAAGGCAAGAAGAGGACTTGTAAAAACCCTCTCAAAATTAGCATCTGCTTTTAACGATTCAGACTGCGCCACATTAGAATATTCGGAATTCAAGAAATATAACGGATTACCCATGGTAGTGTAATTGAAAAAGATCCAAATGAGCCCTGAGAAAACGACAGGAAGCAGCAAAAGTGTCCATGTGGCTTCTATATAATTTAATTGTTCTTTAAGAAGGAGTTTTTCTTGTTTTGCATTAGCGGCCTTTCCAACAGCAAACCATATAATTATGAACACGGCGCACGCAAGGGCAGCGCCTACCGGAACGGCTTCATATCTGGTCCAGAAGGCAAGTGCCAATGCGAAACCTGATTTCACCAATTTTGTAGGATCCCGCTCTTCCATCCAAAACGTAAAATTAATCATAGCGTAAAGAAGAAAATACAGATAAGGGGAATCGCTTAAACCGTTAACGCCGAACAAAAAGATAAACGGATTTAAGGAATATAAGATGACGATGCTCAAGATTAACCATCTGGGCAACCCATACCGAATGCCTGTTTTAAATAGAAGCACGGAAGCTAGTCCGGAAAATA
Source organism: Cohnella herbarum (assembly GCF_012849095.1). Classification (NCBI taxonomy): domain Bacteria; kingdom Bacillati; phylum Bacillota; class Bacilli; order Caryophanales; family Paenibacillaceae; genus Cohnella; species Cohnella herbarum. The sequence continues at coordinate 5,750,860 of NZ_CP051680.1, forward strand.
CGCTACTTACCACGACGGCAGCAAGCGAATGAGAAGCTAACGACGGAATAATCGGATACAGGATGAGAACAATGAGATCTAGTAAGCTCGGAAGAGGGGTCCATACGAATCCGATTGCCGCCAAATGGGGATCACGACTGTATAGAACATAAAAAGCGTTAGCTACTCGGCTGGCTGAGTCAAGATGCATATATCCTTCGATATAACTAACATAAAAACCGATCGCAAAAGCGGAAATGCTTATAAATAAAAACAATACCCAAGCTATGAGCTTATTAAATGTGCTCTGTTTTGATGATAAACTTATCATTTGGTTCTAGGCTCCTCCTACATGCTTATATCTTTACCAATGTTCGTAGGCGTTGAGTGAACGGTATCATGACCATGCGTCGTTTTCTCCCAATAAAAGGGTTTGGTAATTAATTGAATTCCGGCTTTCACCGCGGCTATGCTAATTAACATCCAATAAATCGGCGTTAATAGCGTGTACTTTACATTGCCGAACGAGAAAGCCTTGTTCCCGGTGTTCTGCAGTTCTTGCGTAATTCGGTAGATTCCCATGGTATTGCTATAAACGAAAAGAAAGTTACCGCAGAATAGCTCGATAGCGGCAAAGTAATAAATCGGTCCCGGGAAAAAGGTGGAGATGATATCCGATTTGGTTAAGTACCATAGGACGAGCATCGCCCAGAATATAGGGTTTAATAAGGGAAGCAACGGCGTCGCGAGAACCATGACTTGGAATCCGATGAATCCTTTGGTGCCGATCTCCCGCCATAATTTAATGGGATTCCTCATGTGAACAAGCCACGTTTGCATGTACCCTTTAATCCATCTGGAGCGTTGGCGAATCCAGTTGCCCAAGCGGCTGTTGGCCTCTTCCCAAGTACGGGAGTCCACGATAGCGGTTTTGTAGCCTTCTTTGTAGAGCCGAACGCCAAGATCCGCATCTTCCGTAACGTTGTATGGATCCCATGCGTTTAGTTTCTTAAGGACGCTCATCTTAAAATGATTAGAAGTACCGCCGAGCGGGATAGGGATATCCAACTGCATGACTCCAGGGAGCAGCAGCTCAAACCACATGCTATATTCGTGCGTAAACCATCGGGTTAGGATGTTCTGGTCGCTGTTAAAGTAGTTTAGCTTTGCTTGGATGCAACAGCAGTTCTCCGGCTCTTGTAGAAAGGCGAGATGAACTTTCTTTAATTGATCGGGATCGGGTCGATCCTCTGCGTCGTAAATGACGACATAATCGCCGAATGCGCGGATGAGACCATAATTACAAGCTTTAGGTTTTGTTTTGGGAAGACTGTGCGGAACGATAAGCACCGTATAATAAGCAGGTAAATTCATGGCTTTGAGCATAACCTGCGCTTCCGTATCATCTTCCTCGATGAGTAACCGGACATCTAATTTCGCCTTCGGATAGTCCAGGCCCTCGATATTATGAAGTAACCGCGGAATAACCGCGCTTTCTTTGTACATTGGAACGAGAATCGTATAGATGGGAAGGGTGCGTTCATCGATCGCGTCTACTTCTTCCTGGGTAAACCGAAGCTGGGCCGTCTTCTTCATCCCGAATAGGATAATCATAAATTTGAAAATCGACATCCCGATATAGGAGACTTGTATCACGATATTCGCAATAATGAGCGTCCACAACCAGTCCCATACGAATCCGGCGATCAGTATGGCCAGGAAGATGAAAAACGTAAGCCACTGAGTTAGAGTAATTGTAATATGCGCCGAGTTTTCGGGCTGCGCTACCATCAGCTTCGTTGTGCTTTCTTGCATAAGTTCATGCTCGTAAGCGGTTTTCCATAGAAATTCCAGCTCTTCGCGAGTGGCCAGCACTTGTTCGACCGTTTGACCTAGATGTTGTTCAAGTTCAGCGAGTTGTTCCGCGGATAAGATGGAACCTACGGCTAACAAAATGCGCTTTTTATCATTGTTAATTACGATTGCATTATACGAACGGGCCATCGCTTCCGGGAGTTTGGTTTCCTGTTCGAAGGAGAACTCGCTGCCGATTCGTCCCACTTGATTTTGCGTTGCGATCGCGCGATACAATCTATCGGGTTCTATAAAACGCAAAGACAATAATATATCCCCAAGTATGCCGCCGCTCTTTTGCTGGAATGCTAGCGCTTGGTCGAGTTGATCTTGCGTAATTTCATTCGTTTGGACCAGGAATTCGCCAAGCCGTCCTTTTGAAGCCACCTTCTGAGTTACCCTTTGGATCGTATCTCGATCGAGACCAAACAATTCGGCGATGATATCGCCAAGTCTTCCGCCATATTTCGTTTGGTATTCAATGGCCGCTTGTAATTGGTTTCCTGTAATGAGACCTTCCTTTAACAGGGCATCCCCAATTCGTACTGCCTTCATTCGGTAGTCATCCTTCCCAACTTAGCTTGTAATCGTTCCAGTCGATGTCGTATCTCGTGATATCCTCTTCGTCGACCTTTTCTCCAATTTGAACTTCTATCAGGTTAACGGCTTCGATGGCTTTTATCGCGTGTTTGGACCCTGCCTGAACGTGGATAATGTCTCCGGAACGCGCGATGAACTGCCGTTCGTCGACGACAATCTCGGCCTTACCGCTAATTAGAGTCCATATTTCATTGCGATGAGCGTGGACGTGGTAACTAATATGTTTGCCGGCCCATATTTGAACTTTCTTTGTTACGACCTGCCTGTTAATCTGTTGATTATCCTCATCGATTACGCGACACCAGCCATATTCGGTTTCTTGATACATCGGGCGCGCCGATATATCTTGGATGACGTCTTTAATCTTAGAACTAACCGACCGATCTACGACCAGTATGCCGTCGGGACTGGCGGCAATGATAGCATTGGATACTCCCATCACAACGATAGGAATTTGCAACTCGTTAATCACGCATGTATTCTCGCAATCGTCGCTTAAGATGCCTTTGCCGTTCATTCGATTCGGCATCGTTTCCGTCCAGTCATTCCAAGTGCCCAGATCGCTCCAATTCCCCTGATAGGGATGAACGACGATATTGTTCTCGCGTTCTACGATTTGATAATCGAAGCTGATCGCAGGCAATAGATGATATTGCGACGAGAGTCTCCCATACTCCTTGGGCAAAGATCTTTCATCCAACAAACGTAAAATGTAACCTAATCGAAAAGCGAATACGCCGCAATTCCACAATGCGCCATTTTCGATTAATTCGGATGCTTCCTCAATAGAGGGCTTTTCTACAAATCGATCTATGTTAAGCAAAGTTGCTTGTTCTTGGGCTGCGTTTGTTAGAATATAACCGAATTTTTCCGAAGGGTGCGTTGGCTTTAAGCCTATAAGTCCTAAGTTGGCGGAGGAGGTTTGGAATAGCTGGGCTAGTTGTTTAATCGAGGAGTAGAAACTATCGTCCGCTTCGACATCGACAGGCATTACGACAATGATTTCATCGTCATCCGCACTCATTCTCGAGTGCAGGAAGCTAGAGGCTAGACAGATTGCTGGGAACGTATCTCTTCGAGTAGGTTCAAGAACAAGCGGAACTTCTGCTCCTATCTGCGATTGAATGATTTCTTGTTGTGCCCTGCTAGCGGCAATAACTGCGGATTCGGCAAGATTGTGCTCCTGTAATTTCGCCCACACGCGTTGGATCATGGATGTCCGATATTCATCGGTAGATTCGTCGGAAGAGGTATCGCTATCCATCACTTTGATAAATTGTTTGGAACGATAGTCATTGGACAGAGGCCACAGCCTCTTTCCGGATCCGCCGGATAATACTATTAATCTCATAAGGCTCTCCCTCTAACGTGTAATATTCATAGATATATAGTCATAGGACTTTTTGTCTGGTAAGCGTGGAAAATATAGGTCTCTAGTCATGTAATAACTATACACCATAAAAACCCAAAAGATCATATTTATAAAGAAAAAAATAACAAAGTACACAATATTGTCATTTACCCCATATTTAAACATGGTTTAAGAGAGCTCCGGAATTGTGCTAGGTTCGCGTAACAAACGATATTCTTATATAATCACGCTAGATAGATTGAACTTGAGGTGATAGCCGTGAGCGTAATTCGCTTAGAGAACGTGACGAAGAAATACGACGATTCAATGATCTTTCGGGATATCTATTTTCGCGTAAGCAAAGAGGAGCGTATCGGATTAATCGGAAGGAACGGTGCCGGTAAATCGACGGTATTTAAGCTAATTTTGGGGAAAGAGGAGCCTACGTCCGGAAAAGTGGAAATCGATCCTCAGGTGAAAATAGGGTACTTCTCGCAATTTTCGGAAATGCGCGGAAACCTGTCCGTTCAGCAAGAGCTGGAAAAGTGCTTTGAGCAAGTAGCGCTTATCGAACGGGAACTTCAGGAAGTCGGGGAAAAGCTAGGAACGGTTACCGATGGCGGCGAGATGGACGCGCTGTTGACGAGACAGGCGGAGCTGTTCGAACTAATGGAGCATTTGGACGGGTGGAACGTATCCGTCGAGATCGACACGGTGCTTACGAAACTCGGGTTCAACGATAGATCGCGGCATCAACCGATCGACGAGTTGTCCGGAGGATGGAGAAACCGCGCGGCGCTCGCCAAGATGCTGATCGAGGCGCCGGATGTCGTCTTGCTCGACGAGCCGACGAATTACTTGGATATCGAAGGGATAGCGTGGCTGGAGCAATGGCTGTACCGATTCAAGGGCGCTATGATTCTGGTATCGCATGACCGGCAATTCATAGATAAGGTCGTTACGCGAACGATCGAGATCGAGAACTATCATTTTCAAGAATACGAAGGGAATTATACCGACTACGTCCGCAAGAAAAAGATGCGCAAGAAGGAGCTGGACCGTCAGTTCGAGTGGGAGGAAGAGCTGCTCCTTATGGAGTCGGAAGCCATCGACAGCCGGGCGACGCGAAAATCCGGCTCCAAGGATCGCCTTTCCCGCCAACTGGCGGATAATAAGAAACGGATCGAGCCGCATCCCGTTAACGTTCTGATCACCGACATTTACGAGAGGCTGCGATTTCCGGACAAGCTGTGCGAAGTGAAGAAGATCGGGCAAGTCTACGAAGGTCGGACGATTTTCCGGAACGTCAGCTTCGATATACAGAAGGAAGATCGCTTAGTGATCGTAGGTCCCAACGGAAGCGGGAAGTCCACGCTTATTAAGGTGCTTACGGGGCAGGAGAAGCCCGAATCCGGCGAGGTCGTTTGGGAGAAGGGCGTAAGTTACGCGTACTTTAACCGGATGTGGGAGGAGCTTAATCCTAAGGATACCGTCAGCCATGCGGTGAACACTTATGGGTTAGGGCTGGACGCTCCGCGGAAAAAGGTGAACAAATTCCTCTCCATGCTGCAATTCTCGGAAATGGATCTAAGCAAGACGATCGGTCACCTCTCCGGCGGACAGATGGCCCGGGTCGCGTTGGCGAAATGTCTTCTTTCGGGCGCCGCGGTTATTATTTTGGACGAGCCGACGAATCATCTGGATCTCACGAGCATTCAGGTTATGGAGCAAGCGTTGATCCATTTTCCGGGCGCCGTCGTTACGGTCAGCCATGATCGGTTCTTCATCGACAAAATCGGGACCAAAATGCTCACGTTCGACCCGGTATCGGGAATCAGCGAGCAGAGTCTATAGGAGGACGAAGATGTCTAAGCCCCCCTCCGCGAACGAAGGAGTCTTCTTGGCGCCTAATACCTTATACATGCCCGTCCGCTTAAGCGGATTGGATAAAATATCGGTTTTCAACGACCGGGAGGAGCCCGGTAACTTTTACCGCGTTATTCTCGTGTGGGGCGGAGAGGGTTTGCTTTATGTAAACGACGTCCCGCATGAGCTGTCCCGGGGAAGCGTGTTTCTATGCGATGCCATGCCGCGGCTGAGGTCCGATCCTCAATCCGCCTTGCGCGGAATCCAAATCGAATATCGAATCCTAACCGCCGATGGCTCCAAACCTCGGGGATTGGAACATCCTGTCCCGCTTAAGCGATGTGCTTCCGGGATATTAAGATTAGCCGCCGAACTGGAGAGTGCCTGGAAGGCGCCGCAACCCGGCGATCCGGTTCGGACTCAACAACTATTCATTGAATGGCTCGCCGAGCTTATTAATGAGATGAATGTCAGACAGCGACCCGCAGATTCGTGGCTCGGGCAGGTCCTTCATTACATGGAAACCCACTTTAACAAGGAACTAACGCGCGAGCGGATGGCCGAATACGCCAACGTAAGCCCGGAGCATTTCTCGAGAATTTTCCGAAGGCATACCGGCCGTACCTTCAGCGCTCACTTGACTCTGTTACGGATTCGCAGAAGCGCGGTCTTGGTATTATGATCCGCTCGCCGTTCTTGCTCAAACCGAAGAGTTGGCCCAATGGTTATCCGGTCTAAAAGATGAGTAGCAAATGGGAGGGGACATTCCCTTTGCGGAATCCTCAAGCATCCTAAAATCATCCTGAATCTCCACAATAATTTTAATATCGACAAAATAATACTTTGTACCTATAATTGTCTTGTAACTGGAAAATTATGAGACGTGGAGGTTTGTCGGTATGCGCGTACGATTGAAAAATGCTGCTGGTGGCTTAAAAGAAGTGAAAGTCGGGTTTAGTTGGACAACTTTCTTTTTCGGGTTTTTCCCGGCTTTATTCAGAGGAGATCTGAAGTGGGCAGTCATCATGTTTATTACCTCGGTTGCATTCGCGATTTTTACGGCAGGCTTCGGAGCATGGATCCCAGGCATAATCTTTTCCTTCATCTACAACAAAATGTACATCAAAGAATTGTTGGAAAAGGGTTATCACCCAGCCGATGATCATGCTCAAGCCGCATTGCAAACGCAAGGAATCATTGCAGCGTAAGATGGCGTCTTGGCAGTATACATACGATTGCGACAATACAGGGCACGGCGAGGTTATCGCCGTTGCTCTGTATTTTTTATGATCAAGCCATCAATAGGTGTACAATAAGAGCATAATGGGGGGCTGGCTTAGCGATGAATGAACAAGAATATAGAGATTTCTACGACCGGGTCGGACAATCGAACGGTTGGGATTTCAGCAAGCTAAAATGTCGGGTCGAGGGAGAAGCGGCGGATTTATATGGGGAGGTTAAGAAGCATTGTAAACGCTCGGATCTGTGGCTCGATATCGGCATGGGCGGCGGCGAGGCTATTCTCGCCATGCGCGAAGCCGCGCTGCTCCTAGTCGGAATTGATCTGTCGGCCGGAATGGTTCAGACCGCGGAATCCAACTTGAGGGAGTCCGGAGCTCTAAACGTACGATTCATGCAAATGGATGCGGAGAATCTCGATTTTCCGAAACGGTTTTTCGACGTGGTTTCTTGCCGGCACTCGGGGTTTAGCGCAATCCAAGTGGCAAAGGTTCTATCCTGGGGTGGGGTATTTCTTACCCAGCAAGTGAGCGAAGGGGACAAATCAAATCTAAAACAAGCGTTCGGAAGAGGCCAGAGCTACGGGGATGCGGACGGGAAATTAATGAGGAAGTATGTTCAAGACTTATCGGCAGCGGGATTTACCGAAATACAGGCGTTGGAATATGATTCAACGGAATATTATCAGACGCCCGAAGATTTGATTTTCTTGTTGAAACATACTCCGATTATTCCCGGATTCGGGCACGCTCGGGAAGATTTCGAGATTCTTAGCGCATTCATCGATCAGAATCGAAGCGATAGAGGAATCAGGACGAATTCCAAACGATTCATAATAAAGGCAAATCGTGAGGAGAACGGGGGAGAAATGAGATGAAAAAGAACCGCATAGGTCAATCGGCATTGCTTGTCGGCGAGATCGGGCTCGGATGTATGTCGCTTGGAACGGAAGAAGGGAAAGCGGTCGGGCTGATCCACGAGGCGTTGGATCAAGGGGTTAATCTGCTGGATACCTCCGATCTCTATGACGGCGGACGTAACGAGGAGATTGTAGGACAGGCGATCCGGGGGCGCAGAGAGAGCGTGATACTTGCGACCAAGGTAGGTAACCGACGGATTCCGGGGCAAGACGGCTGGGTATGGGATCCTTCCCGGGAATATATTTTATCGGCGGTTAAAGAGAGCCTGAAGAGACTTGGAACGGACTATATCGACTTGTATCAGCTCCATGGGGGAACGTTGGACGATCCCATCGACGAAACGATCGAAGCGTTCGAGCAGTTGAAGCGGGAAGGCGTGATTCGGGAATACGGCATCTCCTCGATCCGGCCTAACGTCATAAGGGAATATGCTGCGCGGTCCGCTATCGTCAGCGTTATGAATCCCTATAGCATCGTCGATCGTAGAGCCGAAGAGACCGTCATCCCCTTGCTTCAGGAGAACGGAATTAGCATCATCGCGAGAGGGCCGTTGGCCGGGGGATCGCTTGCGGCGAATAGGCAACCCGTCAAGGGTTTTCTGGATTATGAGCTGACCGAGCTGGTTGCGCTTCGGGAGCAGTTGCATGCTTTGGAGAACGCTGGACGGAGTCTCACTTCGCTTGCGATTCGTTACTCGCTTAGCCATCCGGCGGTCGCCGTTGCCATCCCGGGAGCCAGTTCGCCCGAGCAACTGGTGCAGAACCTGAAGGCCGCGGATGTGCCGGAGCTGTCGGAGGAAGAGGTTAAGCTCATTCGCAGTCTCAGTAAGCCGAATCGGTATTCGCAGCATAGATAGTTGTGGGTGCGGGAAGCTTGCTGCCGCAGGGCATTCGGGGCGATGACCCAAATATAAGCAAATAGGCGGAAAAGTACAGTTATTTCGCTCCCCTTCTCATTCGGACTGAAACAAACTCATAGAACAACTGTATTTTTCCATTTATTTTAGGGATAACGATCTTCGGAAGGGAATAAACGGGATAAATCGTTACTGCTTAGGGTGGTATTAAACTGTAAGATTCGGCGATCGTTCGAAGTCGTATGATTTTGCACATCTGAAACTCCGAGAGTAACCATGTATCTGAATTTAACGGAACGCTGTTCCTTTATCTGGATTACTATACCGGTAAGATGGATTAATAAACATTCCTGTAGGGCCTAGGATTTGGACTTAGACAAAAACAGGAGCGCCTCGTATGATGGGGGTGTCACGGGTCAATGCCCTAAAACCCATCATGGAGGCGCTTAAAATGAAGTCTACTCGAAACGACGCTACAAATCAACGTATTGAACGAATTACCAGTCATCATGCAATCGTAGGGATCGATATCGCTAAAGATGTACATGCCGCACAGGTTACGGATTTTCGCGGGCGGACGCTAACGCCGCGCCACGTTTCCTTTACGAACACAGAAGCCGGATTCCAGAAGCTGCTCCATTGGATGCAGGAGGCGGGGGCCAAACATGGCAAAACTTCTTTCCTTGTCGGCATGGAGCCTACAGGCCACTACTGGCATAATCTCGCTGACTGGCTGCTAAAGCAAGGCATCGAGGTCGTGCTGGTGAACCCGGTAACGACGCATCGCAATAAGGAAAACCGCGACAACAGTCCATCTAAGAACGACCCGAAGGACGCGCTCGTCATCGCCGATGTCGTCAGCCGAGGCTACTACACAAACTACGCGCCGCAAGAGCCTGTATTTGACGGAATCAAGGCCGCGATGAGCGCTCGGGAATACTGGGTGGGGCAGTCCATCGCCTTAGGTAATCGCATCGTGCGTTGGATAGACTTGTACTTTCCTGAGTTCCGAAGCGTATTCCTAGAATGGGACGGTGTCCGGTCGTTAGCAACATTAAAGGCTTTTCCACTGCCTGTCGATCTACAGCAACTGAATGCTGACGAGGTGATGGAGGGATGGCGAAGCCAGGGGATGCGACGCGTAGCTGGAGCCAGTGGCAAAGCAAAGGCTGTAGAACTGCTGAACGCGGCAGCACACAGTGTTGGGAAATCCAATACAAACGATGCCGCGCGGCACGATATCTTTCGCCTTTTGCATGTCTACAAAGAGACGCAACTCATACTCGAAGAGATGCAGCGAGAGATAGAGGCGCTCTTGGAGCAGGTGCCCGTTGTGCAGCAACTCCGCAGCTTACACGGTCTAGGCACGATCACCATTGCCTCTTTGCTTGGCTGCGCAGGCGGTCTGCATCACTACGCCCATGGAAGGCAACTGCTGCGCCGAGCCGGTCTCAATCTGGCGGAACGAACATCGGGAAAACACAAGGGCCAGATTAAGCTCTCCAAGCGGGGCGACAGCATGCTGCGCAAGTATTTGTACTTAGGGATGCTGAGCTTAGTGCGGCAGAATTCAGACTTCAAACATTGGCACGCCCGTAACCAGCTTAAAGGCATGTCGAAGATGTATTCCATCTTCAAGCTCATTGGAAAGCTCGCACGCATTTTAATTGGCATGATTCAACGTGGAGAAATGTATAGCAGCGGATCGCAAGATACGTTGGTCGCGTAGTCACAAGCAACACCCAGCACACCGAACAACTTACGAATACTGACCCATTCGTGGGACTTCAATGACAAAGAACGCACAGAGAACCGAGTATCAGTTCCGTCAGGGCAATTGACCCGTCTTCTAAACGTAATCGGTCTCCACGCCTTGGACAGGTACAACGAAGGAATGTAAGGGCAAAGACCCGTTGAGTCATGGGAGGGTGAACCTCCAAGGGGACAAGTGGAGCGTGCAGCAGAGCGTTAATGCGAAGTGCGATATAACGCGACTTCTGTTCCCGCATCCCCGAACGTGTCATCGACGGCCGTCAGCCCTACGCCCCTATCGACCCACCTGACATCTAAGTCATTGAAATCCTGCGAATGAGTGAGCATTCGTGAGAAAAACCCTTAAATACGAGGGACGGATCTGAGATCCGTTAAATCTTATGAAATCGCGATAATGTCGAGTTTTTTGTAAGAATAAAGGAACTGATTTCCGTTATGATGTGAAAATTTATACTGACAAGTGCGATAACGGAACTGGGTTCCGTTAACGGATATAGACTTCGTACCGCAAGACCGCCTTACTCGTCGATCCTACGGGATGAGCACGATTTTTCCCGCATGGGCACGGCTTTCCAGCAAAGCATGAGCGGCTGCGCCTTCTGCAAGCGCGAACCGCTTCGGCGTCTCCAACCGCAGCTCGCCGCGGCGTATCGCTTCGAAGAGCGCGTTCGAACGCTCGATTCGGTTCTCTCGGGTCGTCACATGATTCCATAGATCGCCGCCGGTCAACGTTTTCGAGGTGTCCATCAGCATGCGAGGGTCGATCGGCGGAGGATCGCCTCCGGCCATGCCGTAGAAGACGACGGCGCCTCGAATCCGCGTAGCGGCGAAGCTATCGAGGAGCGTCGAACCGACGGAGTCGTAAGCGACCCGCACGCCTTGTCCGTTCGATGACCAGCGAATCGTTTCCTGTACCCAATCGTTGCCGTAGAGCAGCACTTCGTCCGCTCCGGCTCGCAGAGCTGCTTCCCTTTTGGAGGAAGATGAGGTTATTCCGAGTACTCGCGCGCCTTGGTTCTTGCACAATTGAGTCAGCAGTTGTCCGACTCCTCCCGCGGCGGCATGGATGAGCACTTCGTCACCTTGGCCGACTGGATAGCTGTCATGCGCCAGATAGTGCGCCGTTAAGCCTTGCAACAATAGCGCCGCGGCTTGCTCGAAGCTAATGTCTTCCGGCAGAGGGATAATCTTATCGGCTGGAACGGACACTAGCTCGGCATTGGCGAACGGCGCGTCCGCGAAGGCGACTCGATCGCCGACCTGGATACCCGCGGCGTCCGGGGATACCCATTCAACGACGCCCGAGCCTTCATATCCCGCGATGTAGGGGGGATCGCCGACAAGGTGATAATTTCCCCGTCTACGATATACGTCCGCGAAGTTCAACCCGATGGCCTTCGTCCGAACCCGGACGGTACCCGCTAGCTCGGCAGGATCGGGAATGTCCGCGTAACGAAGAACATCCGGTTCTCCGAAATGCTCGAACAGGAGTGCTTTCACCTTATTTCCTCCATTCTGCAGGGGGTAGCCTCTGAACTTCTAAATCTCTAAGTATTCAAGCCTCTAAAGAAGATCGACGAGATCTCCTAACATAGATCATTCGACGGCAAACGAAGTATTCCCATGCTATCATAGCGATATACCGTTTGGAAGAGGAGTTAATAATGAACCGTTACGTATTCGGAATGCTTGTCGTACTTGCCACATCTTTGATGGGATCTTCTTTCGCGATCGGCAAGATCGGATTATCCCATGTCTCGCCGCTGCTGCTCGTAGGGATTAGATTTACTCTGGCTGGGATAATCATGTCATTATGGATCGGGAAGAAACGTCTACCTGCATCGAAGCAAGATTGGATGAAATTATTGCTGATAGGGTTATTCCAAACGACGATCGTCATGGGATGCATTTTCCTGAGCATGCGAACGATTTCGTCAGGAGAAACCTCCATACTGACTTTCGTTAATCCGTTGCTGGTTGTCATTCTGGGTACCGCATTTCTAGGCTTAAAGTATCGATGGTCACAGTGGATCGGAGTTTTCGTCGGTTTCGCGGGCGTATTCGTCACGCTTGGATTCCATTTGCAATTATCGACGGGCACCTTGTTGGGTTTGGGGTCCGCGCTTTCTTGGGCAATTGCGACCTTAATGGTCAAAAAGTGGGGAGCCCGGTTCAATCATTGGGTGCTTACGGCTTATCAAATGTTGTTCGGCGGTTTGCTTCTATTATTGTTGAGCGTGATTGCGGAGTCGCCACGGTTAGAGCTGAACGCAACCTCTATCGGCGTTATCCTGTATCTTGCGATTCTAGGCTCCATCGTACAGTTCGCTACATGGTACTATCTGCTTAGCCGAGGCGATCCGGGTAAAACTAGCGCTTTTCTGTTCTTAGCCCCGTTCTTTGGGGTGCTTTCAGGATGGCTTATTCTCGAGGAGGTCATCCATAGCTATGTTTACGTGGGAGGGCTCTGTATTTTCGTCGGAATATTCTTAGTTAATTGGACGCCTGGCAATGGTAATCGCTAGTTTCAAATTCCATATTGTTAAATTCCGATAGGTATAGTAAAGTATAGGAAAATAAGGTAGGGAAACGGAGTGGTTAAAATGAGCAAGCAGTTGCTGGTCATCGTCGGAGCGGGACCCGGAGTGAGCGCGGCGGTCGCGCGAAAATTCGGATCCGAAGGATTTCGGATTGCCCTTATCGCGCGCAATCAAGCTTCGTTGGATGCGTTATCGAAAGAACTGAGGGATCGGGATATCGATACGTATAGCGTCACGGCGGATGCATCGAAGACGGAATCGATCCAGGAAGCTTTCAAGGATATCCGCGAGCAATACGGCGTACCGGATGCGTTGCTCTATAATGCGGCCGCCATCTCTGCCTCTAAGGTGACCCAATTGGATGAGCAACGGTTGATCGACGATTTCAAAGTGAGCGTCGTCGGAGCGTTGACGAGCGTTAAGCAGGTCGCGGCGGATTTCGCGGAACGGAAGGAAGGGACGATTCTCATCACGGGCGGGGGCCTTGCGCTTCATCCGAATCCGGATTATGCTTCGTTGTCGATAGGCAAAGCAGGGGTTCGTTCCCTTGCGTATTCTTTAGCCCAAGAGCTGAAGCCGCATAACGTCTACGTAGGTACGGTCACGATCGGGGGCTACGTGTCCAAGGGCACTTTCTTCGACCCGGATCGAATCGCCGAGGAATATTGGAATTTGTACCTCAAACGCGATGAAGTAGAGTTCGTATTCGCCGAATCTTGATGGTAGTCACATAGCCAGATAACAAAAGCAACGGCGAGAACGATCGCCGTTGCTTTATTTTTTGCCCGGAAAGGGCAGGTTATTCGAATGATTATTTTACTCGGTTAAGCGACTTTGGATGGTTCCCTATCCTTACTCTTATTACCGGATAAGAACCAACCGCTTAAGGCAATAATCAGAAGCACGGCGTAGAAAATCAGTTTCCAAGTCGTCGATTCCGCGAAATCGTGAGGGATCACGTGAAGGGAAGGATGTGCCAACGTATGGACGGCCAATTTGACTCCCACCCATCCGACGATTACGAAAGCGGCAATTTCCAACGAAGGTCTGCTTTCCAGCAGCTTCACGAACATATTCGCGGCGAATCGCATGATGAGAAGGCCTATAAACCCTCCTAAGAAGATCACGATGAAGTGTCCGCCGTCCATCCCGCCAATATTAGGTAAGGTCGTTGTCGGCAGCGCAACGGCGAGAGCTACTGCGGCTAGAATGGAGTCGATGGCAAAAGCGATATCCGCGATTTCCACCTTGATAACCGTCATCCAGAATCCGCTCTTTTTCTTTTCCGATTTCGGGTCCGCGGATTGTTCGCCTTTCTTCACGAGAACCTTTCGGAAAATGTGGTTTAGGGCAATAAACAGTAGGTATAAGGCTCCGATTGCTTGTACCTGCCATACGTCCACTAAGAACGAGATCACGAACAACGAAGCGAAGCGGAACAAGAACGCACCCGCCAAACCGTAGAATAAAGCTTTCTTTCGTTCTTTCTCCGGTAAATGTTTGACCATAATGGCAAGCACAAGAGCGTTATCGGCAGCCAACAACCCCTCGAGCGCGATTAGTACAAGCAGTACCCAACCATACTCCAACAGTAAACCGAAATCCATAAGCCATCCCCCTGGACTGAAATATTGACTTTATTGCCTAGTGTTTCCCAAAATGCGCAAAAGACCTTCAACCATGAGGACAAAGGTCTCGCTGATAACGCCGTATCGGTAATACGGAGTATAAAGCCGGGCCCTTTGCGGGTTCTCGCGACGGCTTTATGTTGCAGCTACTCCCTTTGGAGTTGGGGATTTCTATGCGGTTAGTGGAAAAGCATCTCAGGGAATAAATACGTTGCGAGGATATGTTGGTTTCAAGAGATCGACACGCGCTTAAAAATAAAACCCGCCCTAGGTTGAGCCAGAGGCGGGCATTGCGATATGAATGCTAGGTTAGCTTCTTAAAGACTTCAACGCGCCGCTCCATGCAAGGACCTGGCCGAGCATATTGTTGACCGAAGCTTCCTGCTTGGGGCCGGGCTTAAACGTGCTGTAATTCTCGAAGTCATTGAACAACGACAGCAACACTTGCGCTTGCACGTCGGCTAGCTTCAATTCTCCGGCGATCTGGCGCAGATGCTCCACCGCGCGGGTTCCTCCAGCGCTGCCGTAGCTTACAAAACCGACGGCTTTGTCGTTCCATTCGTGGTAGAGGTAGTCAATGGCATTCTTAAGCGCCGCCGAAGTAGAGTGATTGTATTCTGGGGTTACGAACACGTAACCGTCGAAGCTTTTGATTTTCGCGGACCAAACCCGAGAGTGCTCGTGCTTGTAGTTGCCCATAACCGGTGGAATCGGCTCGTCGTATAAAGGCAAATTGTAATCCGCGATATCTACGATCTCGAACTCCGCGTCGCTTCGTTTGGCGGCAATCTCGTACACCCAACGCGCAACTTCTTCGGCTTTGCGACCCGGACGGGTGCTGCCGATAATAATGCCGATTCTAGTCATGAATATTCCTCCCATGGATGGTCGGGGCGATTGACCCTCTAGTACATCGTAGCCGAGCATGGAAAATAGTTCAAGGGAGGTCGAGGCTGAGTTTAGGATCGTTTTTGTGATCTGGTAAAAGGTCGAATTGTGATATATTTACAGTACCAGCTTGGAGGGATTCGAAGGGAATTTGTTGATAACGATATGTGCACTTTGCTCAGGTAACTTCAAAACGGAACAGAGCCTCGAGGGTAAAGTGCGGCTTCACTTTGAAGGAAAAATTCTCCGATAGATACGTTTAAAAAGAATTAAATTGCCTTTATGCTTGTCATCACGTCTGGAATCTACTATTCTTAATCTATATCTTAACTTAGAAGCGGGTGGGTAACGGTTGGCTAGAGTCGGTCCTAAGCTTAATCAATCGAATACATTGCTGATGATATCAAGCGTGTATTCTTCTTTATCGAAAGCCGAAAAGAAGGTAGCTGACGCGGTCCTGAGCAATCCGGAGGAAGCGGTTCTAGCTACGGTAACGGATTTAGCCGAACAGGCGGGAGTGGGCGAAACTTCGGTCATTCGGTTCTGTCGTACGCTCGGATTTCGAGGCTATCACGAATTCAAACTATCCGTCGCGCAAAATTTGGTAGATCGTCCGTCTTCGTTGTCGGATGCGGTCATCGATCAAGCGGATGACATGATGACCGTTGCTCGCAAGGTGTCGATGTACCACGAAACGATGCTGAAGAACACGATCGAGTTGCTCGGCGAGGATAGCTTGGGGCTTGCGGTCGACTTGATGTTGGCGGCCAATAAAATCTACGTATACGGGGTAGGTTCTTCGGGGATTACGGCGCTTGATCTTCATTATCGACTTATGCGGACCGGGTTTAACGTAGAAGCTCATCGGGACTCGCACATCATCGCCATGTCGGCTTCGCTATTGAAGAAGGGCGATCTCGTCTTTGTCATCTCTACGTCCGGGAGTACGCGCGACTTGGTAGATCCCGTGAAAGAGGCTAAGGAGAACGGCGCATCCGTCATCTGTATGACGAGCCACTATCGTTCCCCGATCGTCGCTTATGCCGATCTGGTTCTGCTGGTTCCTTCTCGTGAAATGCCTACGGAAGGCGGTGCTCTGTCGACGAAGTTCATGCAGATTCATATGCTGAGCATTCTGACGACGATCTTGTCTTTGAAGATGGAGGGTGCGGGCCAAGCTTTGGAGAAAACTGCCCGTTCCGTTGCGGATAAGCTATATTGATCGGAAGAAATGCGAGCGCGGGAATCGTGCTTGAACAACCTAGATCGCATCTGCCTACAATGGAAGGTGAATAAGAATGGAATACGCAATCGGGGTGGATATCGGCGGAACGAAGATCCATTTCGCAGCCGTGGATCGAGAGGGGCGTATTGTCGATAGTCACCGGGTGCCGAGTGAAGCGCAATTAGGCGCGGATCACGTGATGAGCGTCGTGCTGAAGGGCGTCGACGCTACGATCAAACGACTGCCCAGCGGTGCGATAGCTACGGGAATCGGCGTAGGAAGTGCCGGTCAGATTAATTTCGAGACGGGAACGGTGGAGTATGCGGGCTCCCAACTTCCGGGCTGGACGGGAACTCCGATTACGAGGATTCTGAAAGAGAAGTTTCATCTGCCGGCGTATGCCGATAACGATGTGAACGCGATTGCCGTCGCGGAGCAAATGTACGGGGCGGGGCGCGGAATGAACAGCTTTATCGTCGTTGCTCTGGGCACGGGAATCGGCGGCGCCATCGTGGAAGCGGGACGCGTTGTTCGAGGTGCGTTGGGTTGCGCGGGAGAACTAGGGCATGTATCAGTAGATTTCAATGGCCCGACTTGCGAGAATTGCGGCAACAACGGTTGCGTAGAGCTCTATGCTTCCGGTTCGGGAATAGCGAGAATAGGCCGGAAAATAATAGCCGAGGGCGGCGGGGCGGTTCCTTGGCAGCCGGATTCCAAGGAGATCGCGCAAGCATGGCTACAGGGCGAGAGATACGCCTCGCAAGTGATGGATATTGCTATTCGAGCGTTAGCGGCAGCGATCGCGGGCTATATTCATATGTGCAATCCGCAAGCGGTGATCTTGGGCGGCGGAGTATCGGAGGCGGGTGCGCCGTTCTTGAACGCGTTGGATCAAGAAATCAAGAGCCGCACGTCCGCAGCCGTCAGGTCCGCATATCGCCTTCTTCCGGCGTATGTCGGGAATGACGCGGGCGTAATCGGAGCCGCCGGTCAAGTATGGCTTTACGAGAACGGTTAATGCAACGGCAGTACGGCAATAGTCAGGCCCCTTACGAGAAGCGATGGCTTCATGCGCAAGGGGCCTGGCTCATTAACTTTGCTTGATGGGATCGGCTTCCAGTCTGAATCCGACTTCGAACATTCGGTCCCAAGGTAGTCGAATATCGCGGATCCGAATTCGTTCTAGAGGCAAATCCGCTGCATTCTTTGCCAAGAAGCGTTTCATTTTCTCGTCAATCAATTCGATTACCGTATCCTGTATGTGGGCGATATGAAAATAGCTGCCGCCTAAGGCTTCTAGATCGTTCTTGACGATATCGGTACGAACGACTGCTTGGTAACCCCAATCTTCGAGCAGTCGCGACCAATAGAATAGCTTGCTGCTATGTTCCCTGCCTTCAATTGGCTGGCGATCGGGAAGTCGGTAGTAAGACTCCACGATGGCGTGGGCGATGACAGTGCCAAGCGTATTGCCTGAAGTGTTCCATCCGGCATAGGCCGACAGTCGAGGCAGAAGCCCGGAATCGGACACGAGATTCATGAGCGACTCGTCTCCGCCATTGCAGGTGGCTACGTCTGCTAAGGCAACCAGCTTGCCTTTGTCGGAATAAGCGCGGATGGCCTGCACGAATTCGCGCAATCCGACTTCGGAGAAGTAGGAGGCGTGACGGGCTTCGTAGCCGGAATCCGTCTCCGCCATGTCGTAAGCGCCGATGGGTGGGGAATTGACCATCAGCACGACATCGGCATCGGCGGACCCATCGCAGATGAAGGCTCCTGCCGCGGTTAAGTGCGACTTGAGGCTCTCGCCGAGAGAGCGGTCCTCGTATTTCGGGATGATGAACGGACCGTTCGTCGAGGCATGTCGGATGAACACCTCGGGGCGGTATCCTTTAAGTTCGCAGAAAACGCGAGAGAACATCGTGCATCCGATTTCGTCGGCTCCGGGATACATATGAACGCGGTCCATCAATCTATCCCGTTCTATGATCTGGAGCAGCTTGCGTTGCTCTTGCGCCGTATAGCCGTACTTGGCGTTATCGTCCAACGGGATGATCAGGAAGTCGATAACGCCCTCGCGCGCCAGATCGACGGACAAGCGATTAACGGAAGCGTTAGTCTGCCGACGACTGATAAAATCATCCCGTACTTCGACGGGAAGCCGTTGCGCGATGCGTACGCTCTCCGCTCGCTCCTCCTCCGTCCATCCCTCTCGTTGCAGCTTGTCTTGCAACCAACCGCTGCGTGCCAGCTCGGCACCGTATTCCGCGTAGTAGTCGGGCTCCTCTTCGCTGCTGCTATAAGATGGCGCGCGCATAATAAGGTTGAAAGCGTATACACGGAGATGAGGATTGATTCGTTTGCATTCGGCAATCGTCCGAAGACGATCGGCGCATTGCTCGAAGCTCCAGGAATGGAGGCGAGACGGCACGATGCCGCCATAGACGATCATGTCGATAGATAGGATTAACCTATCGGCCGTTGAGGCGTTCTCGAGCAGCCAAGAGCTTAGCTTAGCCGTGTCGGCGGGCTGCTTCTTGTTGCCGAGCAGCTCCGGAGGCGGAGAGATCATGTCGACATCGCTAGCCGCGGCTATCTGAACCGGATAACCGGCATTGCAAGGTCTTTCATCCAATGGAACGTAAACGATTGCGGGCATGTACAAGCCTCCTGCGTGGTCGAATTAGGAATGCTCAAAGTATATCATAAATTTTAGAGAATAAATCCACTTTATTTTTGTAAATAAAAAATATCTTTATTTATTCGAAAACTGTTGTTATAATGAGCCCATCACATCGATAACGATACAACAAATCGTGAGCAAACTCAGGATAACAGGTGATGGAATGACTCAAAATCTAATTGCACAATTGGCGCAAAACATTATCGTTTCTTGTCAGGCACTGGAAGATGAACCGCTCTACGGTCCGGAACATATGGCCGTTATGGCCGTAGCCGCGGAAGAGGGAGGGGCTATCGCGATTCGGGCGAATACCCCGCAGGATGTCCGGGCGATCAAGCGGAAATGTAAGCTTCCGATCATCGGGCTCTACAAGAAGGACTATCCGGATTCGGCCGTGTACATCACTCCGACGATTCGTGAAGTCAAGGAGATCGCGGAGGCAGGAGCAGAGTTTGTCGCTATTGACGCGACTTCGTTGACAAGGCCCGGCGGAGAAAAGCTTGAGCATTTCGTACAGTCCATTAGAGAAGAATGTCCGGGATTGCTTATCGTTGCGGACGTGTCTACTTACGAAGAAGGCGTAACGGCGATGGGGCTTGGCGTTGATCTTGTATCGACGACCATGTCCGGTTATACGCCGCAAAGCATGACTAACGAGGGGCCGGATATTGAGCTTGTTCGTCGCTTATCCGCGTTGGGCGGCGTTCCCGTATTGGCGGAAGGGCGTATATGGACCCCATCCGAAGCGGCGGAGTGTCTGAAGGCGGGAGCGTATGCCGTCGTCGTCGGAACCGCGATTACGCGACCTCAGGAAATCACTCGCAGGTTTGCGACCGCGATACTGGAAGCAGCCCGTCAGAAGCAGACTTCCTAAGCGATTTGGCAGACGACTCGTAACGAGGAGGTGTCTGCCAATGCGGCAAACGATTAAATGTAAGGGTTATCATGACATTATATGGTGGAATTATTTTTTTTAATTATTTTCAAAAAAGATATATCATTTTTAATTGCATGTGAGTAATATTGACATTATCGAACGTGGACTAGTTTAGGGAGGTGTTGGAGCGGGGGTTTTCAAGGTTATATGTTAGATAAAATAACATTAAGAGGCGAGGGTGAAAAAAGTATGCGAGCAAAGAACGGTAAAAAAGCGGCGAGTGTATTAGTTGCAGTGACGATGTTGTCGACGGTGTTAGCCGCATGTAGCGACAACAACGGCAACAAAGAGGGCGGAGCCAGCAATTCACCATCAACAACCGCGAGCGAAACCTCCAAGCCGGCAGGCGAGAAGTCTAAAGTATCCGTATGGTACTTGTGGGGCGGCGCCGAAGGCGAAGCGCTTGAACAGATTATCAAGGATTTCAACGCAAGCCAAGACAAGTATGTCGTGGAAGGACTATCCGTACCTGACGAGCAGAAGATCAAAGTTGCGATTGCCGGAGGCAAAGGCCCCGATCTTACGGACTCGTTCGATTTCGTCGTTCCCCAGTATGCGCAACAAGGAATCGCATTGCCGCTTGACGATCTGATTGCCAGGGACGGATACGACGTATCCGACTTCGTGCCGGCCGCGCTCTCTTCCGGTAATTTCGACGGTAAACAATATGCGCTGCCGTTAAACGTTAATTTCTCCGTAATGTACTACAATAAGAAGCTGTTATCCGATGCGGGATTTGCAGAACCTCCAAAAACCAGCGCAGAGCTGTACGACGTCATAGTCAAGACGACGAAAGTGAACGACAACGGAACGATTGACGTGCTGGGCTCGCCTTCCTACCCTTCTGAGGCTTACCTATTCAACGCTCTTGCGTACGGGTTCGGATCTACTTACGTGAACGAAGATGCGTCAGCCCTTACCTTCAACAACGAAGGTACCGTAGCCGCAATGAATATGATCCGCGATTACAATACCAAATTCGGCGTAGATAACATTCGTCAGATTCAAGCGTCCGGCAAATGGTTGGATCCGACGGATCCGTTCCTCACCGGTAAGCAAGCGATCCGTTTCGACGGTCCATGGCTCTCCGCTACGATCAAAAGCAAGCAAATCGACATTGACTACGGCATCGCGGCTCTTCCTTACCTCGAAGGCAAGCCGGAAACGGCTGGCAGCGGGCTGACGGGAAGTTCGATCTTCTACATCGCTAAGACGTCCAAGAACGTAGACGGCGCTTGGGAGTTCATGAAATATTTGTACTCCGCGGAACCGTTGGCGAAGTTCTTATCCCTTATGGGCAACGTTCCGGCGACCAAGAGCGCAATGGCTAGCCCGGCGATGAAGGATATGGTCGACTCCGATCTCGTCATTCCTTTAACCGAAAGCCCGAACTTGAAATCCATTCCGCACTTCGCGAAACGCAGCGATTTCGACAAGGCGCTCGGAGAAGAACTAGAGCTCATGTACAATCTAAAGAAAACGCCCGAAGAGACGATGACTAAGCTCGAAAGCGTACTCTCCGCGACTTTGAAGTAACCCAACTTCCGAAAATCGGAAAAACCAGCTTAGAGGCCCCCTTCGTCTATGGACGGAGGGGCTCTCTACTCCATGAACCGGAGGTGACCGCATGATCAAGAAAGCGACGATTACCGGGCTGTTGTTCTCGAGCCCGTTCCTTATCGGCTTCGCGTTGTTCACTTTGTACCCGATCGGAGCTTCGCTCGTGTACAGCTTCACCGATTTCAATATGTTCAAGTCGCCTACCTGGGTCGGTTTCGATAATTATCGTTGGGTATTCCAGGAAGACGAAGTTTGGAAAAGCATTCGGAATACGTTGTACATGGTTGCGTTCGCCACGCCGGTCAGCCTGATCGTTGGGTTGTTGCTCGCCCAAATGCTGAATATTAAGGTGCGAGGTCAATCGATTTATCGCACCTTGTTCTATATTCCGTCCATCGTTCCCGCAATCGCTACCTCGCTCGTGTGGATGTGGGTGCTTAATCCGAAGAGCGGACTTATCAATACGGCTCTCGATTATATCGGCATACGCGGACCTAACTGGTTGCTCGATCCGGTGTGGACGAAACCGGCGCTGATTATGATGGGAGCTTGGGGTGCGGGAGGCACGATGATCATCTTCCTCGCCGCGCTTCAGGATGTGCCGAAGAGCCTTTACGAATCCGCGGAGATCGATGGCGCGGGTAAAATCAGAAAGTTCATGAGCATCACCTTACCGACGATATCTCCCATTATTTTGTTCCAACTGATTATGGGTTTGATTACGTACTTCCAATACTTCGCGCAAGCGTTCATGGTCGCCTCCATGTCTAACTCGGGTTCTGTCCAGACGATGGCCGGCCCCGAGAAATCGCTTCTGTTCTATGCGATTCTGCTCTACCGGGAAGCTTTCGTGGACTTCCGAATGGGACACGCGAGCGCAATGGCGTGGGTATTGTTCGTCATTACGTCCGTCGTCACGTATTTTATTTTCCGCACTTCGAACAGATGGGTTACTTACGGGGGGGATTGACATGAGTTCAGCAACAAGTGCATTCTCCCGTCGTTTCCGTACGGGAGGCCAATATAGACGCTTCGTATCGCATGTGTTATTGTCGGCGTTCAGTCTTGTGTTCGTGACTCCGATCCTGTGGCTGTTAGTGACGTCTATTAAGTCGGACAAGGATTTGTACGCCGTTCCTCCGGTGTTCTTCCCCAAGAATCCGCGGTGGGAGAATTATGCCGACGTGTTCAAAGTGATCGATTTTCCGGGGATGACCTGGAACACCTTCTTCGTGTCGGCGTTGTCCGTTATCGGCGTCCTCATATCGGCGCCGCTAGTCGCCTATGCTTGTTCGCACATCGAGTGGAGAGGGAAAAATATCGTATTCGCGATCGTCATCGGTACGCTCTTGCTTCCTTACCAAGTCACGATGATTCCAACTTATATCATATGGGGGAAGCTTGGACTCATAGGTACGTACGTACCGCTTATCTTGCCTGCGTTCTTAAGCGCGGGAGCCGGGTATTACATCTTCATGCTCAGGCAATTTTTCATGACGCTGCCTGCGTCGCTTATTCAAGCGGCCAAGATCGACGGTGCGTCGGAGATAAGGATCTATATACAAATTTTGTTGCCGCTTAGCAGACCTATCATCGCGACGGTAGGCGTTTTGCTATTTTTGGCCACATGGTCCGATTTCCTCGGACCTCTGCTCTACCTGAACAGCGAGAAGGATTACACGTTGTCCCTTGGCTTATACGCGTTCATGCAGACGCATTATATTATGTGGGAAAAACTGATGGCGGCTGCCGCGATGTTCACCGTACCGATTATCATCCTGTTCTTTTTCGCTCAGAAGCAGCTCATCGAAGGAATTAAGTTGACCGGAATTAAAGGATAAACACTCAATTGATGGCGGTGAACAATGATGAATAAGATCAAAGTAGCGGTGATCGGCTGCGGAGCTATCGCCAGCAGTCAGCACATTAAGGCTTACAAGAACAGTCCCTACGCAGAAATCAAATATTTATGCGATATTGATATGGCTCGTGCCGAGGCGGCCGTCAAGGATGTCGGAACCGGGCAAGCCATAACCGATTATCGGATCATTCTAGAGGATCCCGAGGTCGAGGCGGTGTCTATTTGTACGCCGAATCACCTTCATGCGTCGCTCTCGATCGCCTGTTTGCAAGCCGGAAAGAACGTATTATGCGAGAAGCCGGCAGCAAGGACTTATGCCGAAGCGCTCGAGATGCAGAAAGCGCAGCGGGAGAGCGGTAAAGTCTTAAATATTGGCGTCGTGAATCGATTCAACTCCGGCGTCAACGTCATTAAAGACATGATCGAAACGGGAGAGTTGGGCGAAGTCTATCATGTCTACGTCAGTTTCCGCGCGCATCGGTCGATTCCCGGACTAGGCGGAGCTTTCACGACGAAGGCGATAGCCGGCGGAGGCGCGCTGATCGATTGGGGAGTGCATTTTCTGGATATCGTGATGTATTGCCTCGGCGATCCGCTGCCGAAGACGGTAACGGGTCAAGCCTATAGCAAGCTGGGCAAGGACATGAACGAGTACACCTATCTCAATATGTGGGCCGGCCCTCCTAAGCTTGACGGGACTTACGACGTGGATGATTTCGTTACGGCGCTCATACGGACGGAGGGGCCGACCGTTACGTTAAACGGAGCTTGGGCTCAGAACATTGGTATCGACGAGATGTATATCGATTTCTTGGGCGACAAGTCGGGCATCCGCCTTCAGTACGGCCAGGAATTTCAGTTGTTCAGCGCGCGCAACGGCTCCTTGATGGAATCGACCCCGAAATATCGCGCAAGCGATATGTTCCAGAACGAGATCGACGGCTTCCTTCGCTGTATTCGCACGGGCGAGAAGCTGCCGTCCCATATCGACACGGTTATCCTGACCTCCCGTATTATTCAAGCAATCTACGACTCGTCGGATCGGCATAAGGAAATCACGTTGGACTAATCGGAGGGTGTTATGGCTACGATCGGTTTCATTGATTATTACTTGGACGAATGGCATGCGGACAATCTTCCCGGCTGGATAGCGGAAGCTACGAACGACGGCATGCAGGTCAAATTCGCATACGGTCTGATCGATTCGCCGCATGGGCTCAGCAATGCCGAGTGGTGCCGCAAGCACGGCATCGAATTGCTCGACTCGATAGAGGAGGTCGTGGAACGGAGCGACTATCTTGCCGTGTTGTCGCCGGACCATCCTGAATTCCATGAACGGCTAGCCGCCTTGCCGCTACAATCGGCCAAACCGACGTTTGTCGACAAGACGTTCGCGCCGGATCGTGCTGCAGCGATTAGGTTATTCGACGCGGCAAGTCGATCCGGTACTCCGCTATTCTCTTCATCGGCGCTGAGATTCGCTTCGGAATATACCGACGAGCTTAACCGTTCCGGGGGGCGGCGAATCGATACGTTGTGCAGCCAAGGGCCGGGTCAATTCGGCAATTATGCGATTCATCAGATCGAACCGATCGTGTCGATCATGGGCGCGGATGCACGGCGAGTTCAATTCATCGGGACGGAGAGGACGCCTGCGTTGGTCATCGAATACTCGGACGGCCGCAGGGCAACGATGCATCACTTAGAGGGCTCCCCGTTTCGATTGACGTACCAGTACGAGGAAGGGGTCGCCTTACAAGCGACGGCTGAGGCCGATTTCTTCGCGCCGTTCGTCCGTAGTCTCGTACGATTTTTCCAAACCGGTCAATCTCCGGTAGATCCGGCGGAGACGATTGCGGTCATCACCATCATCGAATATGCCCGCAAGGCCGCCGCTTCTCCGGGAATGTGGTTGGAGCTGCCATCGTAATTGACCGATATTTAATATGGAATAGAAATACAGAGCGCTTGAGGATATCCTCGGGGCTCTGTATTTTTTTGGTAGACGATGCGGAATTACGTTAAAATAAAAATCGAACGGTTAATAGAGGGGGAGAGTCGCGTACATGGATACAATCTCGATTACGAAGCTTCAAGCAAGAAGATTTCTGCTGAAATACCACGGGTTAAGCGACGAGTTCGAATTTCGCGGTAAAGAGGGCGTTCTGGCTTACGTTCGGAGAGTCGGTTGCATCCAGTACGATCCGCTTAACGTCGTCGGAACGAATCCGGAGCTCGTGCTGCGTTCGAAAGTCGAGGACTTCGATCTCGGCATGCTCTCGGAGCTACTGTATACCGATCGGAAGCTCGTCGATTATTGGGATAAATGCATGTCGATTTTTCCGACGGAGGACTGGCCTTATTTCTCGCGGATGCGTGAGCATTACGGTGCATGGTGTCGCTCGAATGAAGCGGTCTCTGGACGGGTTCGCGCGGAAATCGAAAGCAGGGGAGCGCTCTGTTCAGGGGATTTGGAAGACAACGAGAAAGTCGACTGGGCGTGGGGGCCGACGAGATTATCCCGTGCCGCGTTAGAGGGCATGTACCATGCCGGGAGACTTAGCGTCCACCATAAAGCGCATACCCGCAAGTATTACGACCTGACGGAACGTCTGATTCCGGAAAAGCTGCTCGCCGAACAGGATCCTTTCGAGACGGAAGGACAATATTACGCTTGGTTCGTCATGCGGCGCATCGGAAGCGTTGGTTTATTGTGGAATAGGCCAAGTGATGCTTGGCTCGGAATCCGCGGGATGAAGAGTCTCGAGAGGAGCGAGGCGTTCGCAAGGCTTGCGGAGGAGGGGCGAATCTTGGCCGTGAAGGTCGAAGGGCTACAGCATCCGCTCTACATGCGAAGCTCGGATCGGGAGATCATGGATAGAGTCCTGTCGGACGATCGGCCGAACGATCGGGCAAGCGTGCTTGCTCCGCTGGACAATCTGATGTGGGACAGGCAGTTGATTCGGGAGCTGTTCGATTTCGAATACCGCTGGGAAGTGTACAAGCCTGCGGCAGAAAGAAAGTACGGATATTATGTGCTGCCCGTCGTCTACGGCGACCGAATCGTCGCCCGGTTTGATCCGGTTAAGCATCGGAAGAACGCACCGTTGACGATCCGCAACTGGTGGTGGGAGGAAGGCGTAGACGCGGGCGACGGTCGGATGTCTGAGAGCATCGACCGGTGCCTCGAACGTTTCGCTTCGCAACTCGGTACGTATTATCAGGCAAGGGACAACGGCGCTTCCTCCTCTGCCGGGCAGCCTTAGGCGGACCAATGATCCGGGCGAGCGAACGAAGGCGGCAGTTTGGTATCGGCATTGCCTTTCGCGGCGTTGAGTTGGAATTGGGTGAGGAAGAGGCACGAGGTAAGGTCGGCACCTCTAAGGTCGGTGTCTCGGAAATCGGCTCCGATGAGGTCGCAAACTCTAAGATCCGCTCCTCTAAGATCGGCCGCAATGAGATATGCGCCTCTTAGATTGGCATATCGAAGATCGGCTCCCTTAAGATTGGCCCCGATAAGGTCGACTCCCCTGCCAAGTCCTTTTCGTTGCTTCAGAGGGCCTTTGTGCCGGCGGCGGGCGTCTTCTCTTACGAGCTCGCTTGTTTGCATGAGCAGGGAATTGACGTTCGCGCGGTGCGCGGCCACGTCAAGATTCATTAAGGAGGCGGGACGGAGGCGGGTGAGCCGTTGCGTCTCGCCGAGAGCTTCTCGGATCGAATCGTGCAGGGCTTGGGCGGGCTGTAATGCAAGCGCTTCGGACAGATACCAGAGCAATTCATGAAGCTGCCGCATGATCGGAAATACCTCGAACATTTGCTTCGCGGATTCCGGGGCTTGTCGCCAATCTCGGCCATTGTAGGTAAATTGGGAAACCTGCTGTCCAGCGCCGAAGCAATCGTAAACGGTGCAGCCTCGAAAACCGCGCTCTCTAAGGCTGTCGTGAACGCCGCAACGGAATTCCTCTCGCAGATTTTGGCAGGGCTTTCCGGCATCCTTATCCATTGCGAAGTCTACCGAAGCCGCGAAGGGCAGCGAGACGCAACACAAGCCGAAGCAGCTCTCACAGTCGGCTCGCAGGCTTAGGCGGCTATTGTCGAGAGAGGGTGTGGAATAATCTTGTTTTTCAAACAAAATAGGATCACCTTCGATTCGTTTTATTCCTAAAACCGTGAACGTCTCACTTTATCTATCATAATTTCGTTTATCCTGCAGTACAACCCCTCTAATAGATTGTTCAGATCCGCAAGCATGCCGGAATCTGTACATCGCAAGAATGACTATCTAAAAAGGACCGGTAATCACCAGGTAAGCGGTGTTTGCCGGCCCTTGCCTTGTCTTAGGATATCCTAAGTTAAATCAATTTTAGTGCTATTAGCATCCGATAGATAAGCTCGGCGCTTTCGGCACGCGTTGTTTGTTTATCTGCCTGAATCGTAAAGGAATCATCGTTGCTTACAATGCCTTGCTGAATAACTGCATGAACGGCTTTCGCTGACCAGGCTCTATACCCCGCGGATGAATCAAATTGCATGGAATTATCGGAGGTATTCGACTTGTATCCCCCATAGAGAAGGGATTGATAAATGATGGATACCATTTCTTCCTGCGTAATCGTTTGATCCGGTCTGAACGTTCCATCGGTATAACCCTTGAAGAGGCCGGCGCTAACGGCTGCCGACACCGAATCGGAGTACCAAGCGGAATTCTTGACATCTTTGAAGTTAGAAGCTGCCGACGATGGTACTATTCCAAGCGCTTTGACCAATAGGGAAGCTGCTTCGGCACGAGTAACAAGTCCGTTAGGTTTGAAAGTGCCGTCTACATATCCCTTCACAACCATTCTCACGGCCAATTTTTCTATCGAGGTCTTAGCAAAATCCTCCGAGTTCACATCACTAAATTTCTTATCTTGGGAAACTATGGAGTATATAGAATTTCCTTTGCGATAGATTGTCGCGGTTATGTTGTCTCCTACTTTTTGGAATGTCGCCGGAACCGGCACAATCGCACCGCTAGTGGGATCGATCATAACAGCCGACAATGATTCAATGGACTGACTCGGTTTCATGATCACGATAATGTGTCCGATATACTCTTCGGTATTGTGAATATCAACGGGTGATGCGCCCACCGTTTCTTTGCGAATGGAGAATTCGTAGGATTGACCTACCTGCTGAATGAGTTGTGAGCTAATCAGCTTATTTACCGTATCGGAGTCCGGAGCGTTCACGGGTGCAATCGTGAGAATAAATTTAGTTTTTTCGGCATTGGTGCCAGACAATCCTAGGGCGCTAACTGGAATAACCAGCCCTGATTGAACTCCAACGATTTCTATAAAAGCCGCCCCGTCTTTGCCGATTATTTTAGCGATTTGGGCGCCGTTTAGCGTCACTGAAATTGGATCTGTTTGCTTATCGATCTTGATTACGATTTTATTTGAGGAGCCCTTCCACTTGGCTAATTCAGCGTCTAGAGCGGAATCGTTTAGACTCACAGCAGTTAAGGAAGATCCATTTGAGGTTTTGAAGGTTTGAGTAGAGGCTAGTTGGCCACCACCGCCACCACCACCACCGCCACCACCGCCACCGCCACCAACGATGCCACCACTGCTACCGCCACCGGTGGACGTAGGGTAGTTCTTGTAGACGTAAAAGCTTTCTCTTTTACCTGGGGATGTAACCGTAACGAACAGATATTTTACCATATCATTAAGATTCAGATTTTTAACGACGGCGCTAGTCGAACCCGCGGGTACGGTCTGTTGTCCATAAAGCGTTGAATCGTCGGAGTATACTCTGACAGTGTCGCCGGCCTTAAGTCCATTTACCGTAACTGAATCCGAAGCGCCGCCAACCGTATTTGCGACTAGGATTTGACTAGGGGCTGGGGCAACGGTCATTCGATCAGGAATCTCTGTTAAGTAGTAACCCGGTGCTTCACTTCCATCTTCGCTTACCAGTTGCACTGCGATTAGAAAAGCATCTTGAGGAATTAATGTGCCCTGCGGAATAGTAAGCTCGTAATGAGCTTGTCCAGAGGCTGCTACGAAACCGATAGGGTTCCCGATGACATTGCTGTCCCCTCCGAAATATACGGCATAGCGGTCACCGGCAATTTCCCCGACGGCGGCATCGAAAGTTACCTTACCGCCGATTGAGTTGGGGGAAGTATCGGTATCCACTAGTAAGGCATTATCAACGTAATAGGTGCTTTCATCCCATAACCGAATCATTAATTTATAGTCTTCCATGATTTCGTAATTTAGAGATACGATAGGAATAATTCCGATCTTCTTCACCGAAGCGGGAAGGGACTTATTTAACGTAAGTGAGTAGGAACCATCAGGTTCGATTAAATAAACAGAATCATAGCTGACGTTTTCGACTACTTGATCTGCGGCATCATAATATCGGATTTGATAGCTGCTAACAGCCTGTTCCATTAGTCCAGGTAGGAACGTAAGATTACCTTTTATCTTCTGAGGCTCTGGATTCTCATCGAAGAAATAAGCTGCCTGAGGTCGTATTCCGTCTTCGAATTTCTGCTTCATACTAGCGAGGTTATCGAATTTATGAAGAGAATATTGTGCATTGCTTACTGATTTGTTTTCGATTAATAGAATGAAGGAGCCGTCACTTTGTATATATCCATTAGAAACCGAAATAGGGAACTTGAGTATCGGGTTGAAGGTATCCCGGTCGTATATGCCGTTGCTGGCAAGTACGTGATTTCCTCGAGCGGATAATAGTTTGGCAGAATAGGACCCGTTCTTATATTCTCCGTGGATCTGATTTAAGTTATTAGCTGAAAATCTATGCGCAGCATAATAGACATAATCACCATCATGGATGGCTTTTTTTGAGGGATAACTGTAACCATTTGCAGTCTTCTCAATAATCTGGCCACTACTTGTATTCATCTTATAGAGCTTACCACCAGAGGAATCGGTCTCGCCTATGTATAAGATAGATGCATCGGGACTCATTGTAAGTTTTGGCTTGTAGTAGTCTGCCCGTTCCGTTGAATATACAGAGTCCGTCACGCCAATATTTTGAAAACTTCCATATTTAATATAATACGCCTTCCCAATTCCAGCTGCTATATCCTCCGTTAAGGATCCGACTTCAATTTCGGTTATGGGTGCCATGAAATTGGTTTCGTTATTCGTATCGATTTTAGCAATGTGCGTGCTGCCACTTAACGAGACATAAAGAATACCATCGCGAATGTCTACATCCGAAGGCAGAGAACCGATGTATCTATCGGCTATTACCTCGAATGTATCCATGTCGATCTGCAGGAGGCGATTGACCTCGCGTGAAATGGCATATAAATATTTCTCGTCCTTCCCTACGGCCCATGAATCCAGATTGCGATTTAATGTAATTTGCTTTTCGCCATTCTCGTATTCAATTGCAGGTTGAGGTGCTGGAGGTATATCGAAGGCACGTTTACGAATGACGGACGTTCCCAATTCGTTGGTGTATAAATTACGGTTTCCGTCGACTTTAGCTTGGATTTGTTGATACAACGAATCATAGGTTGCAACAAGTATCCCTTCGTCTTTAGTAAGGATCCCATTCTGCGTGTAGAGGTAGGTATCGTCAACGGATACTACTACACCTGTAGAGGAAGTAGAGATAATCCGTTTTGTTTCCGGGTCTATACGTGCTGCACCATAATAAACATCCCCTTCATTGACTAAGAGCGAGGCGGGAAATCCCATATTAGGCTCGATGGACCATAACCTACTTCCATCGTTTGTATTGTACGCGTTAAGCCCGGAAGTGCCTGTCTCACCTGCATAGAGCCGATGCGTAATGCGGTCTGCTACCAGCAAAGGTTGATATATGCTTTGCTCTATTTTCGAATCCAGACCAGTAGTCAAATCCTTACGATAGATTTCAGTCCACTGGTTACCACCGGTATAGAATAAACTGTTACCATCAACAGCGACTTGTGTTGGTTGAATAACAGTAGATAGAGTAGTCTCAACTGATCGACTATCAAGGTTGACTACGGCGATGAAAGTCGCACCGCCTAAAGCCACGTATAATTTGTTGTCGACAATATCCATGCCTCTCGGATTTGACCCGATCGCAAGTCTTTTCTCGATTTGCATCGTTTCTATACTGATAAACAACAGTTCATTAGTTTCGGGTGCGGTGGCATACAAATAACCTCTTTGTTCATCAATCCGCATGGCGCCTACCCTAGAGCCGGTGTTCAGGGATACATCGGTTAAGACTGGAGTAGAGGCTGCTGCTTCTTGAATGGAAATAGCATTAGGCATAAAGCAAGATACCCCGATTACGATCATGCAAAGGAAGACAATTTTCTTTTGAAGATAGCGATACATTCACGGACATCCTCTCTAATGGGCGCGATGGTTATGCATTGCTCTATTGTAACTTATATCCATATTATCGAATAGAATTATTTTGGGAAAAGCTGGGTAACGAAATGCACTTCGGCGTGTATTGGGAGGAGAACCGAATAATTAGGGAAATCATACACTGGGCTTATATCCGCTTTTTCCGAGAGAGGAATATGAGTGATGTATTCAAACTTTGCTAACGGTGCCTATTGGGTCGTTCCCGGTTATTACGGTTATCCTCGCGTCCAAGCCTATGAAGGTCATGTGCAGCCGCTCACTTTCGTGCTTATTCACGGCTCGTGGGCGGACGCAAGCTTTTGGAATGGCGTCGCCGCCGAACTGAGAAGAATGGGCCATACGGTATACGCCCCCGAATATCCAGGGCATGGAAACGATCCGAATAAGAACGTAACTCACGCCATGATAACAAAATCGGTTGCCGACTATATCGTCGCCCATGATTTGCGCGATATCGTGCTCGTCGGACACAGCTTCGGCGGATCGGTCATCCAGAAAACGGCGGAGCTCGTGCCGGATCGAATCAAAAGGCTTGTCTTCATGGACGGCTTCGTGCTAGGCGACGGGCAATCCGTAGCGGATCAGCTTCCTCCATCCGTAAAGCAGACATTCGAGCAGCTTAGGCAGAATTCGAAAGACGATACGATCCTGCTGCCTTTCGCGTTTTTTCGTGAATTGTTCGTCAACCTGGCAGATCTCGGATTAGCGCGGCAATTGTATAGCGAAGTCCGCCCCGAACCGGCCAAGCCGCTTTTCGAGAAGTTGGATTTGAAGAAATTTTATAGCCTTAACACCCCGAAGAGTTATCTCTACCTGACGGAAGACAACGTATTGCCTCAGGGTGAAGGGTACGGCTGGCATCCCCACATGTCCGGTCGCTTGGGGTTATTCCGGCTGATTAAGTCGCACGGCGATCATATGACCTTTTTCAGATCGGAACCCGCCCTTCTAGCTAAAAGGCTATACGAGGCCTCGAGGGATTGAGGAAATGAGGAACTGAGGAATTGATTCGTTGAGGTATGAGAGTCGTTACTAGAGGGAAGGCGGACCCGATATTACCGAACGGCGGCGCCGTCTTCCCCGAGGTCGTACTGTTCCCTTGCCTGCCTCACGACGGAGTAATGTTCGGAAGCCCATTCTTTAAGCATCTTCATGCATGGAATTAAGGTGTTCCCAAGCGGGGTCAGCGTATAGTCTACGATAGGCGGTACCGAAGGAGTCACCTTTCGACTGACCAATCCGTCTCGTTCCAGTTGTCTTAAGGTTTGGGTTAACATTTTCTGCGATATGCCATCTATACGCCTCTTAATCTCGCTATATCGGATTGTGCCGCTCTCTAGGGCGTAGATGACCAATGCCGACCACTTGTTGGATAAAATCTCGAGAACATGACTATAACTGCATGCGGTTATGGATATGTCCGATGGTTTCATGCTTATCCGTCCTCCTTACGCACCTTTGGGTTCGTAACCGACTCTAAAGTGCCGTCTAGCTACATCTTATTATATGGATTATTGTGTGTCTATTCCCCCGACAAGGAGAGATGCACAATGAAAGCTTACGTGATTCAAGACGGTTTCGGACTCAATCACGTCGTAGAAGTCGATCGTCCGATTCCAACCCCCGCGCGGGGTGAAGTACTTATTCGCATGAAGGCCGCATCTTTGAACTCGCGGGATATCGGGGTTATTACCGGATTTTACAATCCCGAACTCAAAGCGCCCCTTATCCCTGTATCCGATGGTGTGGGCGAGATCGTGGCTTTAGGAGAGCAAGCGGCTAAGTTTCGCTTAGGAGAGCGCGTGAGCGGAATCTTTACGCAAAGCTGGAAGACCGGCGAAGCTACGCAAGACAATTGGGTATCCACGCTAGGAAGCCCGCTCGACGGAATGCTGGCGGAGTATGTCGTACTGCCCGAAGAAGGGTTGGTTCGAGTACCCGGATATTTGACGGACGTCGAAGCGGCGACATTGCCTTGCGCCGGGGTAACGGCTTGGCACGCGATCGTGGAGGAAGGCAAAGTGGAAGCGGGAGATATGGTCGTCGTCCAAGGTACCGGCGGCGTCTCGATATTCGCCCTGCAGTTCGCCAAGCTACAAGGCGCTAAGGTTATCGTCACGTCAAGTAGCGACGAGAAGCTGGAACGCGCGCGAGCTCTAGGTGCGGACTATGGCATCAATTACAAGAAAAACGTCGAATGGGACAAGTCCGTCTTGGAAATCACCGAAGGCAAGGGAGCCGATCACATCGTCGACCTTGGGGGCGGAACCACGCTTAATCGCTCCATCTCCGCATTAAAGGTCGGCGGGCAAATCAGTATCGTCGGCATTCTATCGGGGGCTAGCGTCGAAGGCTTGTCCATTGTCCCGGCGATCCTGAGGAGGGCCAGGCTTCAAGCGATTAATGTCGGCAGCCGCGAGATGTTCGAGAGAATGAACGCGACGATAGAAAGGCATGGCTTACGTCCCGTAGTCGATAAGGAGTTCCCGTTCGCGCAATCGGTGAACGCTCTTCGGCATCTCGGGGAAGATTCGTACTTCGGTAAAATCGGCATTTTATTTTAAATCCGCAGACTGGGGTAGCCATGAAGAATGAACGGCTCGCTCGAGGTTATTAACGCCCGCCCGCATCACTCAGCATACGTTCGATCTCCGTGTAGCCTTGCCGTTTGGCATGCTGGAGCGGAGTTACTCCGTCGTTGTCGGCGATGTTCACGTCCGCGCCGTGGTCGATGAGCAGCCGGACGATTTGCTGGTGTTTCGTTCCGCCGTCGGTTAAGATAATCGCTTCGAGCAGGGCCGTCCAACCGAGATGGTTAACATGATTGACGTTCACGTCCGTCGTTTCGAGCAGCGTTCTCACGTTGTCGACATGTCCTTTTTCCGCGGCGGGAATGAGCGCATTCCCCCCGTAACGGTTAGTCATCTTCGTGTCGGCCTTTGCCTCGATCAGCAGCTTCAAGATGTCCAGCTGACCTTCGGCTCCGGAGTATAGGAACGGATTGTTCAGCCTATTGTCCTGCTTATTGATATCCGCTCCCGCCTCGATCAGTACCCGTACCGCATCGACTTTGTTCTCGTATACCGCAGCCATAATGGCTGTTCTTCCTTGCATATCCTGCGCGTTCAATTCGGCGCCATCTTCCACCAACGTCCGGAGTGTCGCCGTATCTCCCCGTTCCGCCGCCGCGATAAGTTGCTCATTCATATCGTTCACGCTCGTTTCTATTGGATTGTTGACTTGGGCCGGAGCTGAACATCCCGTAACCAAAAGAACGGCAGCCAAGAGCGCTGTACCCCATATCATTATTAGGATGCCTCCCTTCATTTGATTCGCCATTCCGCATGCTATTTTTCTACCGTTTTGTCATCGTTTTTCTAGGCTCTCTTTGCTAAAATAAGGCCGACTTGATATGCAATTTCAATGCGCTCGTAGATGGGGATTTGCATATCAATCGTTTTCTCCCCCGGAAGAAAGACCATCCTGCATGAGTTGCTTGAGCTTAGATCTCGTTGAAGTTTCCGAAGCCGGAGTATAGATGCTGCATCTTAAATCCGCTTCTCCGTGAACTTGCAGCGACGTGAGCTGGAATAGCATCTTCCGTGCTTTGGCATGCCTGAACTCGAGCAGTACCTCCGGCGCGGAGCTCACTTTGCTCTGCTCCCACAACCGGTTGAAATCAGGGTGGGTCGCTTTCATCTCTCCGAGAAACTCCTCGTACCATTCGTCCTCGACGTATTGCCCGTAATACGCCCGGAAGATCGCCAGAAACCCGCTGGCGAATTGTTCCCAGTTCACGGCTAGCCGTTGGAACTCTTTTCTCGTGAATAACAGACGAATCATGTTTCGCTGATCGGGCGGAACGAGCTCGAAGTTCAGGAAGACGTGGGCGGCCGCCTCGTTCCAGCCGACGATACGGCACCTGCGATCGGATATGATCGTGGGGCAGTAGGTCAATTCTCGAAGAATGATTGTTAGGGACGGGCTGATTTCGGGAAGCTCTTCCCGAAGGGCGCTTGTGCCCGAGGTCGTCTCCAAGGCCAGGGAAAACAAGTATTTCCGTTCGTCGACGGTCAGTCGCAACGCCATCGCCACGTTATCCAATACGGAAGACGATACTTTAATGTCCCGTCCCTGCTCCAGCCAGGTGTACCAGGTATGGCTAACGCCGGCCAATTGCGCGACTTCTTCTCTTCTAAGGCCGGGCGTTCTTCTGCGGCTACCTTCCGGGAGCCCGACGGATTGGGGGGTGAGCTTGGCTCTCTGAGCTTTTAAGAACTGGGACAACGCTTGAAGCCTGGTTTGCGAATTCATAGGTCACCGTCCTTGCGGGAAAATATCGTATTACTATTTATAATAGGATAAACGACAACTTGTAATAGGATAATCGACGTGACATGATGATTATAGGGTTTTATTCAAGAACGTTCAAGGAGGGCATCGACATGGAAAGAGTCGTCATTACGGGAATGGGCGCAATCACGCCGCTCGGAAACGATGTAGATACTTTCTGGGAGCGGCTTGTACGCGGCGATTCCGGGGTATCCGCCATAGATGCGTTCGATACTTCGCGATTTAAGGTGAAAATAGCGGGAGTCGTACGGGATTTCGATGCGAAGACATTGTTCGGCACCAAAGAAGCTCGAAGGATGGACCGGTTCAGCCAGTTCGCGTTGGAGGCGACGGATCAAGCCTTGCGCGACTCCGGAATCGATCTTGAAGGAATAGACAAAGAACGATTGGGAGTGTATGTCGGTTCCGGAATCGGCGGCATTCAAACTTTAATGGAACAGCAGGACCTGCTAAGCGGACGGGGGCCGGATAGGGTAAGTCCTACTTTGGTTCCGATGATGATATCCAATATGGCCGCGGCGTTGATCAGCATCAGGCTGGGGGCGTTAGGCTCCACGTTATCGCCGGTGACGGCATGTTCCATCGGAAATACGGCTATAGGAGAAGCCTTCTATCACATTCAAGCGGGACGATCGGATATCGTGTTCGCCGGCGGATCGGATGCGGCGATATCCGAAATCTCGCTGGCCAGCTTCTCGAACGCAACGGCGTTGTCGACGAGGAACGACGAGCCGGAGCGGGCTAGCCGGCCTTTCGATGCGGGCAGGGACGGGTTCGTCATGGCGGAAGGAGCGGGGATCCTGGTCTTGGAATCGCTGTCCCATGCGTTGCGTCGCAACGCTAGAATACATGCGGAGGTCATCGGTTACGGAGCAACTTCCGATGCGTATCATATGGTGGCGACTCACCCCGAAGGCGATGGAGCATACCGGGCCATGAAATTAGCGCTTCATGAAGCCAAGATCGCTCCGGGCGAAGTGGACGTTATCAGCGCGCACGCCACGGGCACGGAGCTCGGAGACAAGTCGGAAACGGCCGCGATCAAGAGATTATTCGGCGATGAGGCCTATCGTATCCCCATTACGGCCAATAAATCCATGACGGGGCATATGTTCGGAGCCGCGGGCGGCATAGAGGCGATTGCTCTGGTAAAAAGCTTGCAGAACGGCATCATCCCTCCAACGGTTAACCAGGAGGAGAAAGGGGAAGGCTGCGATCTGGACTACGTTCCGAATGTGGCCCGTTCGGCAGATCTCAAGGTCGGGATGTCCAATTCTTTCGGCTTCGGCGGACATAACGCGGTTATCGTAATTAAGAAATATTAAGAATAAGGAAATAATGGGAGCTTAGCTTTATAGACGGCGAAGTTAAGGTTTATAATAGGGGTATAGATCTTATGCAAATCTTAGCGGGTTAGCGTCTACAAGGCTGGCTACATTTCGCGGGAGGGAACGGAATGAAGTTTCGGACGAAAATCGAACTTAGGGGCAAGACGGCAACCGGATTCGAAGTGCCGGAAGAAGTCGTGGCAAGCCTCGGTTCCGGTAAGAAGCCGGCAGTCCGCATTACCATTGGGAATTATACTTATCGAAGTACGGTGGCTAGCATGGGCGGCAGGTTTATGATCCCGCTTAGCGCGGAAAATCGGACAAGCGCCGGCGTCGCCGCGGGCGATGAAGCGGACGTCGACATCGAACTGGATCTTGAACCTCGCGAAGTTGCCGTGCCGGTAGATTTCTCGGAAGCGCTCGAACGGGAAGAAGACGCGAAGCGGTTCTTCGAAGGATTATCCTACAGCAATAAACGGAGGATCGTTCTCTCTATCGAAGAAGCTAAGACGGCGGAGACTCGGCAGAAGAGAATTGCCAAGGCGGTCGTCTCGTTAAGCGAAGGCAAGCCATAAGTAAGGTCGACGGACCGACGTAAATCGCATTTCGATCCTCCTAGTTGCGTAATAGGCCAGTACCTCAACGGGTGCTGGCCTTCGAAATGTTAATTAGGCGATGTCTCGAAAGTTCCAACGCCAATCCAAAGGAGACTTGAACCATGTGCAGAAATATTAAGACGCTATTTAATTTCGAACCGCCGGCGACCGACGATGAGATTCGGGCGGCGTCTCTCCAGTTCGTAAGGAAGCTCTCGGGGTTCAACGAACCTTCCAAGGCGAATAAGCTCGCTTTCGATAACGCGGTTAACGAAGTGACTTCGGTCGCGAAAACTTTGTTGGAGTCGCTCGTCACTAATGCGGAATCCCGCAACCGGGAAGTCGAAGCCGAGCGGGCCCGTGCCAGGAACGCGAGCAGATTCGGTGTTCGGGATGAATGAACGGCCGATCGTGGAATAGTAAGCTCATAACCTATAAGCGAAGGATTGAAGAGAAGCGATGGCAACGAACGAGATTGAAGTATTAAAAAATATAATGAAAAACGTGGTTTCCATGGAACTGAGAGTGGAGAAATCGGAAGTTAAAAGCACGATAGAGCTGATGGACGGTTTCGGTTTGAAGTATAAGAATTCGTGGGCGTCGATGGAGCTGGCGGATCATACGGTGATCGATTTCTGGAGGAAAGACCTGATTAAAGCTTCGCCCCCGACGGAATGACGGAGCGTTCTTCATAAGGGGGACTCTCGGCTATGGAATAATTAGAATCGTTGTTGAAGCGATAAGATGATGGCGTAACTCTATTCCACGTTTATTAGGATCCGCCACTCGGAGTAGAGTGATGGAATAACGCTATTTCCCCCGAAACGATCGAAAATGAAGGTGCCGGAGGAAATAAGGTGATGGCGTAACTCTATACCACGTTCATTTGGTTCCGTGACTCGGAATAGAGCGATGCCGTAACGTTATTCCTGAACAATGCCTCATGAGTCGGACTTTCCGCCAGTATTATGACGGTATTCGGACGGGGTGACGCCGGTCTTCTTACGAAAAATTTGCGAGAAATGGCGTACGTCGGGATATCCGACGCGTTCGGAAATATCGCTGATCTTCAGCTCAGTCGTTCTTAGCAGCTCCATAGAACGTTCCAACCGAAGATGGGTAACGTAATCCTTGAATCCGGTGCCCGTCTTCTGCTTAAACAATTGGCTGAAGTAAACGGGATTCAAATAGACGATGGCGGCTACTTTCTCCAAGGAAAGCTCCGATTGGAAATGAGCCTTGATATATTGGAGCGCGACGGCGATCGATTGGTCGCCGCTGCTCGCATAGTGCTCGTACACTTGAGAGGCCGCGGCTTTATGCATGTGTTGCACTTTCGCGGGTACTTCGTTGAAATCGGAGATCCGGTCCGTATGAAGAATCTGGAACGGAATCTTAACGTATCTCTTGAGATGGGTTCGCAATTGCTCTATGAGCCGATGCAGACCGGTTTCATCCTCCAACGTGATGAGGCCGATTAAACTCTTCGCGTCGATACTGGCCACGAACCCTGTTCCTGCGCCTTCGATAAGTTCGGAAAGAACGTTCTCTACGATAAAATGCTCCAGCTTGACGGGGCGGTCGCTCTCCATTCTCACTAAGACGAGATGGAAGTGAGGGTGATGCTCGGCGAACGGAGAGGGATCGATGCCGCCTAGGTCCAGACCGGATGCCCAACGGGAGAATACGGCCTCTCTGAGGAAACGCAGATTGGATTTCAGGAGATGAGCATCCTTGGACCATTCGTTCTCCTTGGCGATTTCTTCTCCTAACGTTCCGATCATGTCGATCAGACTTTCTTTTCCGATCGGTTTAAGTAAATAATCCCTGGCTCCGAGACGAACCGCCTCTCGGGCGTAAGCGAACTCGGAATGCGCGGAAATTACGACCCATTTCACATGGGCATGATTTTTGCGGGAGATTTCCATGAGCTCGAGGCCGGTCATTCCGGGCATGAGCACGTCGGTGAGGACGAGATCGATCGCTTCGCTTCGGAGCAAATGGACGGCCTCCTCCGGACTGGTGGCAAGAAGCACCCGATGCTCGGGGAAACTTCTTCTGATCGTCCTTTCGATGCCGCTCCGAATGATGTCTTCGTCGTCGACGACAAGGATGTTCATGTCAGACCTTCTTTCTCGGTGGGAATCGGTATCGTCATGATGACTGTCGTTCCGAGATCTTGCCTGCTCTCAAGTCGAATGCCGTAGCCTTCCCCGAACATTAAGCGGAGACGGCGGTGGACGTTTAATAAACCGATTCCGCCTCTCTTGGAATGCGCGTCGGAAATCTCCTCTTGTCTAGTCTCGGTCGCATTCGAATCATTGAGAGCCCGATCGAGCGAATCGAGAGTGTCCTTATCCATTCCGACGCCGTTATCTTCCACGATTATCGTTAGGTTCCCGTCCTGCTCTTCCGAACGAATGCGCAGAAGTCCCGGACGATTAACGGGTTCCAGCCCGTATTTGACGGCGTTCTCGATGATGGGTTGTAAAATCATCTTCGGAACCTCGATATCCAACCAACGATCCTCTACCTCGATTCGGGTTTGAACCCGTCCCCCGAGCCGTACCTCTATAATAGATAAATAATGGCGCAATTGGTCGAGTTCTCGGCGAATGGGGACGCGCGAAGCCTCTTTCCATTCGCTGCTGTACCGGAATAAGCGGGATAAAGCCAAGATCATTTTGCCGAGCCGGTCATTCTCCCTCTCGTCCAACATCCAGTAGATCATGTCCAGCGTATTGAACAGAAAGTGAGGATTCACTTGGGATTGCAGAGCTTGAAGCTGGGCGTTCTTCTCGCTTAGGGAAGCAAGCTTGATCCGTTCGATCAATTCATCCATCTGGCCGACCATATGATTGAAAGAGCCAACGAGAACGTTGAGCTCCTGGTAGGACTGCACCCGAACTTGGCTCTTGAAGTTACCGAGCTCGACCTGCTTCATCTGTTTAATGAGCCGCTTGAACGGTAACGAGAAGGAGCGGGCGATAAGGGTCGCTAACGCGATGGCCGCCGCTACGAGAACGATCGAGACGGATAAGAGAAATTGCTGCGTCTCTTTCAGTTCCAGCTTGAAATCCCTATTCGGAGTAATCCCGATGACCGTCCAATCCGCCACGCTGATCCTCGCTGCGCTGATCAACGTATCCTCTCGTTCCCGAAGAAGCACCTCATCGTTCTTCAATCGGCCGGGCCAACCTGCGGGTATCTCCGTGACTTCCTCTTCGGAAGGCCCCGTTCGAATGATTTCATCGCCTTCGGGCCCCTGAATAATGACGCTGCTTCCCGGTCCGAGACTGGCGTTCGTCAACGCTGAGCCGATCGCATCCGCATCGGTTTCAATGAGAACGATACCGATCGGTTTCAATGCGGACAGCTCGAACAGCTGACGCCCGAACGCGAATACGGGGCGATTAGCGCCGCTGCCCATTAGCGACTCGGGGAATACGCCGAGCCATATCATTTCGCCGGTCGATTGTTTCAGCGCCGTGAACCATTCTTTCTCCGAATACCCGCGAACGGCGGCGCCCGCGGAACGGTCGAAGCTGAATACCTGGTCTTGGTACGTCACGATATGGATACCGACGATATCGGTCCTGGAGTAAAAGATAGCGCCGAGAATGTCGGTGATTCGCCGATCGATATTCACGCGTTCTACCGGATTCGAAGACGGACTCTGCAACAGCTTCATGAGTTCGTTGTTGCTATTCAGCGACTTGGTTACGGTGTCGTACCCTTTGAGCATCAACTCGAACAAACCGACCGTTTGGGAAATGTTTTTCTCGGCGATTACGCCGATTTTATCCCGGATCTGATCGGTTGTTCTTTCGTAATAGACCAAGCTAACGATAAATAACAAGCCTAACATGCTGAATAAGAAAATGAGGAAAATCCGGCTGCGAATCGTGCGAAAACGAGTCATATCGGTTGCCGATCGAGCCGCTTAACCTTTTACGGCACCGGCTACCATTCCTTTCGTTATTTTCTCGCTGAGCAAGAAATAAATCAGGATGACCGGCAAAGCACCGAGCACCAGGAAAGCCCCGATCGCGCCGTAGTTGACGGAATATTGGCTGACGAAGCTGTTGACTCCGAACGGTAATGTTTTGAGCTTTTCGGAAGAAATAAAAGTAGCCGCCAGAATGTATTCGTTCCAGATGTTAATGAAAGCTAGAATACATACCGTTACGATCGGCGGAACCGAGATCGGAAGAATGAGCGAACGGAATATCCGGAATACGCCGGCCCCGTCTACGATTCCCGACTCTTCGATCTCTTGCGGAATAGCTTTCATGAAGCCGCTCAGGATGAAAACGGCGATCGGCGTCTGGAAAGCGATATAAGGCAGTATGAGCGACAGATGCGTGTTTAGAATATTGATGTTTTTGAAAATAATCATGAGCGGAAGCAAAGTTCCCTGCATCGGAATCATCATGCCGAGCAAGAAGGCGAGAAGTACGACTTGGCCGTATTTCCAACGGAATCGGGTAATGGCGAATGCCGTCAACGAAGCCAACAAAATGACGCATACCATCGTGATCGAGGTAACGAGCAAGCTATTGGTCAGATACCTCCAATAGTTGCCGCTCTCGATGGCGGCCGTGTAGTTGCTCCATTGGAATACGGCGGGCAACGCGAAGAAATTGCCCGACAGGATTTCTTCGTTCGTCTTCAGCGAGTAGATGAACAGCCAGACGAGCGGATATAGCTGAGTGACGAGCAGGATGCCGAATATGACGAACACGATGGCTTTCGTTATAGAGAAGCGGCGGCGCCGGGTAGGGGCGACGGCCGGTTTCATCTTCATGCTTGCGGATTGGCTCATGGGGAGCGCCTCCTCCTTAGTTGAATCGTTTGTCTAACCGGTTGAACAAGAAATTGATAATGACTGTAGCCGCGAGGCAGACTACGACCAGGAATGAAGCGATGGCGCTTCCGTATCCGTATTTCATCGATAGGAAGGACATGTTGTACATGTGGCTAGAGATAACGTCCGTAGCATGCGCCGGTCCGCCGCCGGTCATGACCATAATCAGATCGAACGATTGAAGCGAGCCGATGAAGGAGAGCACGACGGATATTTTGAAAATCGGAACGATCAATGGCAACGTAATATATCGATCGGCCTTAAAGCCTTCGGCGCCGTCGATCTTGGCGGCTTCGTAGATGTCGGCCGGAATGTTCTGAATGCCGGTGAATTGAATGAGGATATGATACCCTAAGTATTGCCATAAGCCGACTACGATAATGGCGTAGATAGCCACCTTCGGTTCGGTCAGCCAAGAATGCGTCCACGATTCCAAACCGAGCTTGATCAGGATCTGGTTGAT
Source organism: Cohnella herbarum (assembly GCF_012849095.1). Taxonomy (NCBI): domain Bacteria; kingdom Bacillati; phylum Bacillota; class Bacilli; order Caryophanales; family Paenibacillaceae; genus Cohnella; species Cohnella herbarum. The sequence goes on from NZ_CP051680.1 coordinate 5,794,623, forward strand.
CATCCCGCCCATGGAAGCCGGATTATAAATCGTCTTCCATAACTGGCCGATAACGGCAACGGAAAGGATGACGGGGAGAAAATAACTCGATACGAGAAAACTCGTTCTGCGAACGTAGCGGCTAATCAGAATAGCCACGAACAAAGCGAGCGGCAATTGGATAAGCATCGAGAATCCCGCAAGCAGGAAAGTCCGTCCGACCGCGGGCCAGAATACGGAGTCGTTCGTGAACATTTTCTCGAAGTTCGCTAACCCCACGAACTTGGAAGCGCCAATTCCGTTCCAATCCAACATACCGCTGTATACGGAGACGATTATCGGTACAAACACGAGACATACATATAGAAGCAAACACGGCAACACGAACGCCGCGATCGTCCAACTGGATACTTTTAATACTTTCAAGGCCTGCGCCTCCTTCGAACTTCTCTTTGCGATAACGAAAGGGGCCGCTGGGCGCCCCCTTCGTACCGAAATATCCACGATCGTTATTATTTGTTGTCTTCGTACCCTTGTTGGTGTTCTTTGGCTACGCTAGCCGCGTCTTTCTTAGCGACGAACAGGTTTTGGATGCTGGAAAGATGAACTTGAGCCGTTCCCGGGTTCATCGTATTGTCGAATGCCAGGTCGCCGCCTTTAACATCTTTGAAAATGCTGAGCACATCCATCGCCATGTCGGAATATCCGGCTGCTTTGAAGTCGCCTTCTACTTTCTGAGCGATACCTACGGCGCCTTTGGCCGTGAACGTTTCTTTCGGGTAGTTCAGCATGAAGTAGTTCAAGAAATCAAGCGTTTCCGCCAGATGTTTGCTGTTCTTGGAAACGGCGAATCCGCTTCCCGGCGCCAGCATGAACTCGTCCGGGTTGCCTTTGCCGTTGATGGTCGGGAATTTGAAGACGCCTACGTCGCCGCTTGTACCGACCGTGGAAGTCTCGATTCCTCCGGTTGCCCAGCTGCCCATGTAGTACATGGCCGCTTTACCGGTCTTGAATAAGTTCTCGCCGGCATTATAGTCGAAGGAAGTCGCGCCTTCTTGGAAGGCACCTGCTTGTACGAGCGACTGGAATGCGTCTACGGCTTCGACGAACGCCGGATCTTCGAACGTTTTCTTGCCGTCTACGACGTCTTGCAGGAAGCCCGGGCCGCCGTTCGTGCGAAGAAGCATATTCATGAACAGGAACGAACCGGTCCAAGTATCTTTTTCTCCGATCGCCATCGGTTGAATTTTTTTGGCTTTCAGTTGTTTAACGACTTCGACCATTTCTTCGAACGTTGTCGGCACTTTCGCGCCGGCTTCTTCGAACATCTTTTTGTTGTAATAAACCAGGCCGACGTTGTTGCCGTCAGGCAAGGCGTATAGGTTGCCGTTGAACGAATAGTAATCGAGGATGCCTTCTTGGAACGTATCTTTAAGTCCGTTCTTCTCGACCATTTCGTTCAGCGGGGCGAACAGGTCGGCATCTACGAACGGCTTCATTTGAGCAGCCGGGTTAACGATCGTAATATCCGGAATTTCCTTCGAAGCGGCTTGCGTTTTCAACTTCAGCTTCTGCTGGTCCGTATTGAGCGAATCGAGCTCGATCTTCACGTTCGGGTGATCGGCTTCGTATTGCGCGACGATTTTTTTCATCATTTGGTGTTTCGGATCGGTTGCGTCGGGATAGATGTTCTGGAAAGTAATCGTAACTTTCTCTTTTCCGCCTGCATTGCCGTTCGTGCCGGAAGCTTCGGGGCTCGAAGTATTGTTTCCGTTGTTTCCGCACGCGGCCAAGCTAACGGCAAGCGCGCCGGTCAAGATCGTACCAATCACTCTTTTGCTAGTCTTATTCATCTGTAGGTCCCCTTTGAGGTTGGAATGTTCTCATTATGCGATGAATGGGGAATGCGGACAATGAAGTTACTTAGGAGAAGATGTTTGTATTTTCAAGGTTCGTCTTTGAATGCGCGAATGACGTACTCTTGTGATTTCCCACTGGACGGGTATTATACGCGGCGCATGAAAAAAAGGGAGCCATCCACAGAAACGTCAAATTATAAGGTTTACAGGAGTACCTTTCCTGGAATAACATAAAAGAGACCGAACCGTACGGTCTCAAAATAGCAGAAGGAAGGGATCCCATGCTCGCGCAAATCGTGTTGTTCGACGGATTTGATCTGATGGATGCTTTAGCTCCGTATGAGGTATTCGTGGCTGCAGAAATGTACTCGGGAGGAGCGATCCGGGTTGAACTCGTAACGGCGGAAGGCGGACGGCAAGTCTCCAGCGGAACGAACAAGCTTCCGATCCCCGCAAGCGGAGGGATCGATTTGGAGAGGGCCGGAATCATCCTTGTGCCGGGAGCTTCAGGGGACGTCGCCGGAGATGGACCGAACTCCGTGGTATCCATACTGCAACGGGCGTCCGAGACTCGGCTGACGGGGCTCGTTAGCGAGGCGCTAGAGAAACCCGGCTTTACCGTAGCGACGGTATGCGGGGGATCGCTGATGCTGGCCATGACCGGATTACTGGAGGGTCGCCATGCGGTTACGAATCATCTCGGCATGGATGCGCTTGGGGCGATGGGAGCCATTCCCGTTGCGGCAAGAGTCGTCGATGACGGTAATCTCGTGACTGGCGGGGGAGTGACTTCGGGTCTTGACGTTGCCTTGTATTTGGTTGAACGGGAACTGGGCCCGAGAATCGCGCATGCGGTTGAGAAGCTGTTCGAGTATGAAAGGCGGGGAACAGTTTGGCAACCAGGCGGGATTCCCCCGTTGAGGGAAGCGGCAAATTCCGATTCGGCCGCGGCACAGTCTCTTAACGAAGCGCCCATGGGACTTGCGGATAACCTATCGTCGAATGCTTCTCTCTTCGAAGGCGTGTGGAGTATCGTGATCTTAACGCCGATCGGCAAACAGAACGTGACGTTGCATATTTCCGAGGAAAACGGCCGTATATGGGGGAAAGCCGTTCAAGGGGACGAAGTCGCGGAACTCGTCGATCCTGTCGTTAAGGGCAACCGGCTCTTATGGTCTCAGCGCGTGAAAAAGCCGATGCGCTTGAATCTGAAGTTCGAAATGTCCCTGCAGGGCAACGAATTGATCGGGATTGCCAGAGCAGGCATGCTTCCTGCTTCGAAGGTGACGGGCGAGCGCACATCAAGCCTAGGAGCAAGCGAGCCTAAACGCTCTTGAACGTGGCTAGCCAACGCTCGATCTGATTCGTTGCGAAGCCGACGTGCTTGTTATCCCGTGTCAGTCTGCTTGCCATGATTCCGCCCTCGATCGACGAGAATATGAAGGAAGCCGTCGATTCGAGATCCATGTCGGGGCGGAATTCCCCGGTATCTACACCCCGCGCAAGCAGGCTCTTGATAAACGACAGCATCTGCTCGTATGCCTCAAGAGCTTGGTTACGCAACAAGGGGAAGGAATGGTCGCTCTCGACGGCGGTATTCAGGAAAGGGCACCCCCTTGGATGGGAGGGTTATGCACGGTATCGCTGTATACGCCGCACATTGCGAGGATCTTGCCGGTCGCCGTTGGGGGTCCTTCGATCGCGGCGGAGAAATGAGCCCATAACACTTCGCCCGCGTATTTGAACGCTTCGATCGCTATGTCGTCCTTGCTGGAGAAGCTCCGGTAGAGCCCGCCCTTGGTCAATCCGGTGGCGTCCATAATATCTTGCATCGTAGTGGCCGCGTATCCCTTCCGATTGAACAGTTCGGCCGATTTCATGATGATATGAATTTTTGTTTTTTCTCCCTTGCGCATGGTCCAATTCCTTTCGCGGATTCGTTGAAACCGTCGTTATCCCGCTTTTCGTTTCATAAATCATAGCACAACTTGCTTGGCAATTGTCAGGTAGAGGCCGGATATCCGGAGAGAGGGAAAGCATATGCCAAAAACGAAATCTTTATATTTAATTATGTTTGCGGTTATCATTGCCTTTATTTTGTACGTCGTATATGCCAATTTCGTTAGCGATCCTCAGGCTAAGGGATTTTTAAGCCATAAATCCGGCTTGGATCGGACCGTTAACGTCCCGGTATGGTTAAACGTGATGAATATCCATGTTGCGTTTGCCTGCTTGGCCATGATTTCGGGGGCGATTAATTTCGCGGAACGCATCTCGGCGAAACACCGGAAGTTCCACAGAATCAACGGTTACGCTTATGTGCTCTTCGTCTTGGTAGTCGTCGTTACGTCAGGATATATGGCCCCGTACGCGACCGGGGGGAAGCCGAGCAGCATGGCGTTTAATCTATTGAATATCATGTGGCCATCCGTGACGATCGCGGCGATTGTCCAGATTAAGAAGAAACGAGTCAATAAGCATCGGAAATGGATGATTCGAAGCTATGCCTTCTGCTTCACGAATATGTTCATTCATGCGATTACCTTTGTTGTCCACGAAGGATTGAACATGGAGTATCCTGCCAGTTATACGATCGGAGTCTATGGGTCGATCGTACTTCTGCTTCTTCTTGCCGAGATCGTCATACGGGCGACTAATGCGAAAGACAAAAGACCCCCCGCCTTTTGGACGAACTAAAGGCGGGGGTTTGAGCCCCGTAGTTTATTTCAGGGTAAGTTAGAGCTTTCGTTCCGAATCTTACAGGGTCACGGGCTTTCCCGTAGCCCTGCTCTCATTGCTTGCTTCCATGAAACGAACGATTTCCAGCATTTCTTCGGGTTCGATCGGGGAAATTCCCGTACGGAACATCCCTAGGATATGCTCCAACAATCCGGAATAATAAGGCTTAGGGTGCCCGGAGACGTCAATGAACTGAGTACCTTGCCTTCTATGCAGCAAAGCTCCGAACTGACCGTTGCCCATTCGATTGCCGCGGAGAGTTCCCATCCTTCCGTCGAACCACTCCCCGACGATGCAATCCCCGTCCTCGTTCGATACGGCCGTGACCTTTCTGCACCCTCTGCCTAGACCGGCGTACAACATTTCGACCACGTGAATGCCATACCAGAACAAGCCCGGCTGCGTGGGCTGGATAACCATCGGGCCGTAACCGTCCATGCCGATAATGGCTCCGTTGCTCTCGTCGGCTTTTGCTTCTAACAAGGCTTGCGAGTATCGTAACGAGGAACAACTCATCACCGGCACATGATGGCGGGCGGCTAGTTCAATAATGGCTTTGGCCTCTTCGGAGCTAATGGCTAGCGGCTTATCGATGAAGACGGGTTTGCCGAAGCCTGCGATTCGTTGGAACTGTTCATAGTGCACGCGGCCGTCCACGGATTCCAACAAGATCGCATCGCATGCCTCGGCGACGGCTTCCGGGGAAGCGAGCAACGGAATGGAATACGAATCCTGTAATTGCTTCGTAAAGCCCTCCGCGCGGGAATAGCTCATTTCGAAATCCGTCGAAACGCTAGTGTAGGCCGCGGTGATTTTCCCGCCGGGAACGTGATAAGGTTGAGACTCGTCGTGCAAGATTTCCGCGAATGCGACTACGTGCGAAGTGTCCAAGCCGATCAAACCCAATCTCAGGTTTTGCTCCGACATTTGACGTCCTCTTTTCTCAGCGACGCTGGCTATTTCCTTCATGATAAAGTCCCGCCGATATGAAGACAAGTCTATATGTCGTCCATTAATCGGACGTTTCCCGGTTACGCCAGACGCTCCGTATCTTGAGTCCGTTCCGCTAAAACTCGCATTAACCCTTTCAGAATGTGCATCTTCTGGAAGCAGAAAGCGAATGCTTGCTCTCTCGTCAGTTCCAGCAGTACGGTCCGTCGGATAGCCGTGCAATCCGCAGAACGAGGTTGCCCGTCGATCAGGGCCATTTCGCCGAAAATTTGACCGATACCAAGCATTGCCAGTTTCTCGGGGCCTTTATGGACTTGGATCGCTCCATCGATTATTCCGTACAGGGTATCCCCGTCATCGCCGACCGAGCAAACCTTCTCCCCGGGTTCGTAGACGGATTCTTCGGTCATCTGGGCAAGCGCGACGAAGTCCTCCTGAGAGCAATGGGCGAATAGGCTGATCTTCTGCAGCACCAGTATTCGCCTGATCATCGTTTCGTTCTTTCCGCTGGCATCTAGCGAATCCAGAGCGGCGCCGTCCGCGGCGGCGATCTCCCGATCGGCCTCCGCGGCCGTTGAAGCGATCTTCTCGTTCGTAGAGCGCAATCGGAGCGATAATAGCTTCATCATAGCCATTGCGATTTCCGTGCGGTCGAAGATAATCTCGTAAAAGGCGTTAGACGTCAGCTCGTAGAGCGTGACATCCTCTTCCGCGATGACGGACGCTGATCTCGCTTTGTGCGTGATGACGCTCATTTCGCCGAAATAATCATAGGCGCCAAGCACCTTGACGCAGGTCGAGTCGATGTAGATGCCCGCGGTCCCCCGTTCGATCAGATACAGCGAGTCTCCGATATCGCCTTGGCGAACGATGGTCGTCCCCTTGATCTTCTCTACGGTTTGCAGCTGTTGCGCAATGTTGAATAAATCCCGTCCCGTTAATTCGGAGAACAGCGACACTTTCTTCAAAAGCTGGACTTGGTTCATTAGTTTATCGGTAACGCGTTGTTCCTCGGATGCCCGCAAATACTCGATATTTCGATTGATCCAGGAATCGCCGAGTTCATAAAACCAGTCGAGGGCTTGATTCGCTAGCGCCGGCGAAGAGGATTCGTTCCTTCCGGCGATAGGAGACGAGATAATTCTAGTGATATCGGCCCTTAATTTCCCGGCGAGAAGCTGGTCGACGACTTCAATCGCATTGGCTTGTTGCCTCGCGTTACCGTTGGTCCAACTGGTATAGACGGCGTTAATGGCTTTAGCGTCGTACAAGAAAGCCAACAATCGGAAGATCCTTCCGATGTGGCGCATCCTCATTTGTTCTAATGCTTCGCTTAGTTCGGCCGTCACGGTCGTGCGGGCGAGAGTTTGGCTGTGTCCCGTCCAATCCCAGTAGGTAGTGATTTCAAAGGAAATCAATTGTTCCGCTTGTTGCATGTCTACTTTAGCAAGGCCGGCATGGAGCCGGGTGGCCGATTCGAGGATCTTCTCCCGAAGCTCGGCGGACATGACCCTATAATGCCGCAACAACGAATCCAACGCGGCTTGCGTTCCTACTTTCTCCAGCACGCGCGGCAAATGCAGATTAGATTCCGCGGCTATTAAATAGGGCTCAAGAAGCGGAATGATAACCGCTTCGTCGTAGGCCTGCAGCGCGGCAACGGCTTGCTGACGGACTTTGCTATCTCTAAGAAGCGGTACGATAGAAGGGACCAGTTCCGGTACGCGCAGCAGGGCGGCGGATTCCAATGCCCGGATCCGAACGAAAGGGGACGAATCCCGCAGCATGGGAATCAATGGCTTATAGAAGCTTTGGATTCCGATTTGCCCGAATAGGCTTGCCATCGCTTTTCGTTCTTCTTCATGGTCGCTTTCCAGCAACTGTTTCAATACTCCGACCGCATGGAACATCCCCTCAATCCCGTAATACTTGACTAAGCCGACGATTGCAGCCGCGCGAATCGGGACTTCGGAATGTTCCAAATAGGCGATCATTCGATCCAGTTGCTCTTCCCGGGCATAAGCGGACAACGCCAAGATGGCATGGGCGCGAACTTCCGTATCGACAGGATCGGCAAGAAGGGGCTCAAGCTTGAGCTCTCCCCCGATAGGAACGGAAGACTGAACGAACTTCAGGGCTTCGATCCGCATTTCCCGAACCGGATGCTCCAATAAACGCTCCAACTGCGCAAACATATCGAATTCGCGAATTCCGCTTAGGATAGAGAAGGCGTACAGTGCTTCCTGCTTCTCCTTGCTATACATGGCGGAAGTCAGGATCTGAATGCTGGCAGGATCGACGAAGTCGGGCTCGTCTTGAAGGTCCATGCCTTTGGATTGCAAAGTGGACAACAGCATGGTTAAGTAGGTTTTCTTGATCTTGACCGCCGCGAAGATGCAGCCTGCGATCAATGCCAAAATAAAATAACTGAATTGCTCGACGGCAAACCACTGCGATAACGCGATCAGGCTGATCGCGGCGATTCCTTTGGCGCCATTCCGCACGATGCCATCAAGGAAACCCTTGGCTTTGCCTCTCCATTCCGGAGGGATCGGGAACATGATGAGCTGGCTAACGGAGGAATAGATCGTATCTCCCAACACCTTGTCGCTCGCTTTGACTGCCGTCGCGACGGCGAGGACGGGCATAATCAATAGCGCGAGGCTTCCCGTGAACAGCAGGACGGGGAAGACGAGAATAGCCGTCATGACGCCGAAACGAGTAATTAATTTACCGGACACGAATAATTGCACGATAAGCGCCAGTATCCCGGCGAAGCCGTAGAAGCTTCCCATGAATCCGGCCAATTCTTCGTTCTGCAAGGAGCCTCTCAGGATGACTTTGAATTGGTAGTCGATGAGGGTTAAGGAGATGACTAACGTTCCGGCCATAATGGCGACGTATTTGAGATGGGGGACGCTGCGAAACAAGCCTTGCCGCTCTTGGTTCTCTTTGACCTTCGTCTTGGAAGAGGTAGTCTTGGAAGCTGGTTTAATGGCGAATGTCTCGGAGGGGTTCTTAATGCCTCGCATAAGTTTGAGAACGAATACGAGACACAGCAGTTGGGCGACCGCATAAATGATAATTAAATTTTCCGTTCCGAGCGGTTGCACAAGCAACTTCAGTCCGAAGCCGCTTAGGATGCCTCCGACTAGACCGCCGCTTCCGACCCAGCCGATCGTGCGTTTGGCTTTGCGTTGATCCATGATGGAGGTTGCGAATTGCCAGAAACAGACGATCATCAGGAAGTTCAATACGTCGTAGCCGACGTAGATGACGGGGAATACCCAATCATAACCGATCCCGACGGCAACTCGCGACGTGATCGCCAATAGGGAAGCCATGGCGATTACCCCTACGACCAACTGGTCCGTGCGGTAGCGCCCGCATAATTTCTGATAGATAAATCCGGATACGAGAAGAGTTAGGGCTTGGGGTAAATACATATAAGATAAAGCGGAAGCGTCGAATCGGCTCAGAAATAAGGTGTCCGCGGCCGTGCGGCTGAGGGTCGAAGCGGAAACGACGAAAAATAAATAGCCGAATAGAAGAATGATCTTCGTATACTCGGCGCGATCGGACCGATATTGGTTCGCAATCAGGGCAAAAGGATTTCCGATGCTGCTCGACACGGTTCTTTCCTCCCGATTCTCTTAACTGCCGCAAGGCTCTTAATGAATCAGTATAAGGGATAGTGGGATATTATGAACCCATTTTCTAGAAATATTTTTGCGAAAAAGGGAACCATTCGACATGTATCCCTGTCTAATGGGTAAAGAGAAGAATGGACAGAGGTGGATGAGGATATGGGAAACAACATGAAGAGAAGGATTATTGCCCTCGCTATAGGGATTACGCTAGCGATGACTTTAGCGGCTTGCAGCAAGACGGAAAATTCGCAACCATCGCCATCGGCGTCTCCTTCGGAATCGGGGAAGGAAACAGGCGAAGTTGGGGAAGCGACGGAATCGACGGAATCAACGGTACAGCCACCCGGTCAATCGGAGGAACAAGCGTCAAGCGAACCCCGGTCTTTGGAGGTAATCGCGACCGAAGACGCGGAGAAATTCCTGGGTGTGCTGAAGAAGGAGGATACGGAGAAATTGTCCGGCCTTATGGTGCATGCGGAGAATGAATATGGGCCTGATACGATGAAAACCGTCATTGAAGGATTCCGATTGTATTTCGATAAACTAGCCGACTTGAAGCTTAACTTCGATTCGAATCAACAGACCGAGGAATATTACGTTGAGAACTTCGTGATTTCAGGGTTGAAGTCAGGGAAAGAACGCTCTATTCCTTTCCAAGTGAAGTACTCCAAGAAAGGCGGTTTCGCCGCCGTGCAAAGCGATAATAACCGTGAGCCTTTGTTCGATTCCCCGCTTATCGGTCTATATCCTTATATGGTGAGAGACGCGGGTAAGTACGTGGAGGCTTTGGCGCAGAAGGACGGGGATAGCGTAGCGATTCACCTGGGTATGGACGAATCTACGGACGAAGCCAAATCCGTTGTCAGGCAATTGCTTCAAGCTTACGAAGGGAAGCTAGACCTAGGGACGACCAAGGTCGTTCCGGTAGATTACGACGAGAACCGGAAGCAGTTCTTGTTCGATCTTCGCGATGGCAAGAAACAATCTCACGGCATTGCGGTGGATGCTTCAACCTATCATATTTTGGATGAGTGGGCTCAATAAATGGTGGAATAGAGCGCAGAAATCGAAAAGAAAAAATAACGTTATCTCGTACCGCTAATCGTCCCCAAAGTTACCCAGAGAGCCGCAATAACGTTATGCCATAACGTTAGCTCTCATCAGAAGAAGGAAAAGGACAGATTTCAAAGAAATAACGTTATACTATACCGCAAATTGACCCGAAGCCATCTGGAGATCCGAATTAACGTTATGTCATAGCGTTATCTCTCACCACGTAAGAGGAGAAACGCTCTGTTTTCGGGATGGAAATGTAAGAAACATATCCTTTAGAATCAAAGACCTGTTCCGCCTCTAACTTGGCGCGACAGGTCTTTTTTTTCGAAGTACTCGCACTTTCCAATCTTACTGCTAATTTCAGAAACCCAAGTCCAACGTTTTCCCCGTCTCGACTAACGTCTTAATGCTGCTTAGAATCATCCACCAAGCACCGTCGCTTGTCGCGATCATCGGATGGTTTTCCGTCCAATTGTCGTTGACCACCGTCAGCTTGACGCATTTTGCCCATCTCTTCAAGCGTGAAAGTGATTCTACTCTCCAATAATTCGTGGTCAGGATGGGACGGCCCGGGGTGGTCGGTCTGACTTTCCCCTCCGTCATCGCGCGTTATTTTTTATTCCTGTACAAGTACATAGTCAGCGGCGCAAAAACGACAACCAGGCCTAACGAGACGATCAGAACGACGGAGATCTGCCCGCTCGTCACCGTACCATGGGTCAATCCTCTTACGGCATCCACGACAAGAGTAATGGGATTAAGATCCACGACCTTTTGCAGCCAACCCGGCATAGTCGACGTATCCACCAGCACGCTGCTCAGAAAGGTAAGCGGGAACAGCAGCAGCATGCTAATGCCCATTAATGCTTTTTCCGTGCGTACTATGAGACCTAAGAAGGTCCAAATCCAAGATAAGCTGAAAGCAAAGACTAAGAGGAGCAATACGCCTACAACTAAGCCTCCGAATCCGTTATCAGGACTAAAGCCAAGAATATAACCGAGCGCGATCATGATGGCCGAGGCGAACGAGTAGCGTACGACATCTACGAGCAAAGCCCCGACTAATGCGGCCGGACGCCAGAAGGGCAACGTTCGAAATCGGTCGAAGATCCCTTTCTGGATATCTTTGTTCAGATCCATTCCCGTATACATGGTAATCATCGTAACCGACATGACAAGAATTCCCGGCAGAACGAAGTCCAGATATTCGCCCGTGGATCCTGCGATTGCCCCGCCGAACAAGTAAGTGAACATCAATAAGAAGATGACCGGAAAAACGGTAACGTCGAATAATTGTTCCGGAACGTATTTGATCTTCAATAAGGCACGCCAACCGAGCGTTAAGGAGGCGCTTAACGGACCGGGCTTACTAGGTCGCTGCGACAGTATCAATATTTTATAATCGGGTTGATTATCCTGCTTGACCGACATTGGCTTCCTCCTCATTCGTTTCGGATTGACCGGTTGTCTTGCCCGTCAGCGTCAAGAAGACTTCGTCTAAACTCGGCTGTCCCATCGAGAAGTCCGAGATTTGCACATTTTCCGCTACGAGTCTGCCGATGGCGGAGGCGGCTTCGCCATGGTTGGCAATATGGACGACTAGCTTAAGCAATCTCTCATCCCTCTCGACAAGCTCAGTCGTTGTTTCCTGTAGAATTCGCCATGCTTTGGCCAGACCTTCCAGGGATTGAATGTGAACCGTCAGTTTTCCTGCGCCTACCGATGCTTTCAATTCCTTGCTGGTTCCCTCGGCTATCATTCGACCGTGGTCGATGACTCCGATGCGATCCGCTAGCTGATCGGCTTCCTCTAGGTACTGCGTCGTTAGAAAAACGGTTGTTCCGTTATCGACAAGCGCCCGAATGATGTCCCATACCTGATTTCTGCTTCGGGGATCGAGTCCGGTCGTTGGTTCGTCTAGGAATAGCAAGTCCGGAGACGTCACGATACTGGCGGCAATATCGATGCGTCTTCGCATTCCTCCCGAATATTTTTTCACTTGGCGTTTGGCGGCATCCTCAAGTTCGAATGCCCTCAACAAGTCATTCGCGCGGGATAGCGCTCCTTTTCGAGAAAAGCCGACAAGGCGGGCAATGAGGATCAGATTTTCTATACCCGACAAATCCTCGTCCACGGATGCGAACTGGCCGGTTAAGCTTATGCGCTCCCTGACTTGATTCGCTTCTTTGGCCAAATCATAGCCCATGACCTTCGCCGAACCCTCATCGGGACGTAACAATGTCGTTAGCATTCGGATAGTCGTCGTTTTGCCGGCACCGTTCGGTCCAAGAAATCCATAAATCGAACCTCGCGGAACTTTCAGAGATATGCCATCGACGACGCGGAGATCTCCGAATTTCTTCACCAGACGGTCAGCTTCAATCGCAAACTCATTAGAAGCACCTAAGTTCCTCATTTTTACCCCTCTCTAAGCCTGAATTTAATCCCATTTATTCACATTTTTTCAGACAGCTTAACTTTAGCAGATTCGAATGGGATTTATTTCTTTTCGATTGCTATTTTGACTGCGCATGAAACGTTTTAATTGGGATTGGGATAAGAAGTGGGGAGGAGTGGTTGCTTTGAGCGAGGGGGTTGTCCGAATATTTACGGGAGAAGGGGTAGCGGCTTATTGGTAGGGGTGCGAGGGCAGCCCGTTCTAATGTTCAAACTGAGGTTGGGTGACTGGGCGAGCGAGAGAGTGGAAGGTCGGATGGGTTGGAAGGCTGGGTGACTGGCGAAGATTGTGGTAGAGGACTGACATCCACCGCTGTAATATCGAATAACGGAACCTCGGAGGCTGTCGATTAAATATGCAGTTTTTAACTTTAAAGGACACATATAGAATGTAAGTGATTTTTCGGATAAAATTACAGAATCAGGGCTCAAATCGCGATTTGTGTATGAAATTTCGCATTGAATCGACTGATTCGATGTGCGCGCTGCTCATTATGTATGATATTTCGCATATATCTTGTGGTCTCCTGCAGATTTTCGATGTTATGAACAGTTAATCGACAGCCTCCCCCATGCCGCTAACGCTTCCAGACTACCGAATGATTGGAGAATAACGGCACGATGTGCCGTTATTGGAAATCACGATACCTCATGATGGTCCATCCAACCACTCCCGCTGCTCTGAAACCCCAAAATCGCCGGAATAGTCCGATCAAACTGGACCAATCCGGCGAAAGTTATCGCAACCTTAATCTTTCTTCTTCTCCATGGCCGCTCTGAGCAATTCCCCAAGGTTGGAACCGAGCGGTTCTTCTTGTTTCTTGGCATATTGGCTGACGAGACGTTGCTGCTCGCGCTTGTTCATATGCGTGCTATCTTTATTCATCATTTCCGTAATGCCGCAAGGCAAGCACTGCACGTACTTCCCTGCTTTGCCGTCCTTCAGCTCCATCTTCTTATGGCACTGCGGGCAACGGCGGCCGGACAGCTGTTTCTGGTCGGAACGACGGTAATCGCAGTCTTCGCTCGGGCAGACCAGCATGGTTCCGCGTTTCGACTTTTTCTCGAGCATCCGAGTGCCGCATTCTGGACAATGGCTGCCGGAGACGTTGTGCGGCACGTAAGAAGCTTCGCTTTTCTTGACTCCGGATACGAGACCTTGCGCCATTTCCCGTATGCCGTTCAGGAAGGGCTCCGGCTTGCCTTGTCCGCGGGCGATCCGTTCCAGCTCCGCTTCCCAGCGAGCGGTCAACTCCGGTGTACGCAATTCAGTGGGCGCTAGCTGGATCAGTTGCTTTCCTTTGCCCGTCGGATGGAGCAGATTGCTCTGCCGTTCAATCGTATCGGAGCCTACTAGCTTCTCGATGATGTCCGCGCGCGTCGCGGGAGTGCCTAGCCCGTGTTTCTCCATCTGCGTCAGGAGAGCCGCTTCGGTGTATCTTTTCGGCGGCGACGTTCGTCCGCTTTGAATTCGGCACTGCTTCACGGTGAGGGATTCCCCCTCGCGCAGCTCCGGCAAAACCGCCGTGCTTTCCTCCGCGTCCTCATCCGTCTCATCGTCATCCATTACTTTACCGTCATAGACGGCGCGCCATCCGCTATCCTTGATCGTCGTGCCTTTGGCGAACAGATCTTCTCCCGCTATGTTCACGGTTACGGCCACTTGATCGTAACGTGCCGGTGCATAGAATAGGCTAATGAACCGTCTAACGATCAAATCATATAATCTGCGTTCTTCCGTGCTAAGCAGGTTTAGATGCACGGCTTGCTCCGTCGGAATGATCGCATGATGATCGGTCACCTTGCCGTCGTCTACGATTCTTTTGCTAAGCGGTAACGTTCCCCGAAGCAGAGGCCTAGCAAGCGGTGCATAAGGGCCGATCGCGATGTTTGACAGACGTTCTTTCAGCGTATCCGTCATATCCGAAGTCAGATAACGGGAGTCCGTGCGGGGATAGGTGACGAGCTTATGTTGCTCATACAGCTTCTGCAGGACATTCGAAGTTTGTTTTGCCGAAAAACCGAGCAGGCGGTTCGCATCCCGTTGCAATTCGGTCAGATCGTAGGCGAGCGGATGAGGTACGGATTTTTCGCTTTTCTTGAGCTTGGTGATTTTGCCGGTACGTCCGGCAAGCTTCTCTTGCAGTTCTTTCGCTTTTGCCGCGTCGAATATTCTCGAGTCGCCGTTCGGTCCTCTCCAGATCACTTCGAACGTTCCTACATTGACGCGAAGAACGCCGTATTCTTCCGAGCGGAAAGCCAGAATATCGCTTTCCCGCTGCATAATCATGCCCAAGGTCGGCGTCTGGACGCGGCCGGCGGAGAGCGGCGAACCGAATTTGCACGTAAGGGCGCGAGTCACGTTGAGACCGATCATCCAGTCGGCTTCGGCGCGACAGCGCGCGGAATGGAACAGGCGATCGAATTGGCTGCCGGGTTTCAAGGAAGCGAAGCCTTCCTTGATCGCTTTGTCTGTCTGCGAAGAAATCCACAGCCGTTGAAACGGCTTTTTCCACTTGACCATATCGATAATCCATCTGGCCAACAGTTCACCTTCGCGAGCGGCGTCGGTCGCCACGATCAGCTCTCCGATATCCGGCCGTCGCATGAGGGCTTGTACGGCCTTGAATTGATGACTGCTTTCCCGCAATACTTTGAGTTTCATCTGGCCCGGGAGGATCGGAAGATCTTCCAACGCCCATGTTCCGAGTTTAGCATCGTAATCCTCTGGTTCGGCTAGTCCTACCAGATGACCAAGCGCCCAGGTCACGACATACTTAGGCCCCTCGATAAAACTTTTATTCTTATTATGGCTCCCCATCACTCGCGCGATTTCTCTTGCGACGGATGGCTTCTCTGCCAAGATTAATGTTTTCATATGGAAATGGCACGCTCCCTTCACACTGTTGATTATACTATCTTGTTTCGGGTATGGTAACCCAAGAGGTGTCTATCTTCTACCTTCCTCATCTTAATCCATTGTTGAGCAGATGTTTTACAATGAAAGGGGCCGATCGGTTTGTATGAAATGAAACGGGAAGCGAACGCGCCGTATTATGCGGTTATTTTCTCGAGTCGGCGAACGGAAGGCGATAACGGCTATGGCGCCATGGCTGACGAAATGGTGCGAATGGCTTCGGAGCAGCCTGGTTTTATTAGCGTTGAGAGCGTCAGGGATTCTTCCGGGTACGGTATCACGGTTTCTTATTGGGAGAGCTTAGAGGCGATAAGGAATTGGAAACGAAACGAAGACCACAGAGTTGCTCAAGAAAAAGGCAAACGGGAGTGGTATCGGGATTATAAAGTAAGAATATGCAAAGTCGAAAGGGAATACGGGGATTTGAACGAGTAGGCGTCGCGCGCCTCGGTCTCCGCCGCGAATTCTATCCTATCGAATTCTGTAGAATCGCGTCAGGAATAAATGGTATGATATCCCTATTATTTCAAAAGGAAATTCATGGAGGAATAGGGATGTCGAGAGCGCGCAATAGATTGTTGATTGTATTCCTTGCGGTATGTTTGTGTTTAACGGGCGCGACTGGAGCCGTATATGGCGAGGAGGCTACAGGCAAACCTCCCGGTATTGCTTCCGTGCTGGCAGACGGAACGCCTGTGCTGGAAGATGGCTCGATATGGTTAACCAATAAAGGAGCGCCTCTGCAAAAGCAATTAAATCTTGTAGCCGCCACGGGAACCAGCAGCGCAGGCTACGGGATTAACAAGGCTGGCAAGCTTGTTCTATGGTCTGGGGGACAGGAACCTCAGGTTGTTGCCGATAGTAGCAACGTGAAGCAAGTCGGCGGCGATTCTTGGTTGCTGACCGACGGATCGTTATGGACGATGGACCGGGGAACGAAGAAAGAGCTGGCGAGCTTTAAGGGAACAAGAGCGTTCGATGAGGCCGACGGAGTTATCGCCGCGTTGTCGGAAGCGGGAGATCTTAGGAGATACGAGAGTACGTATGCCGAGCCGGCACTTGTTGCCAAGATCTCGGATGCGGCCGCCATTCGCAAAGTTAAAGTCGGAGACGATCAAGTAGCTCTATTGTATGAGGACGGAAGAGTGATCCTGTACGACGTTTTCCACTTCGGCGACGACATGAAACCCATACCGGAGACCTTAGCTACGGACGGCGTAGATATCGGGTTCAGCGAAGATACGACGCTGCTGGTCGTTAAGAAAGACGGTACGGCGTGGATTAACGGAACGGGATTAAACGTTAACAAATTCAAGCTTAACCCGATCGAAGGGATCGATCAGCTTAAACGGATCGTGCCGGCACAAGGCGTTCCGGACTTCTATGCCCAGCAAACGAACGGATCGTGGGTTTCTTTTAAATCCGGGAAGTTCTCGCCGTTGAACGTTCCTGCGGTAGAAAGACTGTCGTTCGAGGTTTCTAGCCTCAGTCCGACCGTCGGCGGACAAATCAAGGGCACTGTAAGTCTTGTGTACAATACCGGGGAGACGGCCAAGGTGCCTTGGGGAGCGGTTCGAGTGAGTATTGACAAACCGTATTTGCTCCAACCTCTCGAGGATGGCAGCTTTAAGTCTCTGGGCGTGGGGGAAGCGACCGTTACCGTTGAAGCCGGCGGAATCAAACAGTCGTTGAAGCTCGTTTCCGGCATGAAGAATCCGCTGACGAACGCGAAGCAAGTGAAAGGAATTACATATTTGCCGGTCAAATCGGTTTTCCAGGCGCTTGGCGGTACGGTTAGCTATAAATCCTCCGCGAAAACTTACAACATTGCCGTTGGGACGACATCGATTACGATCACCAAAGGAAGCGCGAAGGCAACGGTAAACGGAAAGAAGGTTACGATGAAAGGTGCTCCTACGGAGAATAACGGGGAACTGCTATTCTCATCGGACCTGCTCAGTCAAGCTCTAGGCGCCAAATTAAAGTGGGACTCCGCGAAGCAGCAGATGCATGTTTCGATTGGAGCGGGACAATTCATCGTGAAAGCCAACCAACAAACAGCCGGGAGTTCACCTTCTACCGCGGGCTCGGGCAAGTTGTACGCGGTAGCGGCTACCGGCAATATGGCCGGGTGGAAAGTCCTTAAGGGGCATCGCTACGAAAAGTCGCTCAAGATTTATTTTATATACAAGAACGGGATGACTTCGACGAAGACGGAAGATATTCGCCCCGTTAACTTGAGTAAGAAAGTGTCATGGGTAGACGACTCCGGCAAGAAGAGAACGAATACGGTCGGAGAAATATATGAACTCTTCCAAGTATTCAGCGGACAATACACGGATGATTGGTTCTCCAAGAAGTTCGGGACGTTATATGCGGACTGGCTGCTCTCTTCAACCGTTGATGCGACGCAACTCGTCGATGAATATCTGCAAAGCACCGGTCAGATGAAGACGAATAATTACCCTGTGACTCTGACGCCGGACGCTCAATTCGAATAATCGGTTGGTCAAGAACCCCGGAGGTGGACGGAATGGCGATGGAGAATGAGTTAACGGGACGGGTTAAGCACACGCAGCTCAAATTGCGGGGGATGACGATTTCTCAAGTGTTGGACGAATTCGACGGTCGAATCATGGGCTTGGATCAGGAGAAACGCGCGATGAAATATCGCAAAATGAGGGGAAGCCCCTATTTGTTCTTTCGAGGGAGCGCGTATTTATTCTACTTCGACGTAGGTCGGGAATGGTTCCCATACCACAGCGATCCGAGTCGGCCGACTTGGATCCAGGGAGATCTTCATTTCGAGAACTTCGGAGCGTTCCGCAGCGAGAAGGGGAGGATCGTCTTCGACGTGAACGATTTCGACGAAGGCTGTACGGGCTCGTATTTGTATGACGTTCTTCGAATGTCCGTGAGTCTCTTCCTGGCCATGTCCGAGAAGGAACTGCCTCTTGAAGATCAGACCGATACCGTTTCCGCGTATTTATCCGCCTATGTGAAACAGATCCGAAAGTTTGCCGGACGCAAGGAGGATCCTCGCTCTCTCGTTTTCGACGAGCAATCTACCGAAGGCCCGGTTCGCAAGCTGTTGAAGAAAACCGAGAAGCTCGCGGCCAGCAATTTAGTCGAGGGAATTACGATGCTGGAAGACGGGCGCCGGGTATTCCGCTGGTCGGAGGAAATCTTGAAGCCGACGGCGGAGGAGCGGGAGCTCGTGATGAACGGTTGGGCCGATTACATGAGCAGCCTGTCGTCCCGAACCGGTCAACCGGACTCTTATTACCAAGTGAAGGATATCGCGGTGAAACACGGTTCCGGCACGGCTTCCATCGGCTTGGACAGGTTCTATGTTCTAATGGAGGGAGACTCCGGCCACCAAGGACTCGATGACATCATCAT
Source organism: Cohnella herbarum (assembly GCF_012849095.1). Lineage (NCBI taxonomy): Bacteria > Bacillati > Bacillota > Bacilli > Caryophanales > Paenibacillaceae > Cohnella > Cohnella herbarum. The sequence continues at coordinate 5,813,633 of NZ_CP051680.1, forward strand.
CGAAATCAAAGAGGTGCGAGCGCCGGTACCGGCTTACTTCATGCCTTACAATGAAGCGTTCTGGGAGAAGTTCGCTCACCAGGGCAAGCGGGTTATCACGACTCAGCAGGCGATGCATCATGAAGCCGACCCATTCCTAGGTTATCTGACGATGGACGGCCGACAATTTTACGCAAGGGAACGGTCCCCCTACAAGAAGAAGCTGAAGCCTCATAAACTCGAGGGATCGAAAGATTGGCAGAGGACGGCGGAATGCATGGGCCAGATTACGGCCAAGCTGCACGCTCGCGCGGATGCGGACGTAGAGGGCGACATGCTGTCTTACCATAGCGAGGACGAGATTGTTCGGGCAATCGGCAAGGATACCGATGCTTTCTGCGAATATGTAACGAACAGGGCATTATCCTACGCTCATCAGGTTCGGGAAGACTTTGCGCTATTCAAGGAATGGAGCGAGACATTGGAAACCGTAAATACCTAGATCAAGTCTCTATAAGCGGGCGCCCGATTCATTCAGGGTTGCTCGCTTATTTGCCTTGCGTCCCATTCCCGATCCGCCTTAAGGCCAGTGACAGACTCTGCTTGCGTCGGAGGACTGTAGGTGGATTTATTTGTAAGATGTTGGGTAGATGCGAGGGTGTTCATTCGCGTCACTCAAGGGGGACTATTCGTGATTAGAGCAATTAAGGGTAATAAATGGCTGACAACCGTTGCTTTCCTTGCCATCGCCGTGAGCCTGTTTTCGGCATTCCAGTATTTCGTTATGGGAGCAAACAAGTCCGGGCTTGTTCTAGAAAAGCTCAGAGTGATGAATCTCGATGACTTGTGGTACGTCATACTCTATATTCACATTGCGACTTCCATAGCGGCAATCTGCACGGGGTGGACGCAATTCATAGGCCAGATCAGAGCCAAATCCATACGCGTTCACCGGACGATCGGCAGAATCTATAGCTATAGCGTATTGTTGGGAGGCATTTCGGGAGCTTACTTATCCTTCTACGCAACGGGCGGGTGGGTGTCGAGCGCCGGATTTCTTCTGCTTTCGCTGTTATGGTTATATACGCTGTTTCAAGGGATCAGGGCGATTGCCGCGAGGAAAGACCGCTTAGAGCACCAAAAATGGATGACGAGGAACTATGCGCTTACTTTCGCGGCGGTTATGCTTAGAATCTATATCCCGATTTCTATAGCTTTGTTCGGGTTCGAAGCCTTCAATGACTTTTACCGCGTAATCGCTTGGCTTTGCTGGGTGCCTAACTTGTTTTTCGCGCAGTGGCTGTTGAACCGCTCGAAACCTAAGACGATCGGGAGACGCCGCGAGGGAGGGATGCATGAGATTCGTTGACGGTTTTCCGCCATCCCCAAGGACGGCGAAGGCCGTTTATGCTTGCAAACGAATGATATTCCAACGATTTGTGTTAAAATAGAAGGAACCGAGTTAAGGATTAACGGACAGGTAATAAATATACGGAGTTGTGACATGAGCAAAGACAAAGTATGGAACAGAGGAAAGCACAATGGGCGAGGGTTACCCCCGCGTAAAAATAAAGAATCGAATCCAAGTACGACGATCGGAGCGAGCAACTCTCAGGAGGGAGCGAGCGTGACCGCGCAATCGCTTCCGGCAAGAATTAACACGGTGCAACGAATGAATCGCGATAACTGGGTCCAACGCGCGACCCCGGTGAAAAGAGAAGGCAAGAAGGAATAGGTTGTTTCATTTCTCCCATCATTCCCAAGGACGGCAAAGGCCGTTATGAAATTGGACAGATTCCAAAAAAATAACGTTATGGCATACCGCTAATTGACTCCGAAGCCATCTGGAGCACCGAATTAACGTTATGTCAAAGCGTTATTTCCCCACACTTCTATGTCAGCCTCTTGTGCGGCATCTCCCTACTCAGCATCCTTCTGCCCGTTCAGGTGATTAAAGAATTGAATGGCCCGTTCCGTCCGAGGGTTATTAAGCACTTCGCGAGGCGGTCCCTGCTCGATGATACGTCCCGCGTCCATCAGAATAATCCGATCGGCTACGTCCGCCGCGAACTTCATCTCGTGCGTGACGATCGCCATCGTCATTCCTTCGGTTGCCAGCTGTTTCATGACCTTCAACACTTCGCCGACCAGCTCGGGATCTAGCGCAGACGTAGGCTCATCGAATAGCAATACTTCCGGATCAACGGCCATAGCCCGGGCGATGGCGACCCGTTGCTGTTGTCCTCCGGATAGCTGATGCGGATAAGAATTCGCTTTATCGGCAAGGCCAACCTTAGCCAGCAGAGCTTCCGCCCGTTTACGAGCCTCGTCCTTGCTTTTCTTCTGTACGGTAATTTGCCCTTCCATGACATTGCCGAGAGCGGTCATATGCGGGAACAAATTAAACGATTGAAACACCATTCCCGTACTTTGGCGCAGCGAGATAATGTTTTTCTGCGGGATTTTAGCGCGTTCGTGGAATTCGAAGGCGTTATCCCCTAACCTCAGGGAGCCCTTGTCCGGAACTTCCAATAGATTAAGGCAACGGAGTAGCGTTGTTTTGCCTGAGCCGGAAGGGCCAATAATGACTAGGACTTTGCCTTTCTCCAACGTGAGATCGACGCCCTTCAACACTTCGAGAGAACCGAAAGATTTATGCAATTCGCGAATTTCGATCATCTGCTCGGTCTCCTTTAGTGGGCGGAGAAGCGTTCGAAACGCTTTTCCACGCGAGTTTGCAGGACGGATAGCACGGTACTGAAGGCTAAATAAATAACGGCTACGGCGCAATAGACAGCCATCGGTTCGTAGGTAGTTGCGGAAATCTGCTGAGCTCTTCTGAACATCTCGACATAGGTGATGATGGCTACGAGCGACGTGTCTTTAACTAGACTGATAAAGGCATTACCTAGCGGAGGAACGGATACTCGAGCGGCTTGGGGCAAAATCACGCGACGTAAAGTTTGCATTCGGGACATTCCGAGCGAAAATGCGGCTTCCCATTGCCCCTTATGCACGGATATAATCGCCGCTCGCACGATTTCCGAGCAGTATGCACCCACGCTTAACGAGAGTCCGATGACGGCCGACGTATATACGTTTAGCGTAATCCCGACGCTAGGCAAGCCGTAAAAAATGATAAAAAGCTGTACCAATAGCGGAGTTCCCCGAATGACCCATACGTAAAAGTCTGCTATCCACTTGAGAATCTTCAATGAGGATAATCGGACGAGCGCCGTCACGACAGCAAGCGTTAACCCTAAAGCGAACGTGATTAATGTGAGAGGAATGGTATAAAGAACCCCTGCTTTAAGCAGGGGCCACAAGGAGTCGAGAAAAACCTCTAATTGACGCTCGTTCATCGTTCAGACATCCTTTGAACTACGTGATTTATTATTTGGAAACGTCCGTACCGAAATATTTCTCGGAAATCTTAAGATAAGTTCCATCGCTTTGCATCGCGGCTAGAGCTTCGTTAATCGCCGCGACCAATTCTTCGTTACCTTTGCGGATAAGCGCCGCGCTATGGGAAGCTTCCGAAGTCTCGTCCACCACTTTAATTTTCACGTCCGGCTTTTGTTTTTTCAGATCGAGGTAAGACAAGCCGTCATTAATAGTAGCATCTACGCGTTTGGTAAGCAACAAATCGATCGCTTGGTTAAAGCCGTCGGTGCCAACGATCTTGGCTCCGTTCTCTTCCGCGATTTTCGTCAGATTACTCGTTAACGATTGCGCGGCGGATTTGCCTTTAAGATCGGCTAGCTTCGTAATTTCGGTATTATCCTCATGAACGAGCAGCACCGCTTTGGAAACGATATAAGGATCGGAGAAATCGTATTTTTCTTTCCGTTCATCCGTTATGGACACTTGATTGAAGATGACGTCGAATCGCTTGGCATCCAGACCGGCAATGATCCCATCCCAAGGCGTTTCCAGAAACTCGGGCTCTACGCCAAGACGCTTGCTGACCTCTTCCGCGATTTCAACGTCGAATCCGGTCAATTTTCCGCTTTCGTCATGATACGTGAACGGAGCATAAGTGCCTTCGGTGCCGATTTTGAGTTTGCCGCTGGCTTTAATATCATCGAGCGAGCTTTGGGCAACCGGGCTCGAAGATTCCGTATTCTCGGCGGGAGCGGATGGCGACGCGGAATTCGCAGGTTTTTCCTCTTTATTCCCGCAAGCTGCCAAAACCACGCTTAACGTAAGTAGCACTGTCAATAAACTTTTTCTTTTCATATAAAGAACCCCTCTCTCTATTCCGTTTAGGATGTCTGACTTAGGCCAGTAAAATGTATACTACATGGATTTCGGAAAGTAGTCAATCCTTTTTCCGATAGATTAAGTAGGAATTAAAAAAATGTCCTAGAATAAAACAAGAGCCCCCATTAATAAGGGCTCTTGTTCCGGGGCATTGCTTGAAGTTTATTCTTATTTGCTAATATCTTTCAAGTTAGCGACTTGATATAAACCCGATAGATGAACCCCGCCGTCATTATCGACTGCGGCCCATACTTTTCCGTCCGGAGTTACCGTTAATCCTTCGAGTTTCTCGAATGGGGCGATAGTCGATTTAAGCTCAAGCGCTTTGGTTTTCTTGATCACCGAACCGGCGATCGCCGAAGTTTCCTCCGTCAGCCCGGCAAAAGGTTTAACGCCATTCAACGAGAACGTGTATACCGCTTTAAGCTTAGCCGCTCCGCCGATGAGTTTATCCCGTTCGATGACGGCATATTTGTCTTTGCCAAGGTTGACGATCTCGGATAGGCCGATCCAGTCGCCTTTCGTGTCCGTTTTTTCAAGCGGATAGAGGAAAAATTCCCAAGCATCGGTCTTCAGATCGTATCGTGCGATGCGCGCGTAACTTACTCCGTTAACGCTGGCATCCTTGGCGTACTCGCGTTGGATCGGAGCCAGAAGGTAGCGGCCGTCTGATGAAATCGTAACGCCTTCGAAGCCGTTATTGCGAATCACTCCGCCTTCGGCCGAATCGATCTCCGCAGGCAAAGCGACTTTACGCAACACGGTGCCTTTGCTATCGACTTGAACGAGCAGGTTAGCCATGTATTCCTTATCCTTGAACAAAGCGTTGCCTTCGCTGGCGACCCAGAAGCCGGGCTGTTTGCCTTTGACGATCGAAGTGTCCAAGGCGATGCCTTCCATGTCTAGCGATGCCAGCTTGCCGTTTTCTTTAATGGCTACATGATGGGAGAGCTTGGCTTCTCCGCCCTTCAGATCAAGCTTATAAATGTAAGACTGCATCGCGATATCCGGAACGGCGTACAGCACGTTGCTATTCTTCGCATCTGCCGCTAAACCGGAAATTGCCGCCCAAGAGACGCCAGGCTTGGCGGAAATCGTAGGGTTCTTAGCGGGAGCTTGGTAGATACCGGATACGCCTTCGAAAATCGAAATCGTGCCCGTCGTTTCGTCGGAAGTCAGGAACAGGTTCTTCTGCGGCAGGGCCAGCAGACCTTCGGGGCGAGTGCCTGTCGGCAACAGTTGAATGAATGACGGAGCCGACGGCTTCGTGATATCGTACAGCGCTACGAACGAACCGCGCTCCGAACCGACGAAGGCGAATTCTTTTTTACCGAATATAGCCGTTTCAACGCCTTCTACTTCAATTCCCTTGGCTTCCGAACGGGAATCCGCGTAATAGCCGTATTCGGAGGCTTTCTGCTCAAGCGCTCCTTTGTCCGTCCACAACAGCTTACCCGCAGGGCTCCATACGCTCCAACCGCGACCGCCCGTATAATCCAATTCGCCTTCGTCAGCCGTATACAACGTCGTACCCGCAGCGTTCCACGCGATGGCATCGGACATTCTAGCGCCTGCGTATTCTTCCTTGCTCACGTCTTCCGGATAGGAGCCGGTGAAGGAGATTTTGCCGTCTTCGGTGAGATCGGCCTTTTGTTTAACGGGTTTTCCGGAAGAGAATAAGCTAGTTATCTTGGAGGATTGCACATCGATGATCGCGACTCCGTTATTCTCCTGAAGCGTAACGGCGGCTTTCCCGTTGCGAATATCGACGAATTCCGGCTGCGGATCTTCCGGGAACAGAAGACCTTTGGCTTTCAATTGCGCAGCATCGAATTTAATATCTTTGATCTTGGATTTAGAAAGATCGGTTTTATCGATATTCACGATCTGAACGTAACCGGGACCGCTAATGTCACCTTCGAAGCCCGGTGCTTCTTCATCCGTTCTAATGCCTTTATCGTCCAAATACATCGGCTCGTTCTCGATGGCGATGACCGCGACGTATTGACCTTTTAACGTAGTCAACGCGATGGAATCGGGATGATTGCCGATCGCTAGTTCGCCTTTGATTTTCAACGTTTTCGTATCGATGGCAATCAGCTTGCCCGGTTTGATATCGACTGCTTCACCAATCTCTCGCTTAGACGTAATGACGACGGCCAAAGCCGTTTTGCCGTCGGGAGTAATCGTAACGCTAGTAGGTTCGCCGCCTACTTCAATCGAGCTAATCTGCTTGGGCTTGGACGGAACGGTCAGATCCATGACCCCGATGCTGCCGAGACCCGCGCTCGTATAGAACAATCTGTTGCCATCGGGAGTAGCGGCAATGATTTCCGCGATTCCGCCTCCGGGTACCGAGAAAATGGCAAGCGGACGGAAGGAGTCGACTTGCTTGGTTTTAGTAGCCGCGAAGCTTCCCGTTGCGAACAGGGTTGAAGCGACAAGCGAGACCGATAAAGCCGTTACGAGTGATTTTCTCATGAATCTACATTCCTCCAAGAATAGAATATCTTCAGTATCCGATATGAACGTTAAATGCGTGTAAAGGCAATGGACTAGTTATGTAAAGTCGAGAAGACGAATAGCTTAATGCGCCGACAAAGAAGAAAATGAGCTGAAAATAAAAAAGCACTGCCATAATGACAATTGCTTCGGGGTTTGGAACTATGCGAAACTGGACTTGGGTACTTGTACTTACTCCTTCTCGTCGGGCTCATCGTAAGGCACTTTATCTTCCTCGTAATACACCTTAACTTCCACCTCCATTTCTTCTTAGTATAAAGACCGAGAGTTATCCTATTGTTCGGAAAATGTCAACGAGATGTCAAAAATCTAAAGGAGTCCACCTTTAAAAAACAAACATTACCTCCTAATAATATTCATTGTTTGCGTTTTCATTTCCATAGATAATGGGGCTATCACCAATCAAGGGGGTAACGAAAATGAAAAAGATAAGCAGAAAAATGATCGGTACGTCATTGGCGGCATTGCTCGCGGTTAGCTTGTCCGCCTGCGGATCCAGCAACAACGGTAACGGCAACGAGGCAAGCGCACCGGCAAGCAGTGCTCCGGCGAGCAGCGCGCCTGCAAGCAGCGCGGCCGCAAGCGAAGACACCGGCAGCAAAGAAAACGTCACGATTACGTTCCAGAACATTTACCCGGATCAAACGGATCCGAAATACGGCATGCTGCGCAAGATCGTCGCGCAATACGAATCCGAGCACCCGAACGTGAAGATCGAGCTCGATTCCCTGAATACCGACCAACAGAAGCTGAAATTGAAGACGCAAGCTGCTTCCAGAGAAGTTCCGGATATTACGATCGTGAACCCGGCCGCTCAAATGCAACCGTTCGTAGATGCCGACTTGTTCGCTCCGCTCAACGAAATGGTCGAGAAGAACGGACTGAAAGAGACTTTCCAAGATGGCATTCTGGAGCCGTACACCTTCAACGGCAACCTGTATGCCCTACCGGACGGCAACAATATCGCGCTTGTTTACTACAATAAGAAAATGTTCGAAGAAGCGGGCGCGAAAGTGCCGACAACGTTCGAAGAAATGGTCGAAACCGTTAAAACGCTGAAAGCCAAAGGCATGACGCCGATCGCGATCGGCGAGAAAGATTCTTGGACCGGTTCGTTCCTGTTCATGAACATCGTGCTCCGCACGAACGGCGGCCCCGGCTTCCTGCAAGACGTCGTAGACGGCAAGAAAACGTTCGAAGATCCGGCATTCATCGAAGCCGTAGATGCGTTCCAATCGCTCGTTCAAGCAGGAGCATTCCAAGAAGGCGCGACTTCCTTCGACTACAATGCCGGCGAGAACTTGTTCAAAACCGGTAAGTCGGCCATGTACTTCATGGGAAGCTGGGCAACCGGCGGTATCGAGACTTCGACGGTCGGACAGAACGGCGAGATCGGCGTATTCAAATTCCCGACGGTCGGCGGTAAAGGCAATCCGAATGAATTCATGCTCGCGCCGGGCAGCGCGTTCGCGGTATCCAAAGATAGCAAACACCTGGAAGAAACGCTCGATTTCCTGAATTACTTCATGCTGAACTATCCGAAAGAAGCATTCGCCGTTAAAGGCGCGGTAGGCGTAGCGCAGAAAGTCGACGGAGACTTCAAAGCCGCGGGTTACTCCGACATGGCGATGGAAGTACTGGGCTTGTTCAAAGAAGTTAAAGGCGGAGACCTCGCGTTCGATAACACGATGAATCCGGGAACGGCTCAAGTTCACTTGTCCAGCATCCAAAACCTGTTCGTCGCTAAGAAAGATTCGGCTGAAGTAGCCAAAGAGCACCAAAAAGGCTACGAAGAGAACAAAAAATAATATCCGCGATTTGGTACGAAGGGGGCGCGACGCGTCCCCCTTTGGGCTATCAAGAAGTTTAAATCGGCGAGTCTCATCATGACGAGAGAGCTTGAAAGGGGCGGGAGCCTTGAAGGTAATCAGAGTATCCAGTTGGACGATCGCGGCTTTCGTGCTGCCGTGCTTGCTCCTGTATGTAAGTCTAGTGTTCGCTCCGATCATCGTCTCCGTCTATAACGGAATGCTCGATTGGAACGGAATCGGCGTTTCGAAGTTCGTCGGATTGGCGAATTTCGAGAAGATGTTCACGGACGATTCCTTATTCTGGCCGGCGGTACGCCGGACGTTCCTCCTGGCGGGATTCTCGATGCTGGTGCAGTTGCCGATCGCCTTGTTCGTGGCGATCCTGATCAGCCGTTTCGTTCGCAGGACGGGGTTTCTCATTTCCAGCTATTTTCTGCCCGTCATTCTTTCGGTTGCCGTTATCGGGCAATTGTGGAAAACCATCTACAACCCGGCTTCCATGGGCGGAATGATCAATCAGATCCTAATCAAGCTCGGTTTGGATTCATGGACGCATTCTTGGCTGACCGAGCCTAAGATTGCCTTGTACTCCATCATTCTCGTTGCGCTGTGGCAATATCTCGGATATCACATTCTGATTCAGTTTACCGGGATTCAGAATATTCCGGCCGATATTTACGAAGCGGCTAAGATCGACGGGGCTTCGGGTTTCAAGGCGGATCGCTACATTACGCTGCCGTTGATCGTCCCGATTTTCAAAATTTCCGTCGTGCTTTCGTTCATCGGTTCGCTTCAATCTTTCGACCTGATTATGGTTATGACGGGCGGGGGACCGGCCCATGCAACCGATGTTCTCGCAAGCTACATGTACAATATGTCGTTCCTATCCATGAAGTACGGTTACGGAAGCGCCATTGCTTCATTCTTGGTTGTCGTCTGCCTAGCGGCTACCGTAGTGATCAATCTGCTGTTCAACCGGCTAGACAAACGATTCTCGTAGAAAGGAGGCGCTTCGCATGAGCCAAACCGCAAGCCTGACCACCGTCAAACCTACCGTCCATGCCCGGAGCCGCCGCCGTTTCACGATCGGCAAGATCATCGTATTCGCCTTCTTCGGCCTACTGCTCGTTACGCAGCTTTATCCGCTCCTCTGGCTGCTCATTTATTCACTGAAGACGAATGAAGAGATCCTCTCAGGCAACTTCTTTGCTCTACCCGAGATCTGGCAATGGAGTAACTATAAGGCTGCCGTTGAGGGCGGGAATTACTGGAAATACCTATCCAACAGCGCTTTTGTCACCTCGATTACGATGGTGTCCGTTATTTTTCTAGCGTCGTTGGCCGCTTTCGCGATTTCGAGGTTTCGCTGGAAATACGGCCAATTCGTACTTGTGTTGTTCTTGCTCGGCATGATGATTCCTTTGCAAGCCACGCTGCTTCCGCTCATGCTTATTTTCAAAAATATCGATATTCTGAACACGCATTTATCGCTGATCTTGCCTTATGTCGCCTTCCAGACGCCGATTGCCGTATTCATTCTGAGCGGATTCATGAGGACGGTCCCGCAAGAGATTGAAGAATCGGCCATCGTAGACGGGGCGGGCGTATTCCGAATTTTCGGTTCCATCGTACTTCCGATATCCATCCCGCCGATCATGACGGTGCTTATCCTTGCTTTTATCAACATCTGGAACGAGTATATTTTGGCGGCGACCTTCATCTCCTCCGAAAAATTGAAGACATTGCCGTTCGGCGTGTACAGCTTCGTCAGCCAATATTCGGTTAACTACGGCGCGATCGGCGCTTTCCTGGTGCTCGGTGCTCTGCCGGTCGTCATTATCTATTTCCTATTGGCCGAGAAAATTACAAAAGGCATGGTAGCAGGTGCCATAAAAGGGTAATATGGGATTCATGAAGAGTCTCCGATCGATTCGCGGCCGTCTATTTTTGATTTTCTTGTTCTGTATGTTAGGGTTGCTGCTCAGCGTCAGTTTGGTTTATTACCAACGGGCAACCGATCTCATACGAGAAAAGGTGAGCGTTATTGCCGAGAAAAACATCTCGCAAACGTCTGGCCTATTTGACCTTATGCTTAAGGGCTATGACAGCGTCACGAAATCGTTGAATAGCAACAATGAATTGATGAGGCTGCTTCAGGATCCTTCTTCCGGTCAATCCGCCGAAGGAGTAGGCCTGGAACGGCGAATTACCGACATTCTCGGTGCTATATTCTATTCCCGTAACGATATCATCGGGATTCACATCGTGACCAATCAAGGCAAAGTATTCAGCTTCGACCGTTCGGTGGGCGCTGGCGTTCGCGATCATACCGAGAAGGAATGGTACACTCAATTGCAACAATCGAACGGTAAAATGGTCTGGCTCGGCGTGTACCCCCAATCGCTCATGAGCGGGGGGATCGACCGGTCCGTTTTTGCATATGGACGGCAATTGTTCGAGCTTAGCGAATTAAAGCCGATCGGCATCGTCCTGATCGAGACGGAAGCCGACGCCATCGTGTCCGCGCTTACGAACGCGAGTCTCGGCCCGGGAAGCACGGTTATTATTCAAGGCCCCGAAGGCAAGGAGATCATCCGCACAAGGCCGGCGGAGAATGAAACGGATATTATCCCCTATGGTTGGCCGGGGCCTCTGAAGAACGATGAATTGATTCATACCGAACGGGAAAATTCGATGATCACCGCGGCACGGATCCGCATGGCCGATTGGACGGTTATCGGGATTACGCCGAAACGGGATCTGCAGCTTGAGCTTAGGGAGACGCAAAGGTTTCTTCTGACCGTTATTATCGTGCTCGTCTTCGTGGCTACGGTGCTGGCGACATTCGTGTCCCGTTCCTTCTCTTCGCCGTTTAAGCGGCTGATCCAGCAGATGAAGCAAGTGGAGCTCGGGAACTTCAAGAGCCAAGTTCATGTGCAATCTTATCAGGAACTTAACGTGCTCGTAGGTTCCTTTAATCGTATGGTTAACCAAATGGACGAATTAATAGAACGGATTAAGCTCGCTTCCATAAGCGAGAAGAACGCGCAGCTTCAAGCGCTGCAATCGCAGGTAAACCCGCATTTTTTGTTCAATACGTTGGATATGATTTACTGGATGCTCGAAGAACGGGAGAACGATCGGCTCGGTAAAGTGATTCTGTCCTTATCTCAGATCTTCCGCTATAGCAGCGATTGGGAAGAAGCTTCGCGAGCAACGCTCCGTCGAGAGTTCGAACAGTTGCGCCATTATTTGACCATTATCGAAACTCGGCTCGAAGGACGGATTCAGACCCGGTTCGAAGTCGAAGAGCGGTGGTTGAACATCGAAGTGCCTAAGATGACCTTGCAGCCGATTATCGAGAACGCCGTTAAATACGGAATCGAGCCAATGAACCGTGCAGGGCTGCTGCGTATCTCTTCTAATGAAGTCGAAGGAAGATTGGAAATCATCGTTGAAGACAATGGCATCGGAATAGATGAGGAAACCCTTCTCAGACTCTCGGGCTCTCTCAACGAATCCTTCTCCGCGGATTATGAACAAAGCCATGCGAACGAAACGGCCGGTAGAAGAGGGATCGGTCTGCAGAACGTGCATCAACGCATTCGCCTGATGTTCGGCGAAGGCTTCGGCGTCCGGATCGAAAGCCGCAAGAACCTCGGAACAACCGTTGTCGTTACGATCCCGATCCCACCCGTAAGGGGGTAGTAACATGAATATTCTTGTCGTTGATGACGAAAGCGTTATTCGAAGCGGTATTGAACGGACGATAAGAAATCATTTTCCGGAATATCGCGTCTTCCTTGCGGCCAATCCGGAGGAAGCCATTCGCCTCCTTAAGCACGAATCTATCGACCTTGTTCTCACGGACGTGCTTATGCCCGGGATGACCGGCCTCGAATTGATGGAAATATCGCGCAATAGCCATGCCCACGTGAAGTGGGTCGTGATCTCCGCGTATTCCGAATTCGCATACGCTCAAGAAGCGGTACGCTTGGGAGCCAAGGACTACTTGTTAAAACCGATCGGCAAAGACATTCTAATCGACAAGATCGGAAAAATAGGCTTGGAAATTTCCAAAGAGAACGAATGGTCCAAGGAAACGCACCTCTTAAAGGATAACTTGCGGTTTCTCCGCGAAGCCGTGTTCTCCCGTTGGGCATCCGGCCTTGATTTGGGAAGCATCGACATGAAGTCTTTCACGGAAAACCATCCGTATTTCCACATTCTAATGGTTCGCATGGAGAGCGATCGCGACGTCAAGCTGGAGCATTTTATCGTAGAGAACGTGCTTGGCGAATTGATCGATTCGGTCGGGAAAGGTTACGTCGCTAGCATAGACGCGAATAGCTTGCTCGGATTAGTTACGCTTAATGAGGAGAACGGACTAAACGGGCTCATGGAGCAACTGCGCGCTCATCTGAAACGATACGTCAAAGTTCCGTTTCAGGTTCTGGCTACGGAACTCATCAGAGATATTTCCAAGGTGCCGGTGGAGGTTCAGAGTATGCGGAAAGCCGCTGCCAGCCAAGTGTACGATCATTATGCCAGCGGCGGGGACCAGGCGATCGAAGTCGCGTTGCAGTATATCAAGACGCACTATGCTACTGAACTGGGCTTGGAGAGAGTGGCTTCAATCGTTTACTTAAACCCAGTCTACTTCAGCCAGTTATTCAAACAGAAGACCGGTCAAGGATTCAAAGATTACGTCACTCATCTCCGGCTCGATCGGGCGATGGAGTTGCTCCGGGATTCCGAGCTGAAAATCTCGGATATCTCCGAACGCGTCGGTTATCCGGACGTTCGCCATTTCTCCCAAATCTTCCGGAAAAAAAACGGAAACACCCCTTCGGAGTACCGTCAGAACGCGAACGGGGCCGTCCCCGCAATAAAAGAATAAGCAAAGGGGCTCTTATATTTAGACGGAGGAGCCCCCTGCCAGATCGCCGATGCCAGCTCTCTACAAAGCCCCTGCGTCTTGAACGATTCGAAGAGCTTGGTCGTAGTCTCCCTCATCGACGATCGCAGTCAACAGAATGTCCCGGCCTGTCATCCGGTTGTCCGATCCTCCCGAGCTATACCCGCTTGCGCTCACGCTTGCGGCGGCCAGGACTCCGGAATCGGGATTGAAATTTCCGCCGAGCGTCAAGTAACCGAGTCCCGGAAAATCCGCGGACAGCGGGTATTCGATTTTGTCCCGATGTTGGACTCCTTCGCCGGGGTATCCGTCAAAACGGTCGATCGCATGCTCGGCGAGACGAAGCGACCGCAGTCGTTCCACCGCCCGTTCTGCCTCCCAGGGCGTCTTGAAATAGGCCATCAGCGTTCTCTCGGCCATATGATTTCCTCCGATCCGTTATAAGTTAATTTTCCCTGTAGTATGGGGCGTGTGATTGCAAGAGTATGCGCCAGTCCGAAAACTTCTTAGGCCTCGCGAGAACATGAAACGGAAGCCAATGTGGGGTACGATAGGCAAAGCAAACGGAACTTAGATATATTTAGAGTTTGCCTCCGATAAGGAGAAACATTTCCCCTCTTCCCTGCGTCTTATTAACAGGATCCGATAATTCCATGCATTGGGATATCGGAATAGGGAGGGAGACAATCGTATGCGTAAGTTTATATCCACGTTAGCTGCAATTGTAATGTTATTTTCGGTTATCCATCTTCCTGAAGCAAAGGCGGCTTCAGCAATAAAGATCGTCATTGATGGGCAAGTGCTGTCTACCGATCAAGCCCCCGTAGCCATTGCGGGTTATACTTTCGTTCCGCTTCGCGGAATTTTCGAGGCGCTTAACGCTAGAGTGCAATGGAATCAGAAAGCGCAAACGGTTACCGCGACGAAGCGCGACACGACTATCGTGCTCAGAATCGGCGCTAGCACGGCAACGATCAACAATCAAACCGTAACTCTCGATGCTCCGGCTAGAGCCATAGGCGGCAGAACGATGGTGCCCGTTCGTTTCGTCAGCGAAGCGTTAGGGGACGATGTGTTATGGGACAAATCGACGCAAAGCGTAATCATCACCACGAAAGCGGTGAAGCAAGTCGGAGCCGTATCTTCGGTAGCCGTATCGACGGTTCCCCAATACGGAGACGGACGCGATTTGCAAGTTAACTTTACTCCGCCGTCCGATCAATCAAACGTAGACAGTTACCGGATATTGGTCGTCAAAGCGGAGAACGCTTCGGCCTTTAATTTGGCGAAAGCGCAAACCGTCAGTTCGCTGAATTATGCGTTCGTGTCGAAGAGCAACGCGTATTCGAAAATTTCCTTGACCGAGCAGAGCAGAGACGTGGACGGCGCGTTGCTCCGGACGAATCAAGCTTACAAAGTATTCGTCCTGACCGCAGGCCAAGATACCTATGCGTTATCGAGCTCTTCCGTCTCGATTAGCCTGAGCGCCAGTCCTTCGGTTAGTGCGGTAACCAACGTAAAAATCGACGATGTCGGCGATTTCGGCGATGGCCGGGATCTGCAGGTTAGCTTCACGAAAGCTTCTAACGAGAGCAACATTACCGGTTACCGGGTTATGATCGTGAAGAGCTCCCAAGCCTCCTCTTTTAATTTGACGACGGCTAACGGAATGTCCAGCTCTTACTACAGCACCGTATCCAAGACCAACGCGAATACGTTGACCTATACGTTTAATTCGTCTTCCCGCGATACGTCGGGTGACACGCTTCGCAATGGCGTAGCTTATACGGCATTCGTTCTATCGGTTAGCAGCAATACGGGAACGACGAAACATGGTCTTTCCGCAGGCTCGGCTTCGGTTACGTTGGGAGCATCCGCTCAGGTTGCTACGATTACGAACGTAGAGGACGTAGATAACTACGGAGATGCCCGCGACCTTAAAGTCAGCTTTAACAAAGCGGCGGACGAGTCGAGAATCTCCGCTTACCGTATCTTCGTCGTAAGAGAATCCGACTATAGCAGCTTTAATCTTACGGAAGCGAATAAAGTATCGTCCGCAAGCTACTCCGATCAATATCGGACGGGCAACAGCAATTATAGCGTAACGCTGCCGTCGAGCTTGAGAGACACTAAAGGACGATACATTGAGAGCGGCGTTGCATACCGCGTCTTCGTTATGGGTGTATCTTCGAATAGCTCGTACTATCCGAACACGCTCTCTAGCCCATCTAGGAGCATCAGCCTGGTCGACAATGGCGTGATGGCCGTTACGAACGTGTACGGAAGAGATGTCGCGGATACGAACAGCGGCCAGGATCTTCGGGTGACTTTCACGAAGGCGTATAACGAGACGAAGATTGGTCAGTATCGGGTTTTTGTAGTTAGAGAGGGTAATGCAAGCAACTTTACGCTGGCAACGGCGGTTGCGATGAATAACTACACGGTAGTAAATAAAACCGGTGTAGATATTAGCCTAGAGCTGACTGCCGCTTCGCGCGACACAAGCGGGGTCCTCATCCAAGCCGGGGTGAGCTACCGGATCTTCGTTCTGTCGGTCGGCGCGGGAACCTCCTATGGAACGAATGCTTTATCTAGCGCATCGCCTGCGATTACGCTAGCTAATACCGGCGTTGTGACTGCGGTTACGAATCTTTACGCCTACGATGCAACCGATTATAACGACAGCCGCGATTTAAGAGTAACCTTCACCAAAGCTTCTAATGAGAGCAATATTGATCACTATCGGGTATTTGTTGTTCGGAACGAACATGTTAACAACTTTAATTTGAATACAGCGAACTCCATCTCAGATTCGAGAAATTATTCGAACATCCCTAAAAAGGCAGCGGATATCGACACTACGCTTCCGGCAGGAGTGCGGGACATCTATGGGCAACCGATCGTAAATGGCGTCGACTATCGAATCTTCGTCTTGTCCGTCGGTTACGGCGTTTCCTACGGAACGAACGTACTGTCCGCACCGTCTCCGGTAGTAAGACTCACGAATACAGGTACGGTGACTGCGGTATCGAATGTTACTGCTAGCGACGTTAGCGATAATAACAATGGGTCGGATATGTTCGTAAGTTTCAATAAAGCCGCGGTGGAGAGCAACATTAGCCAATATCGGATTTTCGTCGTCAAGGATATTACCGCAGGAACCTTCGATTTGACGAAAGCCATTGCTAATGGGAATTACACTTCTGTTATTCCTCGCAACAGTAACATTAATATGCCTTTGACTTCATCTACACTCGACGTGGACGGGATGCAAGTTCAGAATAATACCCCTTATCGGGTTTTCGTATTGTCTGTCGGCGGAGGAGCATATGCGGGCACTAACGTGTTGTCCTTGGCGTCTCCCGCCATTACGTTGACTAGTCCTATTTTGCCGGTACCACCGGTAACGAGTCTTGGATTGTTTGACGTAGGTGATACGAATACAGCATCGGATTTACAAGTTTCGTATACGAAAGCTGGTGACGAAAGCGGAATTGACAGTTATCGGATTTTCGTTGTTGAAGAAAACGATGCGCGTAGCTTCAATTTAAGTTGGGCGACAGGCGTAGTTGCTGGTCTTTACACGGCAATGCCAACAGGAACGGACTTTAACCTGCCGTTATCTTCTGCAATGAAGGATGTGAGAGGGGCGGACATCCAGAATGGTAAATCCTATCGGGTATTCGTCCTATCGGTAGGTAAAAACGCGATGAATAGTACGCTCTCAGCCCCTTCGAATCCTGTTCCGTTAGCTTCGCCACCTCCGCTAGTGTGACAGCTATTGCAGATTAATTTGTCTGACTTGTAGTTCCAAGGCCGGAAGCCCTTCAATTGAGGGCTTTCGGCTTTTGTAATACATGCGATTTGATATATGAGAAAGACGAGGGAGGCTCCCAAGTTGAACAAAAAAATCGAACAATGGATCATAGAAGCGGATATTATGAGCATGCAAAAGGCAATGGAGTGCGGCGAAACGACTTCGGAGCAATTGGTTCTAATCTATTTGGCCCGCATCGAGCAGTACGATAAGGAGTTAAAGTCGGTTCTGGAGATCAATCCGGATGCCGTTGCGATTGCCCGTGCCTTGGACTACGAACGGAATGAACGCGGATCGAGAGGCCGATTGCACGGCATTCCGCTGCTGCTGAAGGATAACATTGGGACTCATGACAGAACGCACACAAGCGCCGGCTCTATTGCTTTAGCGGACTGGACGCCGCCCGAGGATTCTTTCTTAGCCTCTAAGCTTCGTAAGGCTGGCGCTGTGCTGTTAGGGAAAACGAATATGACGGAGTGGGCGAATTTCATGTCCCCGACCATGTGGGCGGGGTACAGCTCACGCGGAGGACTAACTCTTAACCCCTACGGACCGGGAAAATTGTTCGTCGGAGGCTCGAGCTCGGGCTCGGCTTCCGCCGTAGCCGCGAACTTGGTTGCCGGGGCGATAGGTACGGAAACATCGGGCTCGATCATTAGTCCGTCCAGCCAGAATTGCATCGTAGGGATCAAGCCTACGGTGGGGCTTGTTAGCCGGTCGGGGATCATTCCGGCTAGCGTCAGTCAAGATACCGCGGGGCCGATGGCTAGAACGGTGTCCGATGCGGCGATCATTTTGGGAGCCATGACCGGAGTGGACGCGAGCGATTCTGCGACGGAAGCGAGTCGAGATCGGTATTTTCAAGACTATACGTCCTTTTTGATTACAGATGGTCTTAAGGATGCTAGAATCGGAATTCCGCGAGGGTATTATCGGGATTTGGACGAAGCGGGGCTAGCGATTATGGAAGCTGCGATCGCGGTGTTGAGAGATCGGGGAGCCACGATCATCGATCCGGTAAAGCTTCCTTGCGAGGACGAGGATGCTAGCTCGAATATACTGCAATACGAGTTTAAGAGAGTTCTTAATGATTACTTATCCGGCTTGGATGCGACGATGCCTGTTCATAACTTGCGGGAAGTGATTCAGTATAACGAGCTCCATTCGGATCGTGCGCTGAAGTACGGTAAAGGAACTCTCGAGCAGTTGGAGAAAACGAGCGATAGCATCACGGACGAAGTCTATGCGGAGCAATTAGACAAGAGCCGCGGGCGAGCTCGAAACAGAGGAATCGATTACGTGATTGAACAGCACGGTCTAGATGCGTTGTTGTTCGCGGGCAATCATGGAACGGACGTTGCTGCCAAAGCCGGGTATCCGCTCATTACGGTTCCTGCGGGATATGCAGCTACGGGTGTCGTCGCTCCCGGCGGTTACATCACGAACGGGCCGCATGGCGTTACTTTCTCGGGCACGGCATTCAGCGAGCCGACCTTGATTAAGCTCGCATACGGCTTCGAGCAAGCGACGAAGATCAGGTTCCCTCCCGATCTTAGCTAAGTAAACCGATAGAAAGCGTAAAAGCCGAAAGCCCTAATTGTTTTGGGCTTTCGGCTTTATGCTTGCAAGAGGCAGTCTATGTGATAAGAGATCGTGCGCAGCATATCCTCTCTGTTCGATAATTCCGGGTAGGTCGCGTGATGAACGACTAGTCCGTCGATGAGCGCATGGAGCCTTCTCGTTTCGAGCTCCGCGTCAATGTCTGCCTTGGTCAGCTTATGCTTGACGAGATGGTCGATCGTTCGGCGAAATCCGGTATATAACTCCTGATGTACTTCCCGACTTAATTCGCGAATGGCGGGATGGGATATCGCCTTCCCTGCAAAGGCCAGCCATACTTCCGCTTCCGCTATACGCACCTCGTCAAGCGGCAGGAGTTCCGCGATGACGAGCATCATATCATGACGCGGCTCCCCATTGAAGGGGAGCTTCTCTATTCGTGCATGAGCTCGGCTTGAAATCAACCGCATCGAGTAAGCGAGCAGCTCATCCTGAGATTCGAAATAATGCCGCAGCGCTCCGAGGGATATTCCCATCTCTTCCGCCACGCGACGGACGGACGCGCTATCGAGCCCATCCCGGCGGATGACCCGCCATGCGGCTTCGGCGATTTTCTCTTTACGTTCGTTGTGATCTACGATTTTCGGCATATTTATAGTATAGCAGGATTGTTTTTTAATACAATCGTGTTATAATAAATCCGAACTTTATCATACAGTCGTATTAAAAAAAGGAAGTGAAGAGCATAGTCGCATTCATTATCGGCTGCGAAATCGCATTCTGGATATTCGTTCTGGCGGGACTCATCTCCCGTTATATCTTTCGGAGGAAGAAGACCGGGGCCGTTCTGCTCTACTGTACGCCCGTAATCGATTTAATCCTGCTCGTCTTGACCGTAATCGACTTGCGAGGGGGCGCGGTAGCCAGCACCGCGCATGGTCTGGCGGCTATCTACATCGGAGCGTCGATCGCTTACGGCCATGCCATGATCAATTGGGCGGACGTTCGGTTCGCGCATAGATTCGCCGGAGGTCCCGCGCCGCAGAAGAAAATCAAAATCGGCAAAGAGCATGCGAGGAACGAACGGCGAGGTTGGTATAAGCATGCGATTGCTTGGATTATTGGATGCGGTATCCTTTACGGCATGATCTTAATGGTAAACGCGGAAAGTCGGACCGAAGTGTTCGTTCAAGTGATTCGAACATGGTCGATCGTGCTTGCTATTGATTTCGTTTATAGCTTCAGCTATACCTTGTGGCCGAGAGCGTCCAAAAATACGGTTTCCGATAAAACGTAGCACGAAGTAGCGAACTAATTGAACCTGGGGTGCCTATGTATAGGCTCCCTAGGCTCTTTTTTATTGTATACTCATTCACGCTTTCCTTTTCTCGCATGCCAATACTCTCTCTAATTGCCCGACATACGAAGCCAGCTCATGCTGGTTGGATAGAAATTCTAATAGAGCTCGAACGAGCACGGGTTTGAAATCCTCTAACGCGAATTGCTCCTTAATAATTCCGACGGCATCAAGCAATTCGGCTTTGCGGGTCATAGGTACGGGAAGCTCATGAATAGCGGTTTCGAGATGCTGAACAAGATCGATCCTTAACTTCTCGGGGGAACTCTCCGGTTCATCTTCGGAGATTCCAAAGAAATGTTCGATAGCGGACGAGTCGAATAAGGGCTCCGGCTTCTTCGCAAGGACGCCTGCCGCAACCTCGTCCATTCTATCGGCGATATAATTCGAGATTTTGTCCAAATCAAAGTGGCTATTCACGAAATATCCGAAAGTCATATACTGTTTCATTGTCCCCACGAGAATGACGACGAAATCCCATTTATAAGGTTCCGCTTCCGGGCCGTATGCCCGAACTATGCAATCCGCATAATATTTCGTCAACCTCGTCTTAAGGCCGGCGGCGAACGCGTTTAATTTGCCTCCGTTTTCTAGCGTGGGCAAGTCATGTTCCGATCGGAAATTCAGCTTATACTCCGCAATGAATTCCAGTTGAAGCAAGGTTTCTTTGACGAACCTGTCCTTGGGCGAATATTGGGTATCGTTAATAATCCGCTCCGTCTGCTCTCGCAAGAGCAGAAGCCTCTCTCCGAGAACCTCGATGAGCAGATCGTCCTTAGAAGGAAAAATTTTGTATAACGAGCCTTTGGCAATCGCGCAGTCGTTGGCGATGTCCTGAATAGACGTTGCATAATACCCTTTCTCGGTGAAAAAACGCATGGCCGAATCCATGATCCGCTGTCGTAACAAGCTCATTTTGTACGCTCCTCAAAAAAGCAATTGACTTTCCGGAGAAATTGGATAAAATGAGGGAGGTCGAGTGACTGGTGAGTTTTCTGTAGAAACGCTTGGTCACGAGGTCGATTTCATCCTACTCCTTATGCTTAGAATTGTAAACCATTTGCTTGAGAAAATCATGGAGAGAAGGTTTTATTTTATGTCAGCGCACAACGCTCCCCCATCCTCAGCGGAGCAGCCGTTTTCGATGAGGGCTATCATAGCGCCGCTCATGGCTGTAATCGTCGGTATGATCATGGTTATCCTCGACAGCACGGTCGTTAACGTTGCCTTATCTAAATTCGAAGAAGAGTTCGGCAGCAGCCTCAATACGATTCAATGGACTTTCACCGGATACACGTTGGCATTATCCGCGGTGATCCCGTTAGCGGGCTGGATGACCGATAAATTCGGCCCCAAGCGGATATTCATGATTACGATCGCCTTGTTTACGTTAGGTTCGGCGCTGTGCGCAGCGGCTCAGACGATCGACCAGTTGATAATATTCCGCGTTATCCAAGGCCTTGGCGGAGGCATGGTCATGCCGATCGGGATCGCGATGATTTTCCGTCTTGCGCCTCCTGAGCGACGGGGATCCGTAATGGGAATGCTGGGAATACCGATGCTGATGGCGCCGGCGCTCGGACCCGTGCTGTCGGGGTGGTTGATCGAGAATGCGACCTGGCACTGGATTTTCTTAATTAACGTACCGATCGGGATCGTCGCTTTGTTCGTGGGCGCGAAGTACTTGCCGAAGTTTCCGCAAGGCAAACCTCCTGCTCTGGATATGATCGGGATGATCCTCGCTCCGATCGCTTTCTCTAGCATCGCTTACGGCGTAAGCGAAGGAGGCCGCAACAGTTGGTCCGCGGACCAGACGGTCATTGCCCTGGCGGTCGGCGGTTTGGCGCTGCTGTTATTCGTGTTAGTGGAGCTTCGCCATCGGCAGCCGCTTCTGGAGCTGCGGGTATTCCGTTCTTCCGACTTCACCAGGGGAGTCCTGCTCACATGGACGGTTCAGATCGCCCTGTTCGGGGCCATGATTCTCGTGCCGGTATACCTTCAGAACGTGATGCAATACTCGGCATTCGAGACAGGGTTGATCATGCTGCCCCAAGCGATCGGGTCCATGATCTTCATGCCGATCGGCGGCAGGTTGTTCGACAAGATCGGAGCGCGCCCTCTGGCGATCGTGGGGTTGCTGTCGGTCTCCTGCGCGTTGTATCTTCTCTCCGGCGTACAATTGGATACTCCGTTGATTCAAATTCTAATTCCTCTCTTCATGGTAGGGTCCGGAATGGGTCTGTCCATGATGTCGCTGAATACGCACGTTCTGAACGCTGCCCCTCGCGAGCTCGTGAGCCGAGTCACGCCGCTTACGACGGCGGCGCAACAAGTCGTGTCATCGTTTGCGGTAGCCGGTCTGACCGGATTCCTAACGACTCGGACCGGAGATCATATGAAGCTGCTCGGGCAAGGCGAGAACCCGCTGGAAGCGATGGTATCCGCGTTCGACGATACGTTCCTGTTGTCCATGAGCTTGGCGTTCGTCGGCTTCGCGCTCGCATTTTTCCTTCGTAAGCCGAAGGTTACGCCAACCGCGGCAGGAACCGGAAGCGGTATTGATAAGCCGGATCCTGCAGCCATGATGGGGCACTAAATAAAGCCGATAGATGATTAACGACCGAGCATCGTGGGGAACTTCTCTGCGGCATGCTCGGTTTTTTCTACGGCTTCTGATAAAATTTAACAATTACTTTACCGACCCGATATGCGCCGCTGACGTATGGTTCGTACAATGAGATCATCAAAGCCGCAGAGGAGAGGGTAAGATGCTGAATTTGTTGGATAAGCCGACAGTAAATGTTCAAGTTGATCTACGGAATCCGCTGGTTTGCGATGGGGTGGCATCTTCTATCAAATACGGTCGGGTGCAGGGCGACGAACTGAACGTCCTTGAATCTCAATGTTGGACCGAACTCAAGGGACTGCGGGCGGAACTAAACGAGCTTCTGTTCGAACTTTCCCTGAAGCTTACATCGTATCGTCGGCTGTAGAATTCGGAACGATAAGAGACGAATAGATTCGTATCAGGCTGATCGCTTCCGGCGGGAAGGATTTCGGCTTTTTTTGTGTTTTCTTTGCATACTGGGCTGGGCGCCGATTCTATGGTAGCCTTGGTTGTATGACCTTTTATGCGAAAAGCGAGCTGATCCTATTGAGGGCTAGAATGTCCTATTTGATTGTTGCCATTATCGTCATGTTCTTAGGGATAGTCTCCAGGAGGTATGGAGATTCGTTGCCTGAGCCTGTTGCCGAACATTCCGGCGACGTATTGTGGGCTGGGATGATTTATTTCGGCGTACGTATGCTATTCGCTCAGAAGAGTTGTTCCCGGGCATTCGGAATCGCTTTAACGTTCTGCTTCGCCATCGAAATCAGTCAACTGTATCAAGCGGAATGGATCAACGCGATCAGAGCGACTACCTTAGGCGCTTTAGTTCTGGGAAAAGGATTCTTGGCAGCGGATCTAATCAGATATAGCATTGGAGTCGCGGTTTCTTTCGGGTTGGACAGATATATCAATAACCGAATTCTTAGGTCCGGTTGACAATTCCCACAAATCGGAATATTATTTTCGGTATAGTCAGTAAGTACTGACAGTCATATCGGCGAAAAAGGAGAGAGCGAGCATCGAAAAAGCACTGAGCAACGACGAGAAGCTGATGTTGGCGGCGATCGATCTTATCTCGGAGAAGGGCTACAACGGGGCAACCACCGTGGAAATAGCCGCATTGGCCGGCTTAAGCGAGAAGACGCTGTTTCGCCGTTTTAACAGTAAGCAGAATCTCCTGGAATCCGCTTTCGACCGATATCATTATGCCGAAGAGATGAAGAAGCTGTTTAGCGAGAAGCTCGTATGGGATTTGCATACGGATTTGCTTCTGATTAGCCGAACGTACCATAGCATCATGAACCGTAATCGGAAAATGGTTATGATCAGTATGAAGGAAGTGTCCAATTTACCCGGATTTCGGGAACGAACCCAGATGCATCCGAAGCAACTGCTCGACTTCCTGACCGACTATTTCAGAACGATGGCCGAGAAAGGAAAAATGAAAGTATCGAAGCCGGAGCTACAGGCGTTCACTTTCATGATGGCGAATTTCGGGGCTTTCGTTAACGATCTCGAATCCGCGTTTCTTTATCCAAGCATCTCGCTTGAACCGTTTATTGAAGAGAGCGTCCGTATATTCACTAGGGCTTTTACTCCCTAGTTTTTTTATAAATGCATTGACAGTAAGTACTGACAGTCACGGCAAGCTAAAGGAGATAGAGAAAGATGGATACGAAGACACTGCAACAAACCGGAGAAAAAATCATGCGCATTCTCGTCTTCACGCTTACGATCTCGATGATGAGCGCGCTAATGTTCAATATCGTACTGCCCGACATTAGCGAAGAGTTCGATCTCAGCATTGCGCAGGCAAGTTGGTTTTCTTCCGCTTAAGCTTTGATCTACGCCGTTGGAACGGTGACTTACGGGAAGCTGGCCGACAGATTCAAGTTAAAGAACCTGCTTACGTTCGGACTGTTGGTTTTTGCGCTTGGATGCTAGTCGGGTTGGTTTCCGAATCCTTCTGGTTGGTGCTTGCCGGAAGGTGTTTGCAATCCGTAGGAGCCTCATCCATTCCGGCGATGTCTATGCTGATTCCGGTCCGTTATTTTGCACCGGAGCGCCGAGGCTCGGCATTGGGCATGACGGCCATGGGACTTGCGATCGGCAGCGCGCTTGGGCCTATCCTGTCCGTGTTCATCGTTAGCATTGCCCACTGGCGTTGGTTGTTCGCCGTACCGCTGTTGATTTTGATCACGATCCCCTTCTACCGCAAATATTTGGGCGATGAACAGCCATCGGGCGTCGGAAAATTCGATTGGATCGGCGGAGGGTTGTTAGCGGGTACGGCGGGAGCGTTGTTAATGGGCATTACAAGCGGAGCCTGGTGGCTCGTTGCCGGCGGTTTGGCGGCACTGGCGATGTTCATCGTGCGAATTCGTTCCGTTGCCGATCCGTTTATTCAATCGAAGCTCTTCAAGAACAAAGGGTACGTGCTCGTGCTGCCGATTACTTTTCTCGTAAACGGGATGGGACTTTCGCTTTACTTCCTTAGTCCGTTGCTCCTGTCGGAGGTGCATCGTTTGCCCTCTAGTTGGATCGGTTTTGCTATGGTTCCCGCAGCGGTAGCATCGGCCATTCTGGGGAGGAAGGGCGGCAAGCTGGCCGACTCGAAAGGAAATCCGTATTTGTTCTATGTTTCATCTGGTTTGCTATTGGCTTGTTTTGCGCTGTTGTCCACCTTCACGGGGAGCTCTCCGCTATTCATTGCCGTATTCTTGATCTTCGGAAACGTTGGACAATCTTTCATTCTGATCGCGTTGTCCAATTCCATCTCGCGAACGTTACCGAAGGAACAAGTCGGCGTAGGCATGGGACTGTTCTTTATGCTCAATTTCATCGCGCAAGGCATGGCCACCGGAATATTCAGCAAAATCGTGGACCTGGGCTCGGCCGTTCGATGGAACCCCGCGAATAAGGCAGCCGACGGGTTCGTGTACAGCAATTTGTTTTTCGTTCTAGCCGCGTTGCAATTCGTCATCCTGTTGTTTTATTATCGCCAGTTCGGCAGAGAAAAGCGGTCTTCCATTGAACCGGAGAAATTGAGCCTAGTGTAAAGGTATGAAAATGGATTGACGGTTTCCGACGATTCGGATACAGTACGTGTAAACGGCGATAACCCCTGTTCAGGGCCGGTTGTCGCTTTTGTTTATTTATTTTGCCGCAGTAGGGGGCGTCTCGTGAGCCAGAAGCAAACGCAGGCCAGAAATTCTTTAGGTCACTATTATTCCATGCTAAGCCGGTACCTGCTACCGCAGCGAACGACGCTGATCGGCCTAGCCGCACTGCTCTTCGCATCGATCGGGTTGCAATTGGTTAATCCGCAGATAATCCGATATTTTATCGATACCGCGCAGTCGGACAAATCGCTGACGCCTCTGTATTACGCAGCATTGCTGTTCATTGGCTTCTCTCTATTCCAGCAGATTGTATCGGTCATCGCGACTTACGTGAGCGAGAATCTAGCATGGCGGACGACGAATCAGCTGCGCGGAGACTTGGCTGAGCATGGGCTCAAGCTGGATATGTCCTTCCATAAGTCGAATACGACGGGGTCGATCATCGAACGCGTGGATGGGGACGTGAACGCGCTCGCCAATTTTTTCTCCAGCTTCATTATTCATTTGGCGGGAAACTTACTATTAATGCTAGGCATTATCATTCTCCTCTTCCGTGAAAATATTTTGATAGGATCGGCGATGCTCTTATTCGTCCTGTTCGCTGTCTATATCATTCAATGGATTCGCAAATTCGCGCTACCCATCTGGACCAAATGGCGGCAGATCAATGCCGAATTCTACGGCTTTATCGGCGAGCATCTGGAAGGAACCGAGGATACGCGGGCTAACGGAGCGACCGGTTTCGTCATGAACCGGTTCTACTCGTTGCTGCGCAGAATGCTGCCTATTCGTACGAAAGCGTTCTTGGGATTCGCTTCGATGTGGATCACTACGATTATTATTTTCGCTCTAGGCAATGCCATGGCATTCGCCGTAAGCGCCTATCTATGGAAACAAGGCAGCATTACGATCGGTACGGTCTACTTGATCTTCTATTACACGGAGCTGCTCGCCAAACCTATCGAGAAAATCCGCACCCAGATCGAGGATCTGCAGAAAGCGGACGCCAGTCTGGTTCGGATCCGCGAGCTGCTAGGCACCCGATCGAAGATCGAGGACGGTCCGGGCGCGAAGCTGTCATCCGGGCCGCTATCGGTGGAATTCAGAGACGTGACGTTTAGTTATGACGACGACCAGCCTACGTTGGACGACATCGCGTTACAGCTTGAACCGGGAGAAGTGTTAGGGCTGCTAGGCCGAACCGGGAGCGGGAAAACAACGTTAGCCCGCATGTTGCTTCGGTTCTATGACCCGCAACGGGGAATCATCGCGCTGGGCGGAACGGACATCAAGCAATGCAAGCTTAGCGAACTCCGGACGAAAGTCGCGCTAGTCACGCAAAATATCGAAATTCTGCAGGGCAGCGTAAGGGACAATTTGACCCTGTACGACGAGACGATATCGGATTCGGATATCGTCCGGGTGCTGGGCGAGCTCGGACTTAAAGGGTGGTACGCCTCTTTACCCGAGGGGCTCGATACCTTGCTCGCTTCGGGAGGGGGCAGCTTATCCGCCGGAGAAGCGCAACTGCTGGCTTTCGCTCGGGTGTTCCTAACCGACCCCGGCCTGGTTATTCTAGACGAAGCCTCTTCGCGCCTTGATCCGCTGACGGAATACCGCATGGAACAGGCGATCGATAAGCTGCTGACGGATAGAACGTGTGTCATTATCGCGCATCGCCTGTCTACGGTGGAGCGGGCGGACAAGATCGTTATTCTGGAGCAAGGCAGAATCGTGGAAGCCGGGATACGGACTAAACTGGCCTCCGATCCGAATTCGCGGTTCAGCGGCATGCTGGCCGCCGGGCTCGAGGAGGTGCTGGCGTGAGCACGTTTACTTACATGTGGCGATTGATCAAGTACCGCAAAGGTTGGTACATTCTGAACGCGCTCGTCTGGACGGGGATTTATCTGATGCCGATCGTTCCCGGACTGATCACGAAAGAGTTCTTCGATTCCCTGTCCGGCGACTCGACGATGGGAGTCGGAATATGGGGATTGATCGCTTTATTGGTAAGCTTCGCATTGGCTCGAAGCGCCATCGTCTACCTTGGTTTTATTACCGACGTCAACTACCGGTTCCGCATGGGAATGCTGCTTCGCCGGAATTTGCTCGAGCACATTCTGAAGGAGCCCGGCGCTCGGGCGATTCCCTGCTCGCCGGGAGAGGCGATCAGCCATTTCCGGGACGACGTCGATCAATCGGAGGAAGCGGTAAGCTGGTCCGTCGACGTATTCGGAATGACGTGTTTCGCCGTCGTCGCTTGCTTTATCTTGCTGCGTATCGATGCCCAGATGACGATGCTCGTTTTCTTGCCGCTCGTGGTCGTTATCGTGGCGGCCCAGCTTGCGACGACCCGGCTGCAGAAATACCGTTCCGCCAGCCGGGAATCGACGGCGAAGGTCACCGGTGCGATCAGCGAGATGTTCGGTAACGTGCAGGCGATTCAAGTCGCGGGTGCCGAGCAACGGGTGACGGCGCGATTCAGGGAGCTGAACGACAATCGCCGGAAGAGCATGCTGAAAGATAAGCTCATGACCGAAGTGCTCGATTCCGTGTTCTCGAATACGGTTAACCTTGGGACGGGGCTGATCTTGCTGCTTGCAGGGCAGAAAATGCGCGGAGGGGATTTTACGGTAGGCGACTTCTCGCTGTTCGTCTATTATTTGACATTCGTAACGCAGTTTATATCCAACTTCGGCAAGTTCCTGACCTACTTCAAGCAGATGTCCGTGGCTTTGCTGCGGTTGACGGGAATATTGCAAGGGGCTCCCGCTCAAGTTCTGACCGAGCCGAATTCTCTGAACCTCAGTAAGAGGAATGAGGGACAATCAGAGAAGGGTAACGCTCATCCCTCAGTCGAACGATTGGAACGGCTTGAAGCGGAGAGTCTGACTTATAAGTATCCGGAAACCGGCAGAGGGATCGAAGGCGTAAATCTTCGTCTGAAGAGAGGGACGTTCACGGTCGTGACGGGACCGATCGGCTCCGGCAAAACGACGCTCGTACGGACATTGCTCGGGTTGTTGCCCCAAGATCGCGGAACGGTCCGTTGGAACGGAGAGGCAATCGGCGACGCGGGGACGTTCTTCATCCCTCCGCGAAGCGCGTACACGGCTCAGGTTCCGAGATTGTACAGCGCTACGCTGCGCGAAAATATATTGTTAGGGCAGCCGGATAACTCCGAGCAGCTCGAGAGAGCTCTGCATACCGCCGTGCTGGAAGAGGACATCGAACATCTGCAGCTTGGCCTCGATACCGTTATCGGCCCTCGCGGGGTGAAGCTGTCGGGCGGCCAAGCGCAACGGACTGCCGCGGCCCGCATGCTCGTTCGCGATGCGGAGCTGTACGTGTTCGACGATCTGTCCAGCGCGCTCGACGTGGATACGGAGCAGAAGCTCTGGACTCGGCTGTTCGGCGACCGCAACGATGCGACGTGTCTTGTCGTGTCTCATCGGAAGGCGGCCTTATCGCGAGCTGACCATATTATCGTCATGAAGGACGGCAGGATCGAAGCGGAAGGTACGGCGGAACGCTTGCTAGCCGAGAATGACTCCTTCCGAAAGCTATGGCATGGCGATGAGAGCAGCTAGAGAAACCTCGCGAATCGTATTGTACCTCCCTCGTATTTAAGGGTTTTTCTCACGAATGCTCACTCATTCGCAGGATTTCAATGACTTAGATGTCAGGTGGGTCGATAGGGGCGTAGGGCTGACGGCCGTCGATGACACGTTCGGGTATGCGGGAACAGAAGTCGCGTTATATCGCACTTCGCATTAACGCTCTGCTGCACGCTCCACTTGTCCCCTTGGAGGTTCACCCTCCCATGACTCAACGGGTCTTTGCCCTTACATTCCTTCGTTGTACCTGTCCAAGGCGTGGAGACCGATTACGTTTAGAAGACGGGTCAATTGCCCTGACGGAACTGATACTCGGTTCTCTGTGCGTTCTTTGTCATTGAAGTCCCACGAATGGGTCAGTATTCGTAAGTTGTTCGGTGTGCTGGGTGTTGCTTGTGACTACGCGACCAACGTATCTTGCGATCCGCTGCTATACATTTCTCCACGTTGAATCATGCCAATTAAAATGCGTGCGAGCTTTCCAATGAGCTTGAAGATGGAATACATCTTCGACATGCCTTTAAGCTGGTTACGGGCGTGCCAATGTTTGAAGTCTGAATTCTGCCGCACTAAGCTCAGCATCCCTAAGTACAAATACTTGCGCAGCATGCTGTCGCCCCGCTTGGAGAGCTTAATCTGGCCCTTGTGTTTTCCCGATGTTCGTTCCGCCAGATTGAGACCGGCTCGGCGCAGCAGTTGCCTTCCATGGGCGTAGTGATGCAGACCGCCTGCGCAGCCAAGCAAAGAGGCAATGGTGATCGTGCCTAGACCGTGTAAGCTGCGGAGTTGCTGCACAACGGGCACCTGCTCCAAGAGCGCCTCTATCTCTCGCTGCATCTCTTCGAGTATGAGTTGCGTCTCTTTGTAGACATGCAAAAGGCGAAAGATATCGTGCCGCGCGGCATCGTTTGTATTGGATTTCCCAACACTGTGTGCTGCCGCGTTCAGCAGTTCTACAGCCTTTGCTTTGCCACTGGCTCCAGCTACGCGTCGCATCCCCTGGCTTCGCCATCCCTCCATCACCTCGTCAGCATTCAGTTGCTGTAGATCGACAGGCAGTGGAAAAGCCTTTAATGTTGCTAACGACCGGACACCGTCCCATTCTAGGAATACGCTTCGGAACTCAGGAAAGTACAAGTCTATCCAACGCACGATGCGATTACCTAAGGCGATGGACTGCCCCACCCAGTATTCCCGAGCGCTCATCGCGGCCTTGATTCCGTCAAATACAGGCTCTTGCGGCGCGTAGTTTGTGTAGTAGCCTCGGCTGACGACATCGGCGATGACGAGCGCGTCCTTCGGGTCGTTCTTAGATGGACTGTTGTCGCGGTTTTCCTTATTGCGATGCGTCGTTACCGGGTTCACCAGCACGACCTCGATGCCTTGCTTTAGCAGCCAGTCAGCGAGATTATGCCAGTAGTGGCCTGTGGGCTCCATGCCGACAAGGAAAGAAGTTTTGCCATGTTTGGCCCCCGCCTCCTGCATCCAATGGAGCAGCTTCTGGAATCCGGCTTCTGTGTTCGTAAAGGAAACGTGGCGCGGCGTTAGCGTCCGCCCGCGAAAATCCGTAACCTGTGCGGCATGTACATCTTTAGCGATATCGATCCCTACGATTGCATGATGACTGGTAATTCGTTCAATACGTTGATTTGTAGCGTCGTTTCGAGTAGACTTCATTTTAAGCGCCTCCATGATGGGTTTTAGGGCATTGACCCGTGACACCCCCATCATACGAGGCGCTCCTGTTTTTGTCTAAGTCCAAATCCTAGGCCCTACAGGAATGTTTAGGAGTAGTAACGAAAGAGGTAAAAAAAGGCCGTGAGTCTCCTTGGGGGAGGGCTCACGGCCTTCGCGTTATTGCTGTGTTACGTCATCGAGATATACGGCGGCGGTTCCGGTCGAGTCGGCTGGCGTCAGCACTTGGATGCCGAGGGCCTTGATTTGGTTCTTGTTCGTCACGCTAGAGAGATCGAACGTTACCGTATTGAAACCAGTCCCTGCGTATGCGATCTCGCCTGAGTCGAACCAACTCCAGCCGTCGCCGGATTGCAGGAACAGCTTGAGCTTTACTCCGCTTCCCAAGCTTCCCGCGGCTCCGGGCACGATTTTGACCTTCGCCGTCACGGAGGCCGCGGCGCTTAGATCCAGAGCGTTCGCGTGGCGAAGCTGGAATTGTCCGCCCCCGAGGTTGAAGTCCGCTTTCAGAGAATGAGCGCCTTTCGCCGCCTCCGCCGTTGAAATCTCCAATCCGGTAGCTTGTGCGGTGTTGTAAGCTCCGTCGCCGTCGTTATTGATTGCCCAATTGTCGGCGGCGGTCTCGAAATCGAAACTGATCCCCGTCGGTTGCGCTATCGAAATATAAACATCGTCGACATAGGCGACCGCCGTTCCCGTGCCTCCGGCAGCGGGCTCGATCTTCACGCCGATCGATTGGATGGCATCGAGATTGGCAATTCCGCTTAGCGGAATCGTTAACGTCGTAAATCCGCTGGAGTCGACTAAGGCAGGCGTTCCGCTATCGTGCCATTCCCAAGCCGAGCCGACCTTGATGTATAGCCGGGCGTTCGCTTGACCGGAGGATAGCTTGACTTGGACGCTGATCGCGCTTGCCGTCGATAAGTCAAGGGCCGCAACCTTCGTGAATTCAAAGCCTGTGCCCGCTAGGGAAAATGTCGATGCCATGGCATGCGTACCTTCCGATGCGGCATCCGTCGTAATCGTAGGCGAGGTTGCGCTCGCTTCGTTCACTTCAATGTTCCATCCGGCCGTATCCGTTTCGAAGCCGTAGAGCGTTCCGGCAGGAGCAGGATTCCCTCCGGGTCCGTCTCCTCCGTTAGGTACGCCGCCGGTGCCGTCGTTAATCGCTTTGATATCGTCGAAATACAGGGAGCTGGCAAGCGTCGCGCCGTCAACGGCATTCACGTAGATCGACATCTCCTGAACTTTTTTAAGGCTGACTTTATTTATCTTCTTGCCCGCGTTACCCGTATCCCAAGGGGCAACCGCGAATTCATTGAAGTGAAGATTAACCCAACCGGGCGTCGTAGCCGCAAGCGATGGATAGGCTTCGAAGGAGACGCCGTCGACCTTCAGTTGGATAACGAGTTTCTGGTTCGATCCGTCCGGCACCAACCAGAATCTCAAGCGATTGAAGGTTGACCAGTCGACGCTGCCAAGCGATTTGGTTACGCCTGCATACCCCGAGCCGGCTAGCGTGTAGTCGAGCTTCATCGCATAGTTTCCGCCGCTCTTGTGAGCTCCATCCAACGTGACGGTCGTCGCATCGCCCCCTGCATGGATGACTTTCGCTGCGAGCGCGGCATCGCTGCCTTGGTAAGATTCGAAGTCGTCCACGAGAGCCGGATCTTGCGGCGCTTCGGCATACGCGCTGTACAATCCGATGTTATCGATATAGATAGGACCGTTGTGTTCTAAGGAGTTTCCGACGAGAGAAATCGCCATACCGGTTGCCGTGGCAGATTTTGCGGGGTCATTCAGATCGATGACCGGGGAGTATTTGGCGTACACGACGCCGTTAATCGTCTCCGTCGGTAGATCGGTCAGCTTCATCTCCGTCGTCATGCCGTATTTCGTATCCCAATCGCCCGGCAGCATGACGATGGCGCGAACGCTGGCATTTGCGCTCATATTGCCTGCGGATAAGGGAATCCAAGCGTTAAGCTTAACTCTTCTCACATCGGCGATCGTCACGCTTGCGGCCAGATTGGACAGCTCAAGCTTTAACTCCTGCCAGGTATCCGTATGGATGGCATTGCCGACGTTCAGTTGAAGGACATGGTTACCTCCGAGGTTACCGTGCGAGAGCGTTAAGCCAAGGGTCTCGGGGTAAGTTCCATTATTCTGAATTCCGTTGATGTCCGTATCGAAATCGAAGGTTTTCATTAAGATTTCGTTTACCTTAACGAATACGGTTACCGTCTGCTGCAGGATGGTATGATTCGGCTTGTATACTTTAACCGTCAGGGTAGCCGTCTTGCCGTTAAAGCTCGCTGCCGGCGACCAATTCGCCGTATAGAAGAAACGGTCTGCATCAAGCGTCATCGGAATTTCCTCGCTCGACCCTTGGATCGAGTAGACGACCTTGGTCGGATTGACGTTGAGAGCGCGAACCCGGATCGTGGTCGTAGCTTCGCTCACCGTGCCGTTATCCGTCGGAGAGACGATGTGCATGAGCGGGTTTTTCGCTGCGGTTCGTACCTTCTTGCCGTCATATACGCCTTTCACTTCCTTGAGAAACGCGGTATAAGGATCTTTGTAATAAGCGATGAAGTCAGGAAGCAACTCGTGGTCGCCTAAGCCGTTCGGCGCATTGCGATAGGGAACATAGAGGTTGTTGCCGAGCCCGAAGTTGGCCCAGGTTTGCATATAGGCGATCCGCTTCGCGTCGGGATCGGACTTGATCGCTTGCAACAAACGGGTGAACCACTGCAGGTCGGCGTTGCCAGTCGTCAGCATTCCCGCCGGGCTGTAGCCGAACTCGGAGAAAGTGGCGATCTTTCCTTTGCCGTCCGCCAGTTTGGATATCATCTTGAGGTCGGCAACGAGGCCGTTAAGAAAACCGGGAGTTCCGGGCGTCTGCTGATTGTCGTATTGATCCATGCCCAGAACATCGACGTAATCGTCTCCGGGATAGGTTGCCAGGTAGGAGCTCTCGGCCCCTCCGAACGTTCCGTTAGGGGAGAATGCGTACAGGAAGTTATGAACGCCTTTCTTATCCCGCAAATACTCGACCGTGTATCTGAAAATTTCTACGTACTGGCTGGACGTCGTTGTTTTCGCGCCCCACCAGAACCAGCCGCCGTTCTGTTCGTGAAATGGCCGGAAGAGGATAGGGATCAATTTGCCCTTGTCGTCTTTAGCATTATTGGCGAACAGAGCGATGTTATCGAGAAATTCATTATAAGCCGCGTTTTTGTCCCCGCCCGGCAAAATATGGGCCACGACGGAGCCGGCCGTATCGTTAAAGCTGCCTCCCGTGACGAAGTTGGGCATATGCGCGCTTAGGGTTACGATCCCGCCGATCTTATGGACGGCTTTCACCGACTGGATGAGGTTGGCGCGGCTTTGTTCAAGGTTGCCTGCCACGCCCGGCTTTTCCTTTCCTTCCAAGCTAAGCGTGTCCCAGCCGAATACCGCGGGGAAATCGCCGACTGAATTTTTTACTTCGGATTGGAGACCGGTGGCGGTGCTCGACAACGTGAGGCCTTCATCCGTTGCGTGCTGGTGGCCGAACAGCAATTGCTTGCCGCGGGTTTGGTTCAAATAGACGAACAAAGACCGAGTGTTGTCCGTGGCATTCGGGTCGACCAGATTAATGACGGGAGCGTTGCCTCCTCCGTTGCCATGCCCATTTCCGTTACCGTTGCCTCCTCCGTTGCCATGCCCATTCCCATTGCCATGCCCTCCGCCATGGTTATTGCCCCCGTTCCCGTTATTGTTGCCTCCTCCTCCTCCATTCCCGCCTCCGCCGTTCCCGTGACCATCGATGCTCCCGTGTCGGCTGCCGGATTGCCCGGCATTTTTGGCAGATGATGCAGGTTCCGTTTTCGCCATAACCGCCGAAGAGAATAGGGATACACCCAGTGTAAGGATAATTGCGAGCGCAATGCCTAATCTTTGCTTCTTTTTCATTTCGACTCTCCTTTAAGAATTTAATGGTTGTTATGCACCTAACAGAAATGCGGTGAGCGAACGATCTTCCCCCTTTGTTTCTTGATTAGAACACCGAATCAAAACGCTACAACGGTATATATTGTAAGCGCTTTTACAAGAGTATAGCGCAATAATTGGAAAAATATAGAGGGTTGAATTTGCTTTTATTGTGCTTGGTTACTGTTATTTTGTTAGGTTTCTCGCATGTTGCGGACGAAGTTTTGTTAGGTTTCATTTTTGCCCGGATTGACAGGAGTCGACTCCATGATTACGATATAGTTAAATACTTAACTAGTTAAGGGCGATTACGGTATGAAAAACATTCAACAATACGTGACGGAGCTTCCGCTCGAAGCCCGAACGTTCTTCACTCTGGTTGAAGCTACGGCTCGCTTGATTGGACAGTCGGAGAAATATTGGGCTTCTCAGGACTTGAACGGGGCAAGGATCCGTTTGCTCGTGGAGATCGCCAAATCCGGCGGCAAGATCCTGCCATCCGTTCTAGCTAGTCGGATCGGCGTGACGAAAGCGAACATAAGCCTATTAATGGGTCCCTTGGAACAACTGGGATATATTACGATCGCAAGCGACCCGGAGGATGGGCGAAAAAAAACGATCGTGCTTTCGCCTGAAGGGGAGAGCTTACTCTGGGAAGTACTGCCGGGGAACAGATCGGTTATCGCTACTCAGATGGAAAGCCTGAACGATGAGGAAAAGATGCAATTGTTAGCGCTGCTTGGCAAGCTTCAGAAGGGGACTGCGAATCAGTAGTTCCTTTGTTTTTAGACATATAGTTAAGTGCTTAACCAATAAAGGGACGAGAAAGGATGTTACACATGAGGAAGATCGCCATGACGGGCGTTACGGGTAAACTTGGAAAACTTGTCGCGAAAGAACTGCTGAACAGGGTACAACCAGAGAATCTAATCTTCAGCGTGAGGAGGACAGCTACGGCAGAGGCCGATCTTTACAGAAAACGAGGCGTAGAGGTCAGATTCGGAGATTATGACGCACCCGATTCTCTAGCGCATGCTTTTCACGGAGCATCCACACTACTCTTGATCTCTTCATCCCACCGGGATGATTCCATTAGATTGAGGCAGCACAAAGCAGCGATTGGAGCGGCCCGACAGGCGGGGATAGAACGGATCGTCTATACCAGCTTCGCGTATGCCGATAAAGGCCGATTGCCGCTCCACTCGATGCACTTGCAAACGGAGCAAGCCATTCGCGATTCCGCCATCCCTTATACGATTCTTCGAAATGCGACCTACATGGATATTCTTAAATTTCTAGGAATTCGTGAAGCGATAACCAGCGGAATATTGCTCAGCCCGCCGGGAAAATGGACGTTTAACGCGGCGTCAAGGGAGGATCTGGCGACTGCGGCGGCAATCGTTCTCGCGGAGGAGGGGCGTGAGAACCGGACCTACGAGTTGACGGCCGCGCGGGCGTGGGATCTAGAGGATCTCGCCCGCGCCTTATCGGAAGCGTCCGGACGCAGGGTCGTGCACCGGGCGGACCCCGTTATGGACGGTCCGTTGTACAAGATGTTACCCCTGTCGGATACGAGAACCGTTTCGCCCGATTTAGCGAGGTTGGTCGGGTATCCTTTGCTCACTCTCGGGGACGAGGTACGAAAACTGTTAGAGGCGAATAGAATCGGCTGACGCTTTACGCGATCTCGATCTCGAGGACGACCGGACAATGATCGCTGCCTTTGATCTCCCAATCGATCTGCGCGTCCACGATCGAAGGGGCCAGTCTCTCGGAAGCGAGGAAATAGTCGATTCTCCATCCGACGTTCCTTTCCCGGACGCCCGGCATGTTCGACCACCAAGAGAAGATATCTCCCCGCTCGGGATAGAGATGCCGGAAAGTATCGATGAACCCGGCTTCCAGCAGCTCGGTCAGTTTCCCGCGTTCTTCGTCGGTGAAGCCGGAGTTGCCGCGGTTGGCTTTCGCGTTTTTGATATCGATCTCTTGGTGGGCCACGTTCAAGTCGCCGCATACGATGACGGGCTTAAGCTTGTCCAGCTCCTGAAGGTACCCGCGGAACCGATCCTCCCACTCCACCCGATAGTCCAACCGGGACAAGTCGCGTTTGGCGTTCGGCGTATAGACGGTTACGAGGTAGAAATCGTCGAACTCCAGCGTGAGGATTCTACCTTCCGGCTCTTGATCTTCTTCCATGCCGTATCTAACCGACAGCGGTTTTATCCTTGTAATAATGGCCGTGCCGGAGTACCCTTTCTTCTCCGCATAGTTCCAATACTGCAAATATTCCTCGCCGTATTCCAGACAGATTTGCCCCTCTTGCAGCTTAGTCTCCTGTAAGCAGAATATATCGGCATTCATCTGTTTGAAATAATCGTTAAATCCTTTGTTGACGCATGCCCGTAGGCCGTTTACGTTCCATGACACCAGTTTCATCGTTATTTCCCCCCGTGATCGCGCAATTTTCTGTTACCAGTGTATCATAGTTCCCTTTCGGCGGATTGTTTTTTGCCCGAAACCTGCTATCCTTAAAGAGGGCCAATAACCTTCTTTCTAAACTACATTTAATAGGAATAGATGACAGATGACAATCGGATTTTTCGACTCGGGCTTGGGCGGCATTACGGTGCTAGAGGAGTCGCTCCGGAGGCTTCCGGCGCAGGATTATCTCTATATGGCGGATACGCTTCATGTTCCCTATGGAACGAAATCGCATGATGACGTTAAAAAATATATATTAAGCGCCGTCGAGACGATGATGGCCGAAGGCTTGGAAGCTTTGGTCGTGGCCTGCAATACGGCGACCAGCATCGCGGTTAACGAGCTTAGAGAGCTGTATTCCCTCCCGATCGTCGGGATGGAGCCGGCCGTAAAGCCTGCCGTGGAGATGAATCGCGCAACCGGGAAAAGAGTGCTGGTGTTCGCTACGCAGCTCACGCTGCAATTGCCGAAGTACTATGCTCTTGTTTCCCGCGTGGATGACGGGGGAATCGTGGATTCGCTGCCTTTGCCGGAACTCGTGGAATACTGCGAGGCATTGCAGTTCGATAGGCGTATCATAGGCGAGTATTTCCGCGAGAAGTTGTCCGGATACGACTTGAACGATTACGGAATCGTCGTGTTGGGCTGCACGCACTATCCGTTTTACACGGGCATTCTGAAAGAGATACTGCCTTCGCACATTCAGATCGTAGACGGCAATGCCGGTACGATCCGAAGGCTGTCCGCATTGCTAAGCCGTTACGGCGTGGCGACGGGCAGGGGGAGCGGAAAGGTCAAATTCATGTGCACGGGCGGAGAACAGGCTTATATCGATAAAATGCAAACCGCGTTAAATCTCCTCCGCGAGAATAACTTATAACTCGAAAGGCCGCGATGCTCCTTCATTGGAGCTTTCGCGGCCTTCTTGCATCCATCGGAATCTATGGCTTTACCCGACTTAATCGGATTCTGAAAGCGACATAAGTCATGAGGATCGGAACGCTTAAGGTAACCCCGATTAGCCATGCCGTCTTGCATATATTTTCTAGAACCGTTGCTTCTCCTCCGGAGGATGGAGACAGTTGCATGAGAATAAACGCGATTACCGTCAAGAAAGGGACAATAAGGAACGTTTGGAACTTTCTTACGGATCGTCTGTATTTCTCGTGTCTCGTTTCATTGTCCGTATAGATCGGTTTCGTGCCGGGCACCGCGGAGAAGACGTGAATGTTCCCGGAGGAGCAAACCCGAGTCCAACCGCTGGCCTCGAATAATTCGATGTAGTCGTCGAGTTCGCTTGGGCTTACATCGTTGTAGTCCACGCAATAGGTGAGCTGCCGCGGTTCGCCCCTGCGAAGCGTGTAGCCCGCGAAAGCGAAAGAATCCAGCAGCCAGCCCTTGGCGGCAAGACGGCTTAGTTTGTTCATATCGCCTTGCTCGGTAAAGGCAAGTCCTCCCGACATCGTGTAGCGTTTGTTCTTAGCCATTGTCATGCTCCTCCTTCGCGGATAACCAGGCTTGATTTCCATGCTCCGACATTCTTTTTCTTCGTTCGATCTCGTTAGAGACCAGTTGTTTGCCTTTGTCCGTTATGGCGTAGGTTTTGCGCCGATCGTTGTTGTCCTCCCCCGCTAGGAGGATGCATTCATTGTCTTGTAGCTTTTTAATTAACGTATAAGCTGTTGCGGGTCCGATCACGACTTCTCCTTGCGTTAATTTCTCG
Source organism: Cohnella herbarum (assembly GCF_012849095.1). NCBI lineage: Bacteria > Bacillati > Bacillota > Bacilli > Caryophanales > Paenibacillaceae > Cohnella > Cohnella herbarum. The sequence continues at coordinate 5,853,088 of NZ_CP051680.1, forward strand.
ATATAATTCATGATCCCGTAGCCATGTCTCGGAACGAGCAGGGAGAGGAGGATGTAATAGGCTGCATCCGTTAACTGATCCATCTCAAGCGAATTATTGCGGGACAAACCCTCACCTCCGGCATTTATCGATTATATCCGTAATGAATATATCAATAATGGATATATCTGATATGGATATAATATCAGACGAAATCTAAGACGTCAAATAAATACGTAAGGATTATTTTCACGTAAGAAAAACCGTCAGAAGGAGTCTTCTGGACGGTTTTCAGCAGCTTATTGTTATGGAAAAAAGGGGAATGACTATCCTCTTTAATCACCACGTGTAAAAAGTACACTTAGATTGCCCGAAACTCGGGAGCTTTCTAGTCTAAGTGTAAAATGTGCAATTAGATAACGGATGATCTTCCTTAATTGCTCAAAGTACCCGAAATAGATGTAACTTCTACACTTAGATTTTTATTGGAAGAAAAACACCCCATCTAAATGTCATTTTTACACTTAGAAGTTTGAGCTTGAACCAAACCTGAACTTAATCCGAACCTAGTCCGAATCTATTCTGATTTAGCTTAAATCTAGCCCAAGCCCGAACCCGATTCAGAAGTTTTGCGTAACCGTGTTCAAGTATTCGGCCGAGCTTGCAACCTTCGTCGTTGCGATGCCGACCTCCTCGATCGTCTTCACCAGCGCCCGCAGTTCCGATTCCACTTTGGATATTTCGCTAAGGTTGTTTTCTAGGGCTTGCATGATTTGATTAAACGTTTCGCCGGTTCGTTCCGACTGCGTTTGCCCGGATTTGACGTGCTGCTTCACGTCGAGAACCGATTCCACGACCTCTTGCGTATGGGAATTGGATTGTTGGATGAGCTCTCCGATTTGTTTGACCGCGTTAGCGGTTTCCTCTGACAGCTTCTTAACTTCGCTAGCTACGACCGCGAATCCGGCGCCGTGTTGGCCGGCCCTTGCGGCTTCTATGGATGCGTTGAGCGATAGGAGCTTGGTGTGGGAGGAGATTTGCTGTACGATGCGAACGATCGTCTGCATTTGATTGGAAGAGCGCGCCAGCTCGGAGAGAGAAGCTTCCATACGCAGGGAACGCTCTTGGATGGATTCCATCCGCAGCGTAAGCTCGTTCATCTTATCGGAGCCGTCAATCGCCAACATTCTTGAATCGTGAGCCAGGTCGGCGCTATGGAGGAACAGATCGTTCACCTGGTTGCTGCTGGCGATTAGCTGCTCTGTAGAAGCGCTGGTTTGCTCGGTTAACGCGGCTAGCTCCTGGCTGACGAGTCCGATCTTATGCTTCACCTCGCGGCGAACCTGCTCATGGACTTTTTCTCTTTCCTCCGCGTTGATTTTATCGTACGCCTCGAGAACGAGCTGCTGCTCGAAATTCAGAAGTTTGGTGACGGCTTTGCCGTAGATCAGGCTTGTCCGACTGTCGGACACGGAGCCGTGGATGATGTCCAGGAAAGTATTCTGCAGATTCTGAAAGCTGCCGATATACCATTTGGGCTCAAGACCGATCCGTTGATGAACTACGGCGATCCTTAGTCGCTTCAGTACGTATTCATTGTCGATATGACCGCTGAAGAGTTCGATGATATGCTGCGTAAGCGTCGTTCTCAGCCGTTCGATCGTGCTGTGGTCGGTGATGATTTGCCTCAGCGTCGTCACCTTAAGGATCGTCGCATAGAAAACATCGATGATTTCGTTAATCCGTTCGATAATGACCGGTTGGATGGATTGGATCATCCGTATATCTTCCTTCGTCAGATCGATCATCTTTAGCTGTGCCGAGAGCTTATCGTTCCCCATCTCAATGGTCATGCAGGTTACACTCCTATCCAGTATCGGGATTCCAGTCTGTCCGGGGACATGGGCGGATCGATCAGATAACCTTGCACGATGTCGCAGGCCATCTTCCGAAGGCAATCGAGCTGATCGGTCGTCTCGACCCCTTCCGCAATGACTTTCAGGTTCAAGCCATGCGCCATATCGATGATGGTTTTCGTAATGACGACGCTCTTCGAATCGCTTATCAGCTCTTGAACGAAGCTCTTGTCGATCTTCAGAATATCGATGGGAAACTGTTTCATATAGCCTAGCGCAGAGTAACCCTTGCCGAAATCGTCTATCGCGATTTGAAAGCCGAGCGATTTGAATTCATGCAGGATAGGCAGTACCGATTCGATATCGTTCATGCTGCTGCTCTCCGTAATTTCGATTACGATCTGTTGCGGACTGCATGATGTCCCGCGCACGATGTCGCGAATCGAAGAGACCAGATCCGGGGCCATAAATTGCCTTGCGGAAAGATTAACCGCGATGGAGGGAACGTCGAAGGAATCGGCTAGCCAACGGCTTAATTGAACGCATACTTCTTTTAACACCCATTTTCCGATGTCCATGATAATACCCGATTCTTCCGCGATGGGAATGAATTCTCCCGGCGGAACCTGCCCTAACGTTGGATGATTCCAACGAACGAGCGCCTCCATGCCTTCCATGCGGCAGCTTTCCGCGTTAACCTGCGGCTGATAATGGAGAAACATTTGATTTCTGGCGATTGCCCATCTCAGTTCGTTCTCCAAGTCCAGTTTGCGGTTGAAGGTATCGATAATATCCGAGTTGAATAGTTGGTAGCCGCTGTTTTGCAGTTTAGCTTCATACATGGCCAGATCGGCATGCTTGATTAAAGTATCGAAATCGTTACCGTGCGCGGGATACATGCAAATGCCGATGCTAGCGTCTAAATAGAGTTCGTTATCTTCCATTAAGAAGGGTTGCTTAATGCGGTCGATGATCTGCTTTGCGATATCCGTCGCTTGAGTAGATGCTTGCAGATCCCGCAGGACGATAACGAATTCGTCGCCGCCCAGCCGCGCGACCGTATCGTTCTTAGCGACGACGGAGCTCAAGCGGCTTGCGACCTGTTGCAGCAACTTGTCCCCGATGTTGTGTCCCAGAGAATCGTTGACCATCTTGAAGCGGTCCAGATCGATAAAATAAACGGCAAACTGGCGATTGGTCCGGGCGGCTTGCGTCGTTGCCTCGTTTAACAGTTCATTAAGCAAGGTGCGATTCGGAAGTCCCGTCAAGGTGTCGTAATGAGCCAAATATTTCAGATGCTCCTCGGATCGCTTGCGTTCCGTAATGTCGGTGAACATGCCGATATAGTTCGTAATGAGACCATTGTCATCGCGTAACGTTGATATGGATAACCATTCGGGATAGATTTCTCCGTTTTTTCGTTTATTCCAAATTTCGCCTTGCCAGAAGCCTGTCGAGTGGATTCTTTCCCACATTTTAATATAGAAATATTGATTTTGAATTCCGGAATGCAATAAGGCGGGAGTATGTCCGCTCGCTTCTTGCTCGGTAAACCCGGTCATCGTCGTAAACGCTTGGTTCACGGCTAGAATCCGCAGTTGTTTATCCGTAATCATTATCCCTTCGCTGGCATTGCTGAATACTTGCGCATGAAGCCGGAGTTTGGAGATCGTATTCTTGCGGTTAGTCATATCGGAGAACATCCCGACATAATTAATCGGGACCCCGTTCTCGTCCTTAACGGAGTTGATAGACAGCCATTCCGGATAGATTTCTCCGTTCTTTCGCTTATTCCAAATCTCCCCCTGCCATTTGCCGTCCCTATGGATCGAAGCCCACATGCTTACGTAAAAGTCCGCATCCTGAACATCCGATTTCAGCAGGCTTGGCGTCCTTCCGATGACTTCTGATTCGGCATATCCGGTTATCGCAATAAATGCCGGATTAATGCTAATGATCTTAGAGTAACGGTCCGTGACCATAATCGCTTCCTGCGAGTTGTGAAAGATTCTAGCATAAGGCAATATCAAATCATCTTGCGACGTATGATCGTCAAGGGAATATGTATGTCGATTCATGAAAGAACCCCTCTCGTTGCTTGACTCGATACCCAGATCAGAGCGCGATGCCTGCCATAATTAATCGTTCCCTGAGCTGTTCATGCGCGTTTAATATAGTAACCTTTACATTGAAATCTTCGGCGATTTTCTGCACGGCAAGCAACAGCCCGAGCGCCGAGCTATCCATCTCCGTTACCGCCTCGAGCTGAAATGCGATGCCGGTCATTCGGTTATGGAGACGGGGAAAAAGCTGCTGGCGAACCGAGGTGGCTTCCCTTACTCCGATTGCTCCGGTGAGGACGACTATAATTCGCTCATTGATATCGCTGCTGATTTCATAGCACATGTACGAGCCTCCCTTGATCGGAGTGGATATACCTATCTATACCGCCGATTCCAGAATTTATCTATGACATTCCTCACATCCGGCGGACAAAACAAAAGCCAGCAGCCTCTCGTTCGAGGGCGACCGGCTTACTTAGATAGATATCGGTGCCGTTTATAAGCTTGGTATTGGCGGTTAAGGTTCGGATGAGCGCTTCTTTGTTTTCGCAAGTTTGGAGAAGAGCAGTTTGAGCAGGGGCGGGACGGCAAAGAAAATGAAAAAAGTTCTGAACACTTGATAACTGGTCACAATCGAGACATCGGCTTCGATCTCGTGGGCGATAATGCCCATCTGATCCATCCCTCCGGGGGAGAGGCTCAATAACGCGGTTGCGGCGGATACGTCATGGATTCGGGTCATGAGATAGCTTAGCAAGCACGCGCCCGCAATGAGAACGGCTCCGCTGACGACGGAGAGGGACACAATTCGCAGCTTGTTCGGAAGAGTCTCGGGCTTCAGCAGCAGTCCGATGTAACAGCCGATCATCAATTGCGCCACGTTAACAAGCGATGAAGGTAATCCCGGGCCGGGGAGTCCGGACAGATGCAAGACGCTTGTGACGAGCATCGGGGCCAGCAAGAATGCCGTCGGGAAATTGACTCTGTTGCCTAGTAGCGCGAAGGCGGTGCAAGCGATGGCGAACGGAAGGATATCGGGAAACAGAGCCGCCCAACCGGCAGAGATCTCCGTAACGGGAACGATCTGAAGTTCGGAGTGAACGCCGCCCATCAACGGACTGAAAATAAGAAGCGGGACGGCTACGACGATCATCATCAGTCTGGAAGCCTGCAAGAAGGTGACGACGGTGATGTCGATTCCTTTGGTTTCCTCCGCGAGCGCGATCATTTGGGAAAGCCCGCCCGGGATACTGCCCGTCAACGTTGTCGGGAAAGGGATTCCGGTCAGCCTGGTCATGCCGTAAGCGATCAGCGCGCAGAGAAGCAGTAGCAGTAACGTCAACAAGATCATAGAAGGAAATTGACGAATGATTTCTCTCAGCGTTGCGGTCGTAAAGGAAAGGCCGATCGCATAGCCTACGGTGATCAGTCCCGCATTGCGCAAGGAGCCCGGCCAATAGAGCTGAACGGATTTCATTACTCGACCGGCTAGCCACACTCCGATCATAGGTCCGAGGAGCCAAGGAATAGGCATGCGAATTAGCGTGAAAAGATAGCCGGACACGAGCGCGATGATCAGGGTCAGAACGAAGGGCATACTTTTACCGGTTATTAATGGGATAGCTTTCCGCATGAGATGCCTCCAGTTGCGTGCGATCAATTCCGACTCCTATCGAATTTACGATACTCCTGCAAGGAGGCGGGAGTCAAATGTCAGATGGCATTGGCATGACTTAGGCTGTCCATTATACTGAAAGAATAAGGAAAACTAGGGAGGGACTTGGATTGAACTACGAGAAGAAGCCGGATAAGCCGCATTTGATTAAAGAGTCGGGATGGACCGTAGAGGATTACATGAAATTGCCCGAGGACGGAAACCAGTATGAGATCGTTGCGGGCATATTGGAGTTAAAGCCTTCGCCGACAACCACTCATCAACGAATTAGCCACCAGATAGAGAGTATACTTACGGATTCATGCGAGAATGAATATATTATTATGGATTCGCCGATCGACGTGATTTTATCGGATAGGGAAACCAGACAGCCGGATATTCTGATGGTTCACCGGTCCCGTTCCGACATCATTCAAGAGCATGCGGTCGTCGGACCGCCTGATCTGGTCATTGAAATATTATCTCCGTCCACCATTAAACGCGATAGAGTGATGAAGCTTAGAAGTTACGCCCATTTCGGAGTACCTGAATACTGGATCGTCGATCCCTTGAATGTCACGATCGAACAATATGTTCAGTCAAGCGAAGGGGCCCCGTATGAATTGCTGGAGCTATTTAGCAAGGATGATACGGTGACTTCGGACAGGCTGCCTTGCGTAAATTTTAAGGTCGGCGAAGGCATTATACTCAGATAAAATCGAATGGCCGGGTTCCTCCCTTCGGAGGGAGCCCGGCCATTATCGTTTAGCTTAAATTCGGAATGTTCACGTTCGGATCCACGTCCGCTTCGTAATCGACGCCATTCGTCTCGAAGCCGAACAGTTGGAAAAACTCGCGTCGGTAGCCTTCAAGATCCGTCAACTGCATGATGTTGTCCGTCGTCAGCTCGTTCCAGATGCTCGCGACTTCCCGTTGAACGTCTTCCCGCATTTCCCAATCGTCGATGCGGATACGGCCTTCCTCGTCGACGGGGACGCCGTTCTGCGAATAGAGGCGCTCCGAGAACAGTCGGTAGGTTTGCTCGATGCAGCCCTCGTGAATGCCTTTTTCCTTCATGACTTTATACAGGGCGGAGATGTACAGCGGTACGACCGGAATCGCCGAACTCGATTGCGTCACAAGAGCCTTGCTTACGGTTACGAACGCACGACCGCCGCTTGCGCCGAGTTGTTCGTTCAGTAGTTTCGCGGTAGACTCCAAGTGGTCTTTCGCTTGACCGATCGTTCCTTCGCGGTAAATGTCTTGCGTAATTTTCGAACCGATATAGGAATAAGCGATCGTCGTTGCATGATCGGCCAACGCTCCGCCTTGTCGAAGAGCGTCGATCCACAATTGCCAATCTTCGCCGCCCATGACGTCGACCGTTTCGCGGATTTCGGATTCCGTTGCCGGATCGATCGTGATCGAGCTGACCTCCCCGTTATGAAAGTTGACGGTTTTGTTCGTATAAGTTTGTCCGATCGGTTTGAGCACCGAATTGGACGTTTCTCCCGTCCGCGGATTCGTTCGGCGAGGCGAGGCCACGCTATATACGACCAAGTCCACTTGTCCGAGTTCTCTGCGGATCAGCTCGACCGCTTTCGCTTTCGTCTCGTCGGTGAAAGCATCTCCGGTTACGCTATAAGATTTCAGCCCGGCTGCCTGCGCGGCGTTCTCGAAAGCGGCGGAATTGTACCAGCCTGCGGAAGCGGGACGATCCGCGGAACGTTGACCTTGACGGTATATGCCGACGGTATTGGCGCCCGCGCCGAATGCCGCTACGATTCTCGAGGCAAGACCGTATCCGGCGGAGGCTCCGATAACGAGGACGTTACGGGGACCTTGCAGTGCGGGTTTGGCTTTCACATAGTCCAATTGTTCTTGTACTTGAAGAGCGCAACCTTGCGGGTGTGCCGTCGTGCAGATAAAGCCGCGTGTTCTAGGTTTGATAATCATTGTACGTTGATTCCCTTCTGAGTTCGAGTGCTGCTTTCTATTTTAACGATTTTTCGACGAAACGGAAACTCCGACGGATGAAGCCCCCGCATTCCGTTCTTCTGTCCACTTCGTATACTTGTAGAGGGAGTTATTGGACGAGATGGATATGAAGCCGCGAAGTGGGGTATTCTATGAATAGATTTACTAGAGATCTCGCTTTTTGCGAGAGGAGAGGCAAGGGACGGGACGAGGAATGAATACGAATCACGAGGTTACGACGGCGGCACGAAGCCAAGCAGGACCCATGGGTAAACGACGCGGAAGGCGGCTAAGTTTCATCGCTATGGCAATATTGGCCGTGTATCTTATTATGAATGTCGATGCGATCGGCCGTTGGTTTCCGATAGGGTGGTTTCGCGAGGCTCCGGTAATTACGCGATTGCATCCCATCGTAGCGGAAAATAAGGATAAGCTTGTGGCCCAGAGCGAGAAAATCGGGATTCGTGTGGTCATCACGGATGATTTCCGCAGCTCGGGAGAACAGGATGCCTTGTATCGTAAGGGGAGAAGCGACGGCGGATCGATCGTGACCCAAGTTAAGGGCGGTCAATCCTATCATAATTACGGTCTTGCCATCGATTTCGCCTTAGGCGTTGCCGGAGGCAAAGTCATTTGGGATCTGGAATACGACGGTAACGGCAACGGGAAATCGGATTGGATGGAAGTTGTAGGCATCGCCAAGAAGTTGGGATTCGCTTGGGGCGGCGACTGGAAGGGGTTTCCCGACTATCCCCATTTGCAGATGGATTTCGGCTACTCGATCGGCGAACTGCAACGAGGCTGGAGACCATCCTCCTAATAAATAAGGATTATCTTGTTATATTCCGTGGAGTATAATAAGGATAAACATATTACTCAGGAGGATCTTCCTTGGATCATAATTACAAAGAGCCGCAATACGGGTTTTCTCCCCCGCCTCCGTTTACGCCGCAGAAGACGAACGGCAAATCCATTGCCGCATTGGTCCTTGGCATCTTAGCCATCGTACTGCCCTATATCGGATTTATCGTCGGAATCATCGCGATCATTTTCGCGTCGCTGTCGCTCAAAGAAATCAAGAGAACGCAAGAACAAGGACGCGGATTGGCCATAGCCGGCCTTGTTTGCGGCATTGTGGGAACGGCCGTTTATGCGGTCATTTTGCTGTTTGTGGTCATCGCGTTCTTTGCGTTTTTCGATGCGGGATTCTCGTCTTTCAACAGCTACAATTTTTAACCGAACGGAAGCCTCTTGCGGGTTTCCGTTTTCATATTTATCGAGGAGGAGATAACATGACCGTACCTAAACTCCAAAAATCGACTTTGTGGTTTCTTGCTATAGCAATGCTGATTGCGATAGCGGATATGTTCAGCGTAAGAGTGCTCTTGCTCGCCGAAGAAGAACCGTTGCTGGTGTACGCCGTTCTATTCGATTTCATGCTCGTTATTCCATTCCTATACTGGTTGTTGGTGTTGCGCAGAAAAGGTAAATCCATCGCAAAGATTATGGCGTTCCCTTTGTTGGGAGCATTGGCGGCGTGGCTTATTGTTCCTTCGGCGCAAAGGAGTATGGTTTGGAATGCGATCTGGCCGGTCGAAGCTCTCATTATCGCGGCGGAGGTTGCCTTTATTGTTTACGAGATTAGGATCGCCTATCGCGTTATCAAAGGATTTCGGGAGGCTGCCCGCCATGAGCCGGATACGGCGGAGGCTCTACGCATGGCGGTTCACGACGGGCTGGGGCGCGGTAAACTGGCATCGGTAATCCTTCATGACGCAAGCCTGATCTATTACTTGTTATTCTCATGGAAGAGGAAGCGGCAGACGGTTACCGGGGACGCGGCCTTATTCTCATACCACAAGAAGACGAATCAAGTATTGTACTCCGCCATTATTACTAAAATCATCCTTATCGAAGGCGTTGTCGTTCATCTTCTGGTTCAACAATGGTCACACTGGGCGGCATGGATTCTTACGATCGCGGACCTTTGGCTTCTGGCGCTGATCTGGGGCGATTGTCGCGCATCCGCGCTTCAACCCGTCAAAGTCGTAAACGGAACTTTGCGGTTAAGGTACGGATTACGGATACAGGCGGATATTCCGCTCGATGCGATTGCCGAAATCGCAAGCGCGCGGGAATTTCATCCGGACGTTCAGGAGCAGCGAAATAGCGCCCTTCCGATTCTGGGTATCCCTAACGTTAAAATAGCGCTAAAGCAGCCCGTCAACGTTAACGGACTGCTGTTCCTTCCAAGGAAGGTTACGACGATCTATCTTGCGCTTGATGAGCCGGATGCTTTCGCAAGGGAGCTTCAATGAGCCTGGAGCGCATAAGAAAGGACCCTCCTTAGCGATAGCGGAAGGTCCTTTTCTGCTTGTTATGCCGGGACAAATAAGCGGAGCTTAATTCCCCGGCTTAGGCTGCTGCTTTGCCTTCTCCAACTCGGAGGAGAAGTGTTCCTTCAGCTCCGCGAGTTTTCTCTCATCGGTAAGATCGATTTTGGCGGCCAAGAAGCCGGAGACGAACGAGTCCCAGTCCTGAATCTTCTTCTGGGTGATCATCGATCGAATCGCGTTCTTGATCATCCTCCGTTCTTTCGAGTTAGAGAACTGATCTTTATACTGTTGCTTCAGTTCGAAATCTAACTCGTCGAACAACCGGCGGAACACCTCCGAAGTCATTCGCGCGTCATCTAACGCCCGATGCGCCGCGCCCGTCGCTTCGATACCGAGATCGAGGAGAGCCGCTTCGACGCTGACGTCGTTCGTTACTTTTTTGTACCGGAGAAAGCCCTTCAATAAGTCGAAATAGTGGGCGGCCATCCAGTGCGAGTCATCGAGCTTATGCATTCGGGTATCGAATACGATTCGTTTGAGGTCTTCTCCGCCCCAAGTGACGAGCATGTAGGACTCGCTTAGATTCAGCCACGCGATGAAATCGGCTATAACCTTCCGGAACCCTGCGGCAACGTCGATGTCCTCCTGCGGAATTCCGGTTTTTTTCTTAATGAAGGCGTTAAGCTTCGAAAAATACACAGGTTTGATCAGCGAAGAAAACTCATCCTTATACTTTAAGGAAGAATCCAACCTCACCGCTCCGATCTCAATGACCTCCATCGGCAGATCGCTGGCAAACTTGCGGCCGTTGAATTCGATGTCGAGAATAATATAGTCCAACTTCGTGACCTCCGCTCTATGGCTCGTGCTTTCCATTCTACCAAAAAGCCGGCCTTCGCGCTTGCCCTTGCCGTGTCCGGCAACAAGATGAGAAGTCCGATCTGAGAGTTGAAATACATACTGGATTTAAAGGAATAAATAAATTATGATAAAATCAATAAAATGAAACTAAGTTTCATATAGTGAAACTAAGTGGAGGCGATGGCAAATGTCATTTGATTTCGTGGGAGTAGACCACATTCAGTTGGCTGCATACGAGGGCTGCGAGCCGGAGGCGCGTCTGTTCTTCGGGGAGCTGCTGGGATGGGTGGAAATTCCGAAACCGGACAACTTGAGGCATCGCGGCGGCTTATGGTTTCAATGCGGCGCGCATCAAGTGCACATCGGCGTACAGAAGGACTTCGTACCGGCAACGAAAGCGCATCCTGCGTTTGAAGTGCGGAATCTGGACGATCTCCGGCGTCATTTAAAGGAGCGAAATGTGCAAGCGGTCGACGATGATGCGAGAGAAGACGAGAATGTCCGGAGATTCTATGCTTATGATCCTTTCGGTAACCGTCTGGAGTTTCTAGAATGGGGGAGTAACGAACGATGAACGGCAAAGAAAGATTTTCAACCCGAGTGGATACGTATACGAAATACCGGCCGAGCTATCCGCGGGAAGCGATTGATTATTTGTACGAGACGGTCGGCGTAAGCGCGAAGTCGAAGGTGTTGGACGTTGGCGCGGGTACGGGGATTTTCTCGCGCTTGCTGCTCGAGAGAGGCACGTCCGTCACGGCGATCGAGCCGAACGAAGCGATGCGGGAAGCCGCGATATTGGCGTCCGGAGATAATCCGAACTTTCATGCGATTCCGGGCTCCGCGGAGGAGACGGGATTGCCGGACCATTCGTATGATTTTATAGTCTGCGCCCAAGCCTTCCATTGGTTCGATCGGATTGCGGCCAAGAAAGAATTCGGAAGGGTGCTGAAGCCCGGCGGTAAAGCTATTCTCGTCTGGAACACCCGCTTGACGAGCGGCACGCCTTTTCTCGAAGGGTATGAACGATTGCTTAATGACTTGGGCACGGATTACGGGAAAGTGAATCATCGCAATATTTCGCGCGAGATGCTGCTCGCCTTCTTCAAATCCGGCGGATTGCGGGAAGATCGCTTCGCTATTCGCCAAGTGTTTGACTTTGACGGGCTGAGAGGGCGTTTACTCTCTTCGTCATACAGTCCGCAAGCCGGGGATCCGAACTACGAACCGATGATAGCGGCGTTGCGCGAGCTATTCGATCGGAACGAAAGCGGCGGAACGGTTAACTTCGACTACGAAACGGAAGTGTATTGGGGCGAAGTGTGAGCGCAATGTTATAATTCGAATAGGCAGTATGAAGCCGCGGACAAAAACAAGGGAGAATCACAGCTATGAAATTCGGGTTCGACATCGATGATACTTTGCTTAATCTGCGGGAACATGCTTTTCGGGTATATAACGTCAAGCTGAATAGACAAGTGGGGATAGAGGTTTTTCAAGCGTTGAAGACGATTCCGATTCACGACGCGTTCGGATTATCCGCGGAAGAGGGAAAAGAGTTGTGGAATCTTCATCGCGATGAAATTTACTATTCCGCGCCTCCGTTCGATCAAGCGGTCGAAGTGTTGCAAGAGCTCGACCGGCAAGGGCACGAAATTTATTACGTCACCGCGAGAACTGCCGTGCACTGCGCAAGAACGAAGGATGCGCTTGTCATCGCCGGCTTTCCCGTGCACGAAGAGCGATTTTACTGCGGAATGGCCGATGCCGAGAAGGTTCATATTTTAAGGAAGCTGGATTTGGATTATTACTTCGACGATAAACCCGCCGTGCTCGAAACGTTATCCGAATTGGACATGCGCGTATATGCTAAGGACAACCCGTATAATACGCATCTAGACCTCCCGCGAATCGTGAACTGGAGCGAGTTGCTTGAGATTGCGAACAACTCGTGGCAAGGACTATCGGATGATTCTATGACGATCGAATAACGAGTTCGAGTTCCTTGTCATACCCTTCCGGGAATTGAAAGCCGATCGACTTTCGCCCGTCGGGCTCTTGGCATATTCGATAATGACAGGAGACGGGAATGGATTCCGAGCTCTTGATCTGGCAAGCCGTCGGCTTAGATTCCGCGAGCAAACCAAACTCCGTGTCGATGATCAAGCTGCCGTTCTCGTCTAATCCCATATCGATACAACCCTCGCAGGACATTCGTATGGCCTCGGTTCGTCCATTCGGACGAACGATCCAATCATATTTAAGCGACTGAGCGCCTTCATGGATCACGACGTCGATTCCCGGCCAGAGCTCGCGGCAAATGACTTTCCGATAAGGAGGAAGGTTCATGAATCGCGAGGCGGCCCGGGTACCCATGAAATAATGGAAGGAGCCGGATTCCTTCTCTAAACCTTCTACGGTTGCGTTCGGAGCGGCGTCGATGAATCTCCGCGAGAGATGCAATCCGATCCAATTTTCATTCGGCTTGCAGAGAGTCAGGCTGACTTCCCGGGCGGATATGCCCACGTAATAACCTAATTTCTCCGCAACGAAAGAGACATTCGTTTCCGCTTGGCCGTGGTTCGGAACGAACAGCAGCGGCTGTTGCTTATTGAGCTCCGAGTAGGTATGCAGAATCCCCTTATTAGCGGACATCCATAACGCCTCCCGATCGTCATTCTTTTGCAGGCATCCATTAAGGATATGACCGCGTTTGCCATGAAATTCGAATATAATGGAAATAAATTGACGATAGGAGGAGGCGTGGCGGATGGAATGGAACTACTACGATACTTTCATCACGGTCTCTAAAGACTGTCCCGTCGAGAGGGGATTGATTCCTCCGGAGAAGAAGAACGGAAAGTCCAAGCCCGGGATCGAGTATGATTTGATCTTTAATCATCCGTATGGCTACACCCAAGAAGAGCTCCTTTATGAAACTCATATTCGGCATAAGGAGATTTCCGAGGAAGAGTTGTCGACCCGGGGAGAAGAAATCCGCAGCGGCTTTTTCGCCAAACCGATGGCTTGCTTGAGAGCCTCGATGCTGCCGAAGAAATACGGCTGGGGACTTCATTTTAACAAAGAGGGTAAGATCGCTCTTGTCGCTAGGGAATCTGCCGAATACGACCGGCTGGCCAACGGGAGAGAAGAAGGAATGAAGGTGCTCGCCGCCATGAGGAACAGCAAGAAAAAGTAGAGCTTAATGTTTACGAAGCCATGCGAAACGCCCTCCCGTCGAGGGTGTTTTTTGCGTATATGCTTGGACATTCCATGAAATTTTACATAATGTGCGCCCAAGGATTATTTGGAGTTAAATATTTCCTATTAGAGTGAAACTAAGTGCGCTTGACTCTATAGGAGGAATACGTGTGGTCGGAAAAATAAACTGGAATTGGAAGTCGAGATTGTCCGGATTACGTACGATACAGAATCAATTTTTGCTCATTTTTACGACCACGGTCGCGGCGATCCTGATCGCGATGGTGGCGGTAAGCTATTCTTTCTCCAGACAGTTAATAACGGATGGCGTGGAGGAGAGGCTGAAAAGCCAAACCCATCAATACGTGAACGAGATCGAAGGCGAGCTGTTATCCGCGATACTGACCCCTCGGACGTTAGCTCCGGTTGTAGAGGCAAATGGCACGTTGGGCAGCAACATCTCGTTCGGTGACCCCTATTTGGATGAGGCGACGGGAACGGCGCAGGTAGATGTCTCCGTTCCTTATTATGACGAGAACCAGACTTTTATTAACGTCGCGACGCAGAGCATTGGCTTGGATAGCATACAACAGCTGGTCGGTAGCCTATCGGTCGGTAGGAACGGCTCCGCCATCCTGATCGATAAGAACGGGCTCGTTCTAGGGGACAAGGATTACGTCAAGATCATGAAGGTAAAGCTGACGGAGGATGCTAACGAATCCTTGGCGGCGCTAGCCGGGGTCATGCTTAGCGGTTCATCTTCGGTTGAGACGGAAGCGAGCGGGGGAACTGCGGAAGAGAACCTCCCGAGCGAGAGCGCGGAGGAAGCCGGAGTAGTGGAAACCGAGGCGGATGAAGCTGTCGGCGATACGGACACCGAGAGCGAGCTTGATGATCTCGGATTGGAGATCGACCTAGGGTCGGAGGACGCCGTAGCGAACGATGATAGCGATAGCGCGGTCGAGCTTGATGATCTCGGGTTGGAGATCGATATGGATTCGGACGTGGATTCGGACGAAGCTGCCGTCACCGAGAATGTTCCCGTCCCCGATGCCGGCGCGGTTTCTCCGGTAGTCATGAACGAAGGAAGCGGCACCTACGAGAAAACCGGCCGAACGATGCGCGTATACTACGCTACGATTCCGAATGCGGGCTGGGTTCTTGCGCTTACGATTCCGGAGAGCGAGCTGTACGGGCCTCTATTTAAGCTATTCGAACCGATGATTCTGATCATCCTGGCCGCCTGCTTTATCGTCGCTTTGTCCGCTCATCTCTATAGCCGTTATGTGCTTAAGAATATCAAGGACATTAATCGTCTGGCGATCGCGATGGCGGAGGGAGACTTTACGAAACGCACGCAAATGCGCTCGGGGAACGAATTGCAAAGTCTGGGAGATCGCTTTAATCAGACGTTGGACGGGCTTTGCGATACGATGGACAGCATCTCCCGGTTCTCGATCGACATTTCGTCGCAGGCCAGTCAGATGAAGAGCGGGGCGGAGGAGACCACCCGGGCGGCCGAAGAGATCGCGAGCTCCATCCAGAACGTGTCCGCAGGCGCGGAGCACGAGGCACGAATCGTATTAGGCTTCAAGGAAGCGGCTCAGGATGTCCTTGGTCAGGTTAAAGAAATCAACGCGAGCACGGGGAAAATGACGGAGGTGGCGGCGAAAGCCCGCAAAGCTTCGGATGGCGGCCTTAAGTCGTTATCGCACGTCAACCTTCAGATGCAAGCCATCTATCAATCCGTGCAAGCCTCATCGGACGATGTCTTAAAGCTGAAGCAGCATTCGAACGCGATTGACGAGATCGTGGCGTTCATCACCTCGATTGCTTCGCAGACGAGCCTCCTTTCCTTGAATGCGGCGATCGAGGCGGCGAAAGCGGGCGAAGCCGGCAGGGGGTTCTCGGTCGTATCGGCGGAAATTCGCAAGCTGGCCGATCAGTCTGCCCGGGCAGCGGGGGAGATCGGCTCGCTGTTGGCGGAAATTCAGAGCTCTATCTCTCAAGCCGCGAATAGCATGGAACAAGGAACGGGCGCAACGGAAACGGGAATGGAACTGGTGCACGAGGCGGAGAAGTCGTTCGGAGCTATCGGGAGCAGCATCGACAAGGTCGCGCAGCAAGCCGCGAGCGTCTACGATTCCATTCGGGAGATCGAACAAAGCGCGGGGAGCATGACTTCTTCCGTGAAAGATATGCTGCTGTTGGCATCCAAGAACGCGAACGATTCGGGTACGATCGCGGCCGCGGCGGAGCAGCAGAATGCGTCCATGCAGCAAGTCGCGGCATCGGCCGCGCTTCTGGCGGAATTGTCTCAACAGCTAAAAGTAAAGGTTCAGCCATTCAGAAAAGCAAACGTAGCTCGCAAAATATCGAGTTGATGCGAGTTGGTCCGAAAATCTCCGAATTTCTCCGACCTGCGACTAGGAACCGCCCGGCTTACCGAAGCCAGGGGCGGTTTATTTGCATTGCGCAATCGCCTGAGAAAATAATCGTGCCATATTGCGGACACAAATAGCCGTTATAGTAGTTCATGTAACAAAGAAGCCGTAATCGCAAGGAGGAACCATGAATACGACTCTTACGCCCGATCAAGTGCGCAAACTGCTCGCCGGAGACCATGAGATGTTTACATTATTTTATAACGAATACCGGGATTTACTGTACTGGCAGGCGTTCAAGTACTTGAGGAATCACGAAGACGCGGAAGATGCCGTGCAAGAAGCCTACTCCCGGATTTTCCTTAACCTCCATAAATTCAATTATTCATGTAAGTTAAGCACGTGGACCAAGCATATCGTTAAGAATCTGTGCATCGACATGCTACGCCGCAGAAAATCTAAGCCCTGCAATCATCTGGACGAGCATATTAGGGATGAAGGGCCGACTCCGGATCAAATCGTCGTTAAGCGAGAGGAGCAGACCCGGGTTGTTCATCTGGTGAAAGCGATGCCCGATTCTTACCGGGACGTTTTCGTATTGCGATTTTTCGGAGAGTGTTCCATTGCGGAAATCGCGGATCACTTGTCCATGCAGGTAAGTACGGTGAAGTCTAAGCTGTTTCGGGGGAAAAAGGTTCTGGCAAAAAGGGCGGCCTTAGGCTGATTTAGTTATGCGAAAAAATGGCGGCACAGGATTGAGAGCTCCTGTGCCGCCATTGTGCGTCATACGTCATAGTTAACGATATACTCTTGAATTTCCGTGTTGTAATGTCCTACGCTTAATTCGATCAGCTCGCCGGTGTCGTCATAGGAATGCCTGGTGCGCTTGAGAAGAGGTGTACGTTCATTGACAAGTAACAAACTCTCTACCGCAGGAGGGGCCAGAGTGACGGCGAACTGATCCCGAAACTTGGCCAAGGAGATTTGTTGTTCATCCAACATGCCGTACAACGACTGGGCATCCGAATCGACAAGCTGGAGTTCGCCCCTTCGCATCGTTAAATAATGCGTGTAATGGATATACGGCGCGTCATTAAGCAGGTATAGACGCTCTATGCGAAGACATTTCTTCCCGAACATGGAGTATAATTCCGAGCCTTCTTCGTGATGGACGACTTCCGAACTCAACAATCTTTTCTGAATCCGGTGGCCTTCCTCGACTAAGATTTCCGTGAACCGTTGCGAAGTCGACAGCTTGGAGGAAGAGGTGTTGCGAACGACTTTCGTTCCTTTGCCGCTGCTCGTTTCCAGATAACCTTCTTGAACGAGTTCTTTGATCGCGTTGCGCACCGTTATTTTGCTGACTCCGAATTCCGTCTCCAATTGGGGCTCCGAAGGGATATTAGTCTCGATAGGATACGCGCCGTGAAGGATTCGATCCTTTAATATACTTTTGATTTGCAAATATAAGGGTCTCTTTTTACGGCTTAAGCCCATGCGGCATACCCTACCTTTCCACGTCGCCTACCGCTTCCGTCATCGCCCGGAGAATCTCGCTTTCGGATGACATCGGCGTGTCGCCCACGATCGTATGCGCCAGCATTCCGGCCGCGGCGGCGAAATCGACGGTCTTCGCGGGCGAGAATCCGCTAATCTCCCCGTGTACGATTCCGCTCGTATAGGCATCTCCTGCACCTATTCTATCATAGACGGAGAAGGTCAGTTTCTTGGAAAAGGTAAAGGTATCCTTCTTATAAATAAATCCTAACAATGAATGGGTATTGTCGCCGTTAACGGAGCGGTGAGTACCGGCCGCAACTTGGATTCCATATTGGGCCGCGACGACTGGAAGCAGCTCGCGCAGCTGGTCGAGACGATTTTCCTTGTCGGTGCGCATGCCTAGGATGAACATGGCGTCTTTCTCGTTCATCATAACGATGTCCGCCAGTCCGAGCATATCCTCGTAATGAGGCTTTGCTTTCTCGTAGCCGTCAGGCCCCCAGAGGGACGGGCGGTAGTTGCAGTCGAAGACGACGGTTCCTCCGCGCGCCTTGACGGCTTTCGCCAGGCTCTTCATATGAAGCCGGACCGAATCGTTCATGGCTAACGTAATGCCGCAGAAGTGAACGACATCGGATTGCGCCGCGATAGCGTCGTAATCATATGCGTCACCGGGAGCGGTATTGAAACTGCTCTCCAACCGATTGGAATACGTCACGCGGCTCGGTCTTGCTCCGAAGCCGTTCTCCAGGAAATACATGCCCAGATAGTTGCCGCCTCGCTGGATAAACTCCTGGGACAAACCTAACTTGCGCAAGTAAGCCGCCGCGGCATCCCCCACGGCATTGGCCGGCAAAGTCGTCACGAGATATCCCGTATGACCGAAGCGCGCCAAGGCGGAAGCGACGTTAACTCCCGTCCCGGAGAAGGAGAAGTTCAGGCTGCTTGCCTGAGAGAGCAACTCGTAACCCGGCACCTGAAGCCGCATCATCACTTCTCCGAAGACCGCGATCCTTTTAGCCATGAAGATCAACCAATCTTTTCACGACATCCAGCAGCTTGCGAACGTCTTCGACTTTCGTTTTCCCCGTTGTCTTGTCGATAATCGAGGAGTAAAGATGGGGAATGATTTGCGGCACGTTCGCTTCGAGAGCAATGCGCAGAATCGCTTCGAAATTGTCCATATCGATTCCGCCCGTCGGTTCCAAGGCGAAACCTTCTTCGCCGCACGCCTGCGCGACAGCGCGCAATTCGTCTTCACGGCTTAATCCGTTCATCGGGAAGTATTTTAACGCTTGGCCGCCCATATCGCGCACTAACGCAATCGCCGCCTTGACGGGAACGATCGCTTGCTCGCTCTGTGCTGCGCTTATGGGGCCTGTCGAGATATTCACGTATCCGACTTGGCCGGTCGGAGACACTAAGCTGTTAATCCAGCTTTGTTGGCCGTTGAGGTTCGCGCGAGTCGCTCCGACCGCCGGGAACACTTGATTGATATGGCTGCCGGGATAGTACTTCGCGATCTCGGCGACGACGGAGGCTTGGCGATTATCGCCCGCGCCCAATCCGATCGATACCGCGTCGTCGATTTCTTTGCCATAGGCTTTCATGGCGGCCACGGCCTCTTCGACTGTCGGGTAATCCTTCGACAGAACGCCGACAAGCACGTAACCTTCCGCGGCTTCGAATACTTCCTTGGCATTCTCGATGCCATTGGCCAATACGTTAAGCGCGACCCGGTTTTTGTAGAAGCGTTTGGATATGTTCGATGGATTGGTCATTTTATTTTCCTCCTGCTAATTCATGTATTCTTGATGCGATAACTTGCATGTCGTCGCCCAACAGCGGACGAGGGTCGATGTCGAAATAACCTTGCTTGACGCCGTAGTCACGGGTGTAGATCGCAATTTCTCCGTTTTGCAGCTCCGTGACGACTTGTTTGGCGGACGTGCCGGACTTCGCCGGATCGATCTGAATCCGCGCCCGGAAGATTGCGCGGCCGGCTTCGTCCTGAACGATGCTTACCCGTATTCCATCTATATCGTTCAAAGGCATCAACGCTTGCAACGCTTCTTTTTCTTGTTCGCTCTTGTCCGCCTTGACGATATACTCGTCGAGCGCTTGTAGGAGTCCGAACGTCGTTTCTTTGCCGACTTTCATGCTGCGTCCGATGCCGTGCAATTGTACCTTAACCCACTCGATGTACGTTCTTTTGCCGCCTACGATGCCCGATGTCGGGCCTTCGATCGCCTTGGATCCGCTGTAGATAGCTAAGTCGGAGCATTTGACGTACTTCTGAATGTCTTCTTCGGCGGCTGCGTCCACGATAAGCGGAATGCCGTTGCGTTGGGCAATCTCCCATGCTTCCTCTACGGAAATCATGTTTTTCTGTACCGCGTGATGCGACTTGACGTATAGAATGGCTGCCGTATGTTCTGAGATCGCATCTTCGATATGCTCCGCTTTTCCCTCATTCGCATAGCCCACTTCGAGGAGCTTGCCGCCCCCTAAGAATACCATCGTTTCTACGGGTGCTCCATATTGCACGTTATGGCCTTTCAGAATAATGATCTCGTTCTTGGCGATAGCTTCTTGATGCAGGCGAACGCTCTTGCGCCGGTTTCCTTGCGTCACGATCGCGGCTACCGAGAGCGCGATGCCGCTGGAAGCGGAATTCACGACGACGGCTGCCTCGGAACCCAGAATGCGCGCGATATAGTCGCCGGACTTATCCACTAAATCCGCGATCTCCACGTAGTTTTGCCCACCGTGTTTCATGGCGTCCATGACGGTATCCGTAGGAGCGGATACGCCTAATATACTCATTCGTCCGCTTGCGTTAATTACGCGTTTAAGTCCGTATCTCGCATTCAATGAATTCGCCATTCGCAACGACTCCTTTAGGTTCGATTCTCATCTGCGCCGTACGCTGATCCCCTTCGGAATCCAGCAGCACGGTCGGTTCATTACGCAAGGTAAACAAGGTTAGGTTCGCGGCGTCTCCCGCTTGAATGCGGCCAAGCTCCGGCTTGCCGAGCCATTCGGCCGCTTGGGAGGTGACGGCAGCGATGACCTGCTCCAACGGATAACCTAAGTAAAGGAATTTGGAGAGCACGTGGGCCATGCTGTAGACCGGTCCGTTCAATCGGTTCCCGCGGTAGATGTCGGTGCTGATCGTATTCGGTTCAATGTGATGCCGCTTCGCGGCTTCGGCGACTTTGAAGGAAAAGCTGGCCGTTCCGTGTCCGACGTCGAGATGTACGCCGCGAGCGATCGCATTTTGCAGCACCTGGAGCGGACTGCCTTCGGCGTCGAACAGATTGTTGCTCTTTCCGTTGAGATAATGCGTGATGATATCCTTCTTCTCGAGCAGCGGGATCACTTCCTCGATGTTCGGCGGTCCAGAGCCGATGTGCACCATTAGAGGCAGCGAAGTTTGAGCGGATAGCTCGCGTGCGCGCCGCAAGGGCTCAAGTCCGCTATCGCGGACTACGCTTTTGCTAATGCGGGCTTTTAAACCCACGATAAAATCGTTGAAATGCTTCGCGGCTTGAATAGCCTTGGCGGCATCGATCCATTCGAGATTGGATAATTCGTCGATCCTGGCTAACCCTAATCTTGAAATATTCAGGAAGGCGAATACGTTCGTGCGCGCATGAGCCCGGCTAGCAGCCAGATCGCTGATTCGGTCGGCTCCGCAGCTTCCGGCATCGACGATCGTGGTTACGCCTTGCTTAATGCCGATTTCGTCGATCTCATCGCCGTAGGGATCGAAAGCCGGGAAGGCATGAACATGCATATCTATCCATCCGCTAGATACATAAGCGCCGGAGCAATCGAGTATTCGGCTCCCCATTCCATGGCCGGCCTCCGTTACTTCGGTAATTTTGCCGTTATCTATTACGATATCGATAGCGTCTCCATTGACGCGCTTTAAGTTTCGCAGAACGAAACGATCTTGCATGTCGATCACCTTCTTTCTTAGCGGGTTTGAGCAGAGAGGGATTCGCGAGATTCGATGAGCGAAATTCGTATTGCTTTCCCTATAAGGTTAGGATAGCATATAAATCACGGAATACAATATAACGTTATAATGTTTAGTGAGATAAAAGCTGGAAAACACTCGGATGCTACAGGAGGGAATCGGATGAAACTACGTTTTACGGGAGATTTGAGCGCAATAAGATCTGGAATACAGGCATTGTCTCAAGAGGTTGGATTTACTGAGGCGGAGGACGGGCTCATCGTACAAGTCGGATCTTCTTCCGGCGAGAATGACTTAGCTGTCGGCTTGAAGCAAGGCGAGGCTTATATCCACTATGGCCGAAAACATCAGTTTTTCCGCGGATTGGGACTTCTTATGCAGAAGATCGCCGGCGGGGAGACGGATTTCGAGCATCGGGAGAAGCAGCAGTTCGATACGATCGGCCCGATGTTCGATCTGTCCCGGAACGCGGTAATGACGGTGGATAGTTTCAAAACGATGCTGAACAAGATGGCATTAATGGGCCTGAACACCGTCATGTTGTACATGGAGGATACGTACGCGATCGAAGGCGAGCCTTATTTCGGTTATATGAGGGGTCGCTATACGCAGGCGGAATTGAAAGAGATCGACGATTACGCCGACCGTTTCGGTATCGAAGCATTTCCGAGCATTCAGACGCTGGCGCATCTGGAAGAGTTCCTAAAGTGGCAGCCGGTATGGGATTACAAGGATACGAAAGGCGCGCTCCTCGTTGGGGAAGAGCGGACGGACCGCTTGATCGAGAAGATGATCGAAGCCGCCAGCGCTCCGTTCCGCAGCCGCAAAATCCATATCGGCATGGACGAGGCGGAGGAGCTCGGCCGGGGCAAATACTTGGACCGGAACGGCTATCGAAACCGTTTCGACATCATGACGGAGCATCTGGAGAAGGTGCTCGATTGCGCTCGCGACCGTGGCTTAAAGCCGATGATGTGGAGCGATATGTTCTTGAAGCTGGCCGTCGGGAACGCCGGAACCGAAAGCAATTATTACGATAAAAATACGTCGATACCGGAGGACATGGTTCGCCGTATTCCGAAAGACGTCGACATGGTCTACTGGGATTACGTTCACTTGAAGCCGGAAGAATACGAAAGCGTGATCGCCAATCACCGTCCGCTCGGCTGCAATTTAGTATTTGCGGGGGCCGTGTGGATATTCAACACTTTCGGAGTCAATTACGGCTTGTCGTTGAACGCTTCTGATACGGCGCTGCAAGTATGCAAGAAAGAGGGCATTCGCGAGGCGTATGCGACGATGTGGGGCGATGACGGGAATGAAGGAAATCCGTTCGCGGCATTGTTGGGTCTGCAGCTCTACGCGGAACATGCTTATTCGGAGGAGAAGCCGGATCGGGCTTGGTTGGCCGAACGGGTGAAGTTCTGCACCGGCATTGAAGCGGAGACGTTCATGCAGTTGAAGGATTTGGACGAGACGCCGGGTGCCGAGCCCGACAACCGGAAGCAGAGCAATCCTTCGAAGTTTCTGTTGTACCAAGACGTTCTGCTCGGGTTGTTCGACAAACAGATCGAAGGTTTGGAGATGGCCGAACACTATGCCCGCTTGGAGCAAAATATTCGCAATCGACGCGATGAGACGGCCGAGTTGGATTACGTATTCGAGGTTCCGGAGAAGTTATGCGGTGTGTTGAAGCGGAAGAGCGAGATCGGCATCGAGCTTAAGCGGGCGTATGATGCGAAGGACAACGCGACATTGCAGCGCGTGGCGACGGATGTGTTGCCCGCGATCGCGGAAGCGGTGCGCGAACTGCGCGCGGCCCATCGCTCGCAATGGCTTCGCTTGTTTAAGCCGTTCGGCTGGGAAGTGCTCGACATCCGCTACGGCGGCGTCGTGAACCGGCTCGATACGGCTGCGACGAGGCTCCTCGATTATGTCGAGGGCCGGATCGAGCGAATCGAGGAGTTGGAGCAGGAGCGTCTCGTGTACAGCACGACGAACCGATTCAACGACAAGGGTGCCGGCTGGTGCAGCTATTATTACAGAATGGCGTCTCCGAATGTGTTCTTTCATGTTTTGAATCCATTTTAAGCTGGATAATAGGGCTGTCCCGCAAGGTCTTATACGACCTGAGGGGCAGCCTGTTTGCGTTGTGGCAGTGATCTATCGAATAGAGGGGAATAACAAACAGCTTGCTCTTTCAGGTCCTCGAATAAATCGGTATACCATGTTTGATCAGCGGAACGGCCATAGACCTTCTGCTTAAGGTAAATATACCCAATTTGCCATGAAAACCAGCGATAACTTCATCAGTAATTATGTGTAAATTTTCCTTGACAATATACTATAGGGGGGTATACTATATTGACGAAAGCTCAAAGATGAACTCGGAAACAAAATGGACTTCTTTCATGACGGCCGTCAATAAGTCCAAATCTTAGGGCTCTGAATCGTCAACAATAATTTGTGGTATGACAAAGGAGAAAACAGTCATGAAGAATCAAGGGGTTCAACCCCAGTCAGTTCCACAGGCAGATCCGAAGCGTTGGATGGCTCTTGCGTTATTATGCTTAGCTAATTTTATGGTCATTATGGACACTTCCATTATCGGTGTTGCTTTGCCGGCGATCAAAGAGGCACTCGGCTATACGCAAGCAAGTTTGCAGTGGGTTTTTAACGCGTATGTTATTTTCTTTGGCGGTTTGTTGTTATTAGGGGGACGATTGTCCGATTTATTTGGTCAGCGGCGAATATTCATGTGGGGATTTGCCATTCTTACATTAGCTTCTTTACTGGCGGGGCTGGCTTGGAATGAGGAATCGCTCAATGTTGGCCGCGCTCTGCAAGGACTCGGTTCCGCATTAATTGCGCCTTCCGCGTTAACGATTGTTATGATGCTTTTCAGCGGTAATCCTAAAGAATTGGGGAAAGCGCTGGGTTTCTGGGGAGCATCGGCAGCTGCAGGAGGATCAGCAGGCGTGTTTCTGGGCGGCGTTATTACCGAGTGGCTCAGTTGGCAGTGGACTTTTCTCATTAATGTTCCGGTCGGCATTGTCGCATTGCTCTTAGCGCCGGGATTATTGGCCAAGGGAATGCGGAGGAAGGGCAGCATCGACGTGGTAGGCTCCATCTTCGTCACTGCGGCATTGGTGTTGGTGGTATATGGAATCGTGACCGCGGAACATAACGGGTGGGGGGCATCGTCCACGGTGTGGACGCTAATCTCGGGTGCAGCGTTGTTTATCCTGTTCCTGATCATCCAAGCCGTTAAAAAGGAGCCGCTTGTTCCGCTTAAGATTTTTAAGGCGCCGAATCTGGCCGCCGGTAATGTCGCTCTTATTATGTTATCCGCCGGATGGATTCCGCTATGGTATTTCCTAAATCTCTACATGCAGCAAGTTTTGAAGTTTTCTGCCTTCGCAGGCGGGGTCGGCTTGTTGCCGATGACGATTCTTATAGCCGTCTTCATGATTTTAATTACCGGAAAATTAATCGGGAAGTTCGGTATGAAGGCCAACTTGGTCATTGGATTGATTGCGCTTGGAGGCTCGATGCTGCTGTTCGCCGGAAATACGCCCGTGGATGGAAGCTTTATCGTTAACGTTCTTCCAGCTTCCTTGCTCGGTGCCCTGGGGATGTCGCTTGCCTATATTCCGGCTACCATGTCCGCCATGTCTGGTGCCAAACCTGAAGAAGCAGGTCTTGCGTCTGGTCTTGCCAATACGAGTTACCAGATCGGCTCGGCCATCAGTCTGGCCATTATGGTGGCGATCGCGGGGGCAACAACCGCTTCCCAAACGGGTGTTGATCCGGCCGTTGCGCTGAATGAAGGATTTCAACAAGCGTTCTTGTGGTCCGGTATCGTAGCTTTAGCAGGTGCGGCGTTAGCCTTCTTGTTTATCCGCTCACCCAAGCAGGGGAAAGCTAGCAACACGGCTGCCATGTAAAACAATTACCGGGTTCCAGAGCCGAGCTAGGCGTTTGACTGGAGCCCGTTGTTTTACCCAAGGAGGAGATGCTTATGGAACGATGTCTCATCTGGAAGAGACAGGGAAGACGGCGATGCTCGTTGCGATCGATAAAGCGATCGAGCTCGCTTGGACACTCTTGTAATGGATGGGACTTTGTCAAGTTCGAACCGATTTTAATGCGGCAGACCAACTTAACATCTGATTCAACATGCCATTCACATGTGAAATGTGTTTCTCGGAAGGCTTAAAAGTCGTGTAGTTCTCAAAGTCGGTAAATAGATTAAGCGCGGGGTGTGCACGAACGTCTGCCACCTGCAGCTCCGCTAGAATTCCGCGCAAATGTTCGGCAGCCCGCGTCCCGCCGGAAGAACCGTAACTGACAATGCCGGCTGCCTTGTTGTACCATTCCGCGTGAGCGGAATCTAGGGCGTTTTTCAATACCCCGGTTATGCTGTGATTATATTCCGCGGTTACGAATACGAATCCGTCCAAGTCGGATATTTTCTTAGCCCAAGCCGCAACCTGCTGTTCTCCCGAGGGGTCTCCGAGAAACAGCAAGTCGTAGTCCGCAAGATCCACGATTTCGTAGGAGGCGTCACCCCGTTTGTCCGCAATCTCTTTGATCCATTTCCCGACTTGCGGGCTTACTCTTCCTGGGCGCGTGCTGCCAAGAATAATACCGATATTCAACTGAGCGGTGAAAGTAAGCACGACTTTACCGTGCCCGTGTCCGGTTTCGATCTCCCGATGCGCATCCGCGGCGCGATCCAGAGGGAAGGTTTTGCGGATCGGAATGCGCAGATGGCCTTGCTCGTAAAGCTCGACGAGCTCGGCTAGCCGAGCTGCGGAACGCTGGCTGCGAATGGTGCGAACGCCGAACTCGGGCGCCAAGTCGAAAGCAACGAGGGTGCCGATGCGCTGTTTGTCGTGGACGAGCTCGACGGATACGCGAAGAGCGTCGCCTCCTGCCGCGTCAAGCGCAGCGTCGATCCCTTGCGGAGCAAGGGCCCGCACCCGGTCGGCGAGGCCTTCGCCGTAGGCTACGGGAATTGCTCCGAGCGAGCGAAGGTACTCGTGATTGCGCTCGCTGGCTGTGCCAATGACGGTGGCGCCGAGAGCAAGGGCGAGCTGTACGGCGAAGGTACC